>NZ_JBSFDF010000031.1:0-95082 GCF_053593795.1 Streptomyces sp. NPDC002104 | reverse complement strand
GAGGCCTCGGCCGAGGCCGCCCGCAAGACCGCTCTGGCCGACGAGGACTTCGACGGCTTCGACGGCGCGGACTCCCTCCAGGTCGCCGCATCCGTGCTGGAGGGGGCCGGCCACCGGCCGAGGTGGCGGTGCGGCGTCGACTTCGGCTTCGGCTTCGGCTTCGGCTTCGGCTCAGGAGCTCGCGACGACGACTCCGAGGATCATCCCGCCGATCAGGCCGACGGCGCTCACGACTATGGCGATCGTGGCGAGCCGTTCGTGCCGGACCGTCTTGGCAACGATGGCGAGCACCACGCCGACCACCCCGAACACGATCGGCAGGAAGATCAAGGAGATCACGCCGAGCACGATCGCCACGATGCTCAGGACGTTGTTACCCGACGCGCCGCGCGAGGCGTCGTGGGGCTGCTGGCCGGTGGGCTGGTTGCTGTACTGCGTCGTCATCCGCCGCTCCTTCGGAGATCACCCTGCGACCTGGTCCCGAGATAGACCGGCCTGACCCTCAAGTGCCCCGAACTAATGGATCAACGCAGCTACTTGAAAGATTCCCAGCCCCGGCCCAACGCATCACCAGCTACGACGAAGACCACCGCGACGCCCCCAGGGTGACGCACTACGGTCGACACCCACGTCTGCGTGACCACTTGCCCATGCGCTGCCCGCTCGCCCGGAACATCTCGGCACGGACCTTCTCCGGGTGATCGACACGGTCGTAGCGCAACTGGAGATCGGCGGTACGGTCCGAGGCTTTCAGCAGCACCAGGCCGGGGCCGGGTGTCGGGCCCCGGCGCCTTCCAGGGGGCAAGCCGTTCACGGGGCCGGTCAGGTGTCGGCCTGGACGTTTCGGATGCCGAGCGGGAACTCGTAGGAGTGGCGGAGGAAGTTGCGGATCCAGTACAGGACCTCGGACTCAAGGATGAGCTGCGCGTCTTCGGCCGGTGCGGGGACGGTAGACCTCGGCGGCCTCGAGAAACCCGCACACAGCCGGGGGTTTGCAGGCGGCGATCGGGAGCACGAGAGCGTCACGACCAATCCGGTACTACACGAGGAGGTCCCGATGTCGGGCACAGAGAAGGCCAAGGCGCACGCTGAGCAGGCGAAGGGCACTGCCAAGGAGGCCATGGGCCGCATGGCCGGCAACAAGCGGATGACCGCCGACGGCCACGCCGACCAGGCCAAGGGCAAGGCCCGCCAGGCCAAGGAAGACGTCAAGGACACCTTCCGGCACTAGCCACACACACGACGGACCACCGTCACCCGCTGGGCCCCGACCCCCTCCCCCTGGGTCGGGGCCCAGCCACGTTCGGGAGCGGAAACCGTGAAACGACCACCACCGGCCGCTTCACCGTCCAAGGCGCCGGCTACTCACACGGATCTGAGTACATGCGCTCTGACGGGCACTCGGATGAATCCGAACACTGAGGCCATGCGAATCGAACTGCCGAAGCCCCTCCCCCAGCCGTTGGCGATCCTGGCACTGACCGCGACGTCGATCGCGGGATGGGCGGCCTGGCTGGGCTGGGACCAAGTCCGCTACGTGCAACCGGACGGGTCGGAGACCGGCCCCTACCAGCCGTGGCAGGTCATCGGACTCGTACTGACCCTGCTGGCCCTCGTCTCCTGGGCCGCTTCCCACCACTACCAAGCGGCCGCCGTCCTGGGCACCACCACCGGGCTGACGGTCGCCGCCTCCTACGACTGGTCCGACGACGGAAGCGGGCTCTTCGTGATCGGCGTTCTCATGATCATGTTCGGAAGCCTCGTCGTGACCGGTCTCCTCGCACCCCTCATCGCCTTCTGCACCCGCACGAAGCCCTGACCTCCGCCGACTCCTACGTCACGGTCCGGCGCGAGAGCGAGAACCAGGCCCTCATCCGCGTCAGCAGCCCCAAGTCCGCGGGGACGACTTCTCGGCCCGCCGCACCTCAGCAGAGCACGCCGCGGGGCGGGTCAACTGTCAGACCCCAGACGAGGTGCGAGACCGTACACGACACCTCCGGCCAACGGAGCGTGTGCGAGGCGGATCCGCCGTGCCAGGGCTCGACGTAGCACGACGATGTCACCTTCGGCGTCCCAACCTCGCGGCCGACGAGGCGCCTCAGCTGAGGAAGCGATCGAGCAGGGAGAGGGCCATGCCGAGCACCCCGAGCCCGAGTCCGATCATGCCGACCAGTGCCCAACGGTCTCGCTTCATGAGCTGCAGTCTCCGATCCTTGGGGGAACTTCTGGGCAGAGCCAATGCGTTCGCGTCCGCTCGCAGCACGATCCCTCCACGGACGGAGCCACCCAACGATGCCGCCGACGGGCACCCACGAGGTGACGTTGGGGACTTCGGCAGCGGTGTAGTGGCTCCGTACGAGGCCGTACCGTCCGGACTCGGCCTCGGCCATCGGGGGGGGGACGTCGCGGGTCGTGACGCCGACCTCATCTCCGCCTCGGTCACCGTCAGCCGGTAGCTGCTCTTCACGTTCGTCCGAGCCATCGCCCTCGTATGCCACACCGGATGGAGGCGAAACACCAATCCAGCTCAACGACTACTGCAGAATGGATCGCATGAGCGAATCGACGGAGCGGGTGCAGACCGCCGATCGTCTCTGGCAGGACTTCCGCCAGGAGCCCTTCCCCGACAGCTTGCGGCATGCCACGTTCGGGGGCACGCATGTGTGGCTCGTGGAGTTGGACGTTGCCGGCTGCGTTCTTCGTTGGCTCGACAACAGCGGCACGCTCGACTCGAAGGACAGCATCCTCCTTCAGAGCCGCATCGAGGACCTGGGCCAAGTCATCCCTGAAATCAATGACGTTGCAGGAGCCCAGCACTGTCGACGGTTGCACCAGCTGGCTCTGCTCGTTTCAGGGAGTCTGCCCATCACCAAATGAGGTGGCCCATTTGAGGTCGGACGGGTAGGCGACCGCATGCGGCAGCGGGTCACCAACCGCCCGAGCACATCCGCTGACACCGACAGCCTTCCGCCGACGAGACTGCACCGGTGACCATCCTGCCACCGCCATCTGACCCGCTCCTCCGGCCGATACGGGACCCGCGCGCCCGCGACCTCGTTCTCGACTACGCGGACATGCACGCCCTGGGGCCGAACTGGTTCTGCCCGCCAATGCGTCGATGTACGTCATGAGCGCGATGGAAACCTCCCGCGAGCTCATCCGGCACTCCTACTACCCGGTACGAGTTCGCCACCGCCGGCGTCACGCATTCCCTGTTCGCCCTGGAGCACGTCCTCGCGCAGCGCCTGGCCACGAGCGAGCCGCTCCACGACCTGATCGAACGCGGGCCACCGACGCAGGGCTCATCACGGCCGGACTCGCCGCCGAACTCCACCGCACCCGACTGCTACGCGACAAGCTCGCCCAGGGCGCCGAATCAAGTGCCGCCCTCCACCCGCTCCGTGCCGTCGCACTGGTGCGTGCCGTCTTCGACGCCGTCTCCCTGCTCCTTCCCCCACCCTCCACGGCCGAGGCCAAGGCCGCCGCCAGGGGACGAACACAGCCCACCAGCGGCCTCTCCCGACTGTGGGAGGCGCACCTGCATGCCCTGTTCCCCGACGGCTTCCGCGGCGTGGACTTCGACGGCGTGGACCTAGTTCTCCTGGACGCCGACGTCGCCGGCCTCGTACAGAGGGAACTGAAAGGCGGACTCGACGACAGCGGCATCGCCTCCCTCTGGGCCTGCATCACCAACCTCGACAGGATCATGCCTCACATCAACGAGGAGTACTGCGCCTCCTACTTCACGAATCTTCGTACCCTGGTCCGGTTCGCAGCAGCGCCCTACACACCCATCGCGACCTGACCACAGGGTGGAACAGCTTCGCGGGTCTCCCTGGCGTGTGGTCGGGGCCGTCCTGCGTGAAGAGGCTGGCCCTCCGACGTAAGGGCGCACCCGGGGCCCGGCGGGTGGGACCGTACGACCAGCTCCGGGGCACGGTGGGGGCGGAGCAAAGACCGGGGCGTCCGCGGCGCCCACGGATCGCGGCCAGGCACGCAGCCTTGACCCCACCAGGCCCCGACGCCGCACGGGCGGAGGCGAAAGCAGATGCAGTAGTAGCGGCGGGAGCGGGATTAGCGGCGAGGACGACGGGGCCCGTCTGATCGACGCCGACCCCCTCGCCGTGCACGCGGTCCATCGCGACGGCCATGACGGGCCAGGCCGGGGAGGCTGGTGAGGTACGAGTCGCGATGGAACCCGAACAGCTCTCCCCGATCGGTATCGAGAGCAGGAACGGATCACGTGACCCACTGCATGTGATCAAGGAACACGCTGCGCAGCGGATGATCCGATGGGCGGCTGGGTATGGCTCCCGATCGTCTGAGCAGGTCGCTCAGATACAGGCCGGCAGGAGACGTCATGGCTCAGGGCTCAGTAAAGACCTTCGACACGGAGAAGGGCGAGGGGTGGATCGCGGTCGACGGCGGCCAGGACGTGTACTTCCACGCCCACTCCATCCAGGCGGACGGGTACAAGGTCGTGGAGGACGGCCAGCGGGTCGAGTTCGAGATCGCCCCCGGAGCATCAGGTCCCGAGGCGGAACAGGTCAGGGTCATCGGCTAAGCGAGACCGGGCCAGCTTCAGCTTCCGGGGCCCGCGGTGCAGGACGGCCCCGGAAGCCTCTGGAGGCACCAGACGGGGCACCACATGGAACACAGGGTAGGCAAGGCCACCACCGACACCCTGGCCGTCGCCGCCCTCTGGGCACGATCCGCCCTGGCGGTCTAGAGCAGCAGTCCCCGGAACAACGGTCCCGCGGGATCGAGGGCCGTGATGCGGCTGGTCGGGCCAGCGAAGAAGGGGCCGGCGGGGTCCATCGCAGTGACACGCGAGGTGGGCCCCAGGAACCCGGGTCCTGCAGGGTCCATGGCCGTGATGCGAGAGAGAACCGGAAGACCCGGCCCGTCAGCAGCCTGGGCAGCAGGACCCGCCATCGCAAGGACAGCGCCCGCGAGGACGACAGTGGCACATACACGCTTCGTGTTGTTCATGCGCTGCCAACGATCTTGACGCACGGGGGTCACGCCGCATTCCGTGCCCACTCGTCTGTACACCGCCTGCATGAGTACTCAGGGCCGACTGATCGAGTCCACCGCCGAATTGCTCTGGGAACGCGGTTACGTGAGCACCAGACCAAAGGCGATCATTCAACGGTCCAGGGCGAGGGCCGTGACGTCGCGCCGATCCGGACGGGCGACACCGTGTGGATCGATCCCGGCGAACCGCACTGGCGCGGCGCCGCTCCCGGCAGCTTCATGGCGCACCTCGGCGTCGGAGGAGCGGCTGAGGACGGCTCGACCGTCCAGTGGCACACGAACCCATGGGGCGCCAATCTGCCTGAGGAACTCCAGACCGCGGACCTACGCCGGTCGGTCAGCTTGGTGTCGGGGCCGCAGCCCGTCCTGGCCGTCGGCGCGACCAGGGCAGCCCACCAGCCCAACCCCGGTAAGGGGCGCGTACTCCGCGATTCCGCCGGCCATCCCTTCTCTCTGATGACCTCCGACCCGGCCCGTTCCAGCCCGCCCCCCGTCGCCAGCCGGATCCAGCTCTGGTGCTTCCGCCTTGTACAGCGGGCGCGCGGCACAGGCGGCCGAGGTGGAGGCGGTGACGCCTTAGCGGCGCAGCATGTTGAGGTTCGCGTGCCTGAGCGGGGAGAGCGGGGAGACCTCGTCCTCTCACATCTTGATGCGATTGACGGCACCCGCGACGCTGCCGGAGCTCAACGAATCGCGGGTCCACCCCACGATCCCGCGGGCTCCGAACTCGCGGCCGCTGCCTGGAAGTACATGCTGCTGAGCGGAACACCGCGTCCGGTTCGGCGTCCGGCGGGAGGGGGCACCGCAAGTCTGAGCAGCCCGCTCCGAGGCCTTGTTCGCGTTCATCGGCACCAGCCCAGCCCAGGAATCAAGGCCGGCCCGCGCAGGGGATACGAATAGGACCCTAGTTCTTTATGGTCAGGCCTGCTTCAAAGGTTGGCCGTATCGGATCTCGTCTCCAAGGGATCACTTCTGCACAATGGTCGTGTGACGAACAACGAGAACGCCGGCGCACCGTCCATCAGCACGGGCCTGATTGCAGGCATGCTGATCGGCATCGCAGTGGGGCTGGTGCTCGGGCTGACTGTCTTCGACAACACGGCGATCGGCCTGGTGCTCGGCAGTGGAGCAGGTGGGGTCCTTGGCGCCGTTCTCCCAGCGGCGCGGCGCTCGCAGCGCCAGCCTTCCTGAGCTCTACGAGGCTGCCTCTGTCACCGGCGTCGCCCGCCAGACATTCACGGCGCCGGGAGGGCACCATTCACGTGGCCCGGCCGAAGGCCAGCACCGTGTTTGAGCTCCGGAGCCGCATCCACGCGGCTGGATCCTGATCGGACTTCCGCCCGGTCAAACGGGCGGTCACCCCCATGAAGGTCACGTCCCTGCCGAGGCCGTTCCCGTACCCGCGGCGCCGCTCGGTGGGCCGGACACAATCGCCGGAGTCGTGGATTTCTCGGAGCGCTCCGTCATCGGAGAATCAGTTCGTGGATTCCCATTCCTCTGAGGTCATTGGCCTGGCGTCGGGGTAACGCCGTTGGATCTCGCTCAGCACCCATGTGTCGGCTGTGCGGACATCCCAGTTGGAGCTGTCGAACTCCCTCAGGGTCAGCACGAGTTCGTTGCCAGCATAGCCCTCGAAGTCGCCGTCGATCGCTTGCAGGTAGGGCGCTTCCATGGCCAGCAACTGAAGGGTCGGGATTCCATTGCCTGCCGAAGCAGCCTTCATCATCCGAGCGAACGCCGGGTGTGGCTGGTCGTCGAACATCCGAGCCTTCCATGTCAGCCCAAGTCCGTAACTCCCGAGTCGGACCACAAGCTCAGCCAAGGTGACGTAACGGCGGCCATCCGGGCCGCCCGCGTGAAGTGCATCGTCCCGCCAGGCTGCAAAGGTGACCATCTGCGTGGTGGACTGCGTTTCAGTCATTGCCTCGGCAACCTGTCTCGATCTTGGAGGGTCGTTACTCCCAGCTCTTCCATTGTCCGAGCTCGCACCCTGCAGACGTAGCGGATTGTGGTGTCTCGGCCTGGTCCGTGGGAACACAGCAAACCGAACGGGGCACACAGGTGATCGGGCAAATCGAGCATGATCGGCTGCCCCTCTGGAGAGGTTCCGGCTGATCGTTGCAGGTCAGGTGGAGGTGTCGGTGCGGGGTGTCGGTGCGGGGTGTCGACTCGGATGGACTGTTGGTGGAGCGTCAGCTTCGGCAGGTCCGATGAATTGTCGGGTGTGGGGCAGGTCTCGCGCCGTGAGGGCATGGTCGGCCGCAGTCGATCCGGCGCACCGCGATTCCCATGGAGCAGTACCTTCCCGATCTGGTCGTGAGGCTGTGGCTAGGCAGCAGCGATCGGACGCTCCAGGCCGCCCAAGGCACGGGCCGCACCACACGGCCCCGGTTCGCCCTGACGATCGAGGTTGTCCTTGAGCCCATGGTGGGTTGACCCTCCGACCAGTTGGGCCGGGAGCAGGCACGGCCCGGCCGGGCGAGCATGGGGACCAGCGGGTCGACGAGGGCGCAACGCGCCTGCATGCAGTTGGAGTTGCCGGGCATACGGATGACACCTTCTGGAAGGAGTCATGATGCTCGGCATCGCGGCCGCAGTGCTGTTCTTCATCAGTTTCTTGATCAACGCGGCGGAGATCTCGACGAACCACGTATTCTCGTCCGGCAATTTCATGATCCTCGGCCTCATGCTGCTCGCTCTTCACGTGGCAGGCGTCGGCGGCACCTTGGCAACCCGTAGGCGACGCCGCTGAGCGCGGGAGAAGCCTCCCCGCTGTCACCGGCACTGGCGCCCGCGCACTCCGACGGACCCGGCGGGGAACCTCCCTCGCCGGGCGCCGTCATGCGCTCAGCGCAGGTCACGCAGCATCACTCGTCCTGCGCAACGCAGCCGGGGTGAGCTCCGGCGCGCTACCGCCGCAAGCCGCTTCGATGTGCCGCTCCACCACGTCAACCGCCAAGCCCCGGCCTAGCGCGGTTGGCGACCGCTACGCACCGTACCGGCAGCAGCCGCGGCGACACACGCGCGCCGTAGACCCCTGACTCCCCTTTTGGTGGGCCCCGGTGGCGTGCTGATGGGCATGGACGATGGTGGAGTCGACCGGGACGACCGAGGCGAGGTCACCTTCGGCGTCGGCCTGGGCGAGGAGGTCGGTGAAGGCCTTCGCCCAGGTCCCGTCGGCGGCCCACTTCCGCCGTCGGTCGATGGTGGAACCTCGGCCAACGGCACACATCAACCCACAATCGGATCACCCGAAGGGAACGCCGTGGTTGGAGGAGCCGGGAGGCCGCGAGTCGGCTGTGCTCAGTCATCCACACGGTGGACCACCCCTCTCGGAACGTCTTCGCCCTCCGGGGTGCCCGGTCACGGGTGATGTGACGTTCTTGCTGGATCGCGCGTCCGCGAGTCGGCCGGAGCCGGTCCCCCATCCCGGCCCGGGCGGCGAGAACCGAGCCGGCGTTCCCGGGCGGCCATCCGATGGTTGAGTTCCCGCCATGAGCTGATCAGCGCCGAAACGCACCGCTACTGTCTTGGACACGTCCACGACCACATGGGGGGTGCACAGATGCTTGAGCAGGCATTGGTCACGCTGGCGGCGGCAGGTGGTACGGCAGTGGTGACCGCAGCCGGCACGGAGGCATGGACCGGGCTCAGGCAGGCGGTGGCCGGCTGGTTCGGTCGGGGCGAAGCTCAACGCGAAAGCACGGAGCTCGCGCGTCTGGACCGAACCGCATCCATCGTGCTGTCAGCTGACCTCGACGAGGGCGATCTGTCCCGGGTTCGCCAAGAAGCCTTCTGGCAGGCACGCATCGAGTCCTTGCTCGAGAGCCTCGACGCCAGCGAGCGCGACGTGGCCGCCGGTAAACTGGGCGACTTGCTGGCCCGGCACGCCCGGCAGCGCGGAGTGTCAGCCGGACCAGGCGGACTGGCCGCAGGCGGCAACGTGGAGATCCACGCAGCGGGGCAGGGCTCGATCGCGGCCGGGGTCGTGCAGGGAGGGGTGCACATGGGCCCCCCTACCGCGCCGGATTCGTTCCAGGGCTGAACGGACCGGCTGCTCACCGCCCCTCACCTCACGGGCCCCCCGTGCCCATGGACACACCGGGCAGCATGACGGTCGACGCCCGTGATCACAGTCTTGCCGTAGGCACCGTCGCCGACGGTGGCCAAGTCGTCTACTACGCCTCGTCGCCCCCGGCGGTGCCCTGGCCGCGCCAGATTGGCATCTTGCCGCGAAGGGCCGACTGCTTCCAAGGCGTTCGCACCGCAGGAACGGCCCTCCGTAGGTCAGAGCACGACCAAGTCGTTGCCGTGCAGTGTCACGTGCTCGTCGGCCTCGGCGGTGTCGGCAAGACGCAACTCGCAGCCCAACATGCCCGCCGCGTCTGGGACGAGGGCACAGTCGATCTGGTCGTATGGGTCACGGCCACCAGCCGCGAGGCGATCACTGCCGCCTACGCGCGGGCCGCCGTGGAGATACTGGGTGCTTCCCCGACGGATCCTGAACATGCCGCCGCAGCATTCTTGTCCTGGCTTGAACCCAAACGATCAGCAAGCGGCGACAAGCACGACCCACACCCATGGTTGATCGTTCTGGACGATGTGCTTGATCCTGCCGACCTGAGTGGACTGTGGCCGCCCGACAGCCCCCATGGACGGACTCTGATCACCACCCGACGCCGCGATGCCGCCCTGAGTGGTTCCAAGCGCCACATGGTTCAGGTCGATCTCTTCTCACCAGACGAGGCCGTGGCCTACTTCACTGAAGTCTTGGCCACTCACGGTCGCCGAGAACCTGCCGGTCAGCTCGCGGCACTGGCCGAGGACCTGGGTCACCTCCCGCTCGCTCTGTCCCAGGCCGCCGCCTACCTCATCGATTCGAGCCTGGACTGTGCCGCCTACCGGCGTCGCCTGGCGGACCGCACGCGTACCTTGGCCGACGTGCTGCCAGAGCCTTCCGGCCTGCCCGACGACCAGCTCGCCACCGCCGATGCCGCATGGTCGCTGGCCATCGACCGGGCGGATCGACTGCGCCCGGCCGGACTGGCCCGAGGCATGCTTCAACTGATCGCCATGCTGGATCCGAACGGGGTGCCGAACAGTGTGGTCACCAGCAGGGCCGCCCGGGCC
Organism: Streptomyces sp. NPDC002104; assembly: GCF_053593795.1. NCBI lineage: Bacteria > Bacillati > Actinomycetota > Actinomycetes > Kitasatosporales > Streptomycetaceae > Streptomyces > Streptomyces sp. NPDC002104. Next base: position 84,915 of record NZ_JBSFDF010000031.1, on the reverse strand, counting down.
CACCTCGCAGCGGATCCGTCCGATGCCGGAGGCATGGATCGCCGTTCACGCACACCCATTTCCACCACCCAGGCAGAGGAAGCGTTACGGGCTCTGCACCGCCTGAACCTGATCGACCACACCCTGGACGGTCGATACGCATCAGTGCGCACCCACCGGCTCATCCAACGCTCTGTACGTGATCGGTTGCATCCTCGTACGCTCCACGGGCTTGCCCGGACAGCCGCCGATGCCCTGCTCTCCGTCTGGCCCGCACCCGCGCACGATCGCGTGCTCACCCAGACCCTGCTCGCCAACGTCTCGGCGCTGCGCAGGTGTGCCGAGGAAGACCTGTACCGACCCGACTTCCACCCGGTGCTCTTCCGCTACGGAAACAGCCTCGGTGCACTTGGTCAGGCCAACGCCGCGCTCGGCCACTTCCGCAAACTGTTCCGTGCGGCCTGCGGCGTCTTGGAACCGGACCACCCGCAAACACTCTCCACGCGGCATGAAATCGCCCGATGGCTCGGGCAGAAGGGAGACGTGCTCGGCGCCAGGGCAGCCTTCGAGCGGCTCCTGTCCGACCGCCGACGCATACTGGGCGCAGAGCACGCCCAGACCCTAGCCACCCAGCACAGTCTCGCGTACTGGCGAGGGCGGTCAGGAGACACGGCAGGTGCGATCTCCGCCTTCGAAGAGCTGCTGGCCGCCAGAACGAGCGTCCTGGGACCGGACCATTCGCGGACTCGTGCCACGCGGCAAGATCTCATCCGGTGGCGCGGGATGGCCGGGGAACCCAAAGCGGCGATGACGGCCTTCGAGGAACTCCTTGCTGATCAGCAGCGATCGATGACGCCGAATCACCCACGCGTGCTGGCCACGCGACACAACCTTGCCTACTGGCGGGGAATGGCCGGGGACGCACCCGGGGCGAAGGCGGCCTTCGAGGAACTCCTGACCGACCGACTCCGCGTGCTCGGCGGGGCGAATCTTCAGACCCTGAGCACTCGGCACGAACTGGCCAGGTGGCGCGGGATGGCCGGCGACCCCCTCGGCGCCAAGACGGCCTTCGAGGAACTCCTGACCGACCGGCTCCGCATCTTGGGGCCCGACCATCCCCAGACCCTGACCACGCGGAACGAACTGGCCAGATGGCAAGGCGAGTCAGGAGATTTCGTCGGCGCCACGGCCGCCCTCGAAGTCCTCCTTGCCGACCAGAACCGAGTACTCGGCTCAGATGATCTGCGCACCATGATCACTCGGCACGAACTGGCCAGGTGGCGCGCGATGGCCGGCGACCCCCTCGGCGCCAAGACGGCCTTCGAGGAACTCCTGACCGACCGGCTCCGCATCTTGGGGCCCGACCATCCCCAGACCCTGACCACGCGGAACGAACTGGCCAGATGGCAAGGCGAACGACCGGACGGTACGCCCCCTCCGTAAAAGCGCGACCCGCGGGCCTCCACCACGCCCCGGAGCAAGGGCAGCCCGTAGTGGGGGCGCCGCCACGACCAGGAGGCCGGATGGGTGCTCACGCACGAGCCCATCGCCATCGCCAGCGCCTGCGACGTCTACATCGCCCGCGAAACCCTGGCCGGCCCGAAGACATCGGGGGTCAGTGCCTACCTGGGCCAGATCGGGCATAGGACCGGTGGCGGGAAGTGGAGGCGGGAAGGGGTCAGGCTCCGGCCTGGAGACGGAGGCCGGCCAGGGTCAGTTCCAGCCCGGCCAGGAACTGCTCCCTGTCGTCGTGCCCGTCGAACTCCTCGACGATGTCGTGCACGAAGGGATACTCCTCCGCGTCGAGGGCGCGCCACGTCGCGGCGTAGTGCCCCAGGAACTCCTCGCGGCCAACCGTGCCGTCGAGTACCTGCTGGGGCGGCTCCTGCCCCATGTCGGCGGCGTTGGCGACCACGACACCGACGATCGCCGACACCGCGTGGAACCGCTGTCGTGGCGTGAGGTCGAGGCGGAGCGTCTGCCGGCCCAGTTCCTCGTAGAGGCGCAGCGAGTTGCCCTGCACGTCGATGTTGCGCATGAAGCGCGCGCCCAGCCACGGGCGGTCCACGATCGCGTCGAACATCCTGACGGCCATCACACGCAGGTCGTCGATCGGATCCGCGCTGCCGGTCTGCCCCTCGATGGCGGTCAGCACCCCGCCGAGCACGTGGTCGATGGCGCGGTCGAGCAGGTCGTCCTTGCCGGAGACGTACCAGTAGATGCTGCCGACTCCGGTACCGAGCCGCGCGGCGAGGGCGCGGAGCGTCAGCGCCGGCTCGCCCGCCTCGTCGAGCAGGGCCACGGCCGCACTGAGGACGGTCTCGATGGAATGCGAAGCGCGTTGACGTCCTCGGGAGGGACGGTCGGCGGGTCGTTGGCGCGGGCCTGTCATGGTTCCCATCCAATCACAGCTTGCGGATCTATCGAACCTCGTTCTATTGTCGAACGTCGTTCGATAGTCGGCGACGTTCCGAGAGGAGGCCGCCATGACCACCACCGCCACCGAGGCCGCCGCGCCACGCACCTATCCGTCCCTGCGCGCGGCATGGATACCCCTGGCCGCGCTCTGCCTGGCCTTCTTCGTCGAGATGGTCGACAACACGCTGCTCTCGATCGCACTGCCCACGATCGGCCGGGACCTCGGCAGCGGGACCACCGCGCTGCAGTGGGTCACCGGCGCGTACTCGCTGACCTTCGGCGGCCTGCTGCTGACGGCGGGATCGATGGCCGACCGGCTGGGACGCCGACGCGTACTGCTGGTCGGTCTGGCGGTGTTCGGCCTGCTGAGCCTCGGCGTCGTCGCGGTCGACAGCGCGGGCGGGCTGATCACCCTGCGCGCCGGGCTCGGCATCGCCGCCGCGGCGATGGCACCCATCACCAACTCGCTGGTCTTCCGACTGTTCGACGACAAGAAGCTGCAGATGCGCGCGATGACGCTGATGATCATCGTCGGCATGTCCGGCTTCGTACTGGGCCCGCTGCTGGGCGGCACCGCCCTGGCCCACGTCAGCTGGCAGTGGCTCCTGATCGTCAACGCCCCGATCGCGCTGATCGCGGCCATCGGCGTCCGCCTCGGCGTCCCGGCCGACCGGCCGCAGGACCTGACCCGCGACAAGCTCGACCTGCCGGGCGCGACCTTGAGCGTCACCACCATCGGCCTCGCCTGCTACTCGCTGACCAGCGGCGTCGAACACGGCTGGCTCTCCGTGGCCACGCTCGCGTCCATCCTCGGCGCGGTGGCCGCGGGCATCGCGTTCGTACGGCACGAACACCGCAGCGCCTCGCCCATGCTCGACCTGCGGCTGTTCTCCAACGGCACCGTACGCGGCGCCGCCATCGCGCAGATCGGAACGTCCATCGCTATGGCCGCCGTGATGTTCGGGCTGATCCTCCACTTCCAGTACGCCTACGGCTGGAGCCCCGTACGGGCCGGCCTGGCCAACCTGCCGATCATCATGACCATGATCGCGGCCACCCCCCTGTCCGAATGGCTCGCGGGACGGTTCGGCCACCGTTTCGCCTGCCTCACCGGCGCCGCCTGCCTGGCCGGCTCGCTGGCGGGCCTGTCCTGGGGCGTCACCCACGGATATTTCGCCATCGCCCTCTGCATGATCGTGATGACCATAGGGCTGCGCACCGTCATGACGATCTGTGCCATCGCACTCGTCGACGCCATGCCGAGCAACCGCACGTCGATCGGCACGGCGCTCAACGACACCGCCCAGGAGGTCGGAAGCAGCATCGGCACCGCAGTGGTCGGCACCCTGATCGCCGTACTCGTCACCACCCAGCTCCCCGAGGGGACGTGGAGCGCCGAGCTCGTGGCATCGTTCTTCCACGGCGAGCGGATCACCTACGCCGTACTGGCGGCCGTCGTCGGCCTGGTCGCGGCGGGCGGCGCGCTCACGCTCACCGACTCCCGCACCACTGAAGAGCCCGCCTGATGTCGACGGCTCCCCCGGGTTAGGGCATTCCGCTCGGTGTCAAAGTCGGCGCCGCGCTCGGCCGGCGGGGCTCCTTCGCCGCGCCGGCGGAGCTGCTCGCGCCGGCGGGGTGCGGGCGTGACGGCCCGGCCGCGGTTCGGGCGGTCGGGTCGGTTGGTCGGGAGAGGCGGGATGCGGTTCTACGGGGAGCGCCAGTCATGGGCGAATGCCTCGTGCTTCGGGGAACGGCGCTGTCTGGCGGTTTTCAGCTCCGTCACCGCGGCGTTGAGGGCCGCCAGTACTCTGGCTACCGCTTCTTCCTCGCACGCTGGTTCGTCCCCGTGCTCGTTTGCGTCGTCGGAGGGGGTAGCAACGACGTCCACGGCCGCGGCGAGGGCGATGAGGGTGGGCTCGCGCGCCTCCCATCGGCTCAGGGCCCGGCGTCGGACGGGTGACTCGGCGACTTCCAGGTGGTCGTTTCCGAAGGGCAGCAGGGCCCGTCGTCCGCGTGTGAGCTGGCCGGCCGCTTCGAGGGCGGCCTGGTAGGTCGCGGACAAGTCCAGGCCGCGGCGCCACAACCAGCCGTCGACCTTCTCGTACGGGGTCTGACGGATCAATGCCGATGCCGCCTCGGTCACGAGTTCGTCATGCAGCTCATACCGCTCGCCCGGCACGATGGTGTCGCCGTCCAGAGACGCGGTCTGCACGGCGAGGAGATCGATCAGCTCGGCACCCGCGAGCGCCAGCGACAGGTCGCCCTGCCGCACGTCGGCCCCGGGCCGTTCCTCCATGGTGATGATGAACAGGTCCTTTGCCGTGCTCACAAGGGCTCCCCTCGAAAGTAGTCCCTGAACCCGGATCGCCGGTCAGGCCTCGTCGTCGCTCCAACGCCCCGCCACGGGCTCGCGCTCGTTCCCTCGTGCGTGACCAACCGTCTTCCCCCTGCAAGCGGGGTGACACGCCTACTGAAGTGGAGAGCGGCTGATACGTGCCAGGACGGAGGCCCTTGTTCCTCCGTCACCCACGGGCTACTTCCCCCGTTTGCCCATGTAGATCCCCGTGCATATCGCCACAAGAGCGACGATCAGTAGGAGGATTCCAGCAGGTCCTTCGGGGAACCACAGGGCGGCAAGGTTCATTCGGGGTATTTCCTTCGTCTCATGTGACGCTCCGATGCGGCGCTGAGGAGATCGGTCTGCTGGTGCACCCTCGGCCCGGTCTACCGCGCGGCACGGATCACCGCGCGGCCGTACGAGGGCGAGTGAGGCGACGCGAGCGGTGATGAGCGGTTCTGCTGCGCCTAGCCAGTGATCACACTGGGCGGGGGCGGAGGAAGCGGAGGCGCACTCGGGAAGGCCGGAATTGCCCCACCGGGCGAGCCCGCCCCCTGCCCGCCCGCGGGCGTCCCGCAGAACGCGTCGGCGACCGCGGTCAGCGCAGGACCGACCCCGGGAGGCATCTCGTTGACCGTCCCCGACGCCGGAAAACCGAACGAGATCATCAACTGCTTCAGTGCCACCACCATGGGGGCGGGAAGCCTGTCCAGCGCGGCGACGATCTGCTCACCCGCTGAAATGCCGCCCAAGGGAACGTTCCCCGTGTGCGTGTCGTCCGTCATCGTCTGGTCCCTCCAGGGGGGTTGGCGGCTCTTTCCACCGCTCTTGCTCGCCCACAGGAGATCCATGCACAGATGCGGCGGTCGGATGGGGGGACCGATCGCGGAGAGGGTCAGTCCGGGGCCCGTGTGCCCATGTGCGGGCGGGTTTCAGCTGGTCGGCCGGTCCCAGGCGCCGGGGGTCAGCGGGTCCAGAGCAGGGTTCGCTGCGAGCCAGGCCCGGTAGGACGCGCGGACGATCTCGCGCGGCTCCGGCATACGCCCGTCCTCCGGCGCGGCCAAGCCGTCATCGAGGGCTAGAAGTTCCTCCGCGGCGTGATCCGCGGCGCCCTCGTCGGCCGGCATCCCCGTCAACAGCGCCACCCTGTCCGTGACCACCGCCTGGTGCAGTCGGTAGGAGCGCTCCTCTCCGGTCGTGGCGCCGCCTTGGTGCGCGAGCGCGGCCAGGCGGGTGGACCAGCGCGTCATGTGGTCGGCTACCGCCAGCAGGTCGTACGGCAAGGTGGCGTACAGGCCGCCGGGCGGATCGGTGAGCACCTGCGGGTGCTCCTCGCCCGGGTCCTGCGCATGCAGCTCGCGCGTCTCGTCGTCCACCGGTGTGTTCCCTTCGAGTCCGCGGCTGGACCGAGATGGTCATCCGCCCCCGAATGCCAGGTGTAGCGGTACGTGTTCCCCGTTCGCAGGGCCTTTCCTGAACTGGCCACCGTGGCCCGTAGAAACTTGGGACCGAAGACCTGGCCGCCTCCTTCGGAGACGGGCACCGCCCAGACATCGGCTGCCGACGCCGGGGGGCTCCGCCACCCCTCCTGAAGCGACGTAGCCGGGCGGCCTTCGCGCGAGTGCGGAGCTGGGGTCGGGGCAGGCGCAGGAGGCGCCGGTGACGTCCGTTTGGCCTCACCTCTCGTGCCATCGCCCCCGACCCGCAAGGAGAGCTGACATGCAGAAGCCCCCGTCCCAGCCCGAGCTTCCGGACCGTGTACCGGAGAAGCGTGACGCCGTCACCCCGGACCTGCCGCCCCTCGGTCCGGGCGCTCCCGACCTCCCGGCCGCCGAGCGCGGAGGTACCCGGCATGACGACCAGGTGCAGGGCGGCGGTGAGGAGAACGACGGCGTGGGGAGCGAAGCCACGGAGGGCGAGGAGCTGCCCGCCGGCCCGGGCAACGCCAAGCCCCAGGAGCCGACCGGCTGACGTGTCGGGCGTAGGGCTCTCGGAGTCGTTCCCGCTCGATGAGGACGGGCCCTCGGTCGGCTCCCGGCGCCGGCCGGGACGGGGGCCGTCCACCTCGGAGACGTCCGCTGCGCCGAGCCCGCGGCGCGGCGCAGCGCGCCTCGTGCACATGCGGCCCGCCATTCCCGCACGCAGGATGGGTACGCCTCCCTGCTTCCACCGTCAGGACCCGTTGCATGCCGGAACCGCGCGCGCCAGAGCCACGACGACGCCCGTCCCTTTCCCGTCCGCTCGCCGGCGCCGGAGCCGGCGAGTCCTCCTGCGGCAGCGGGAGGCTGTGATGTCGGGAGGGTCTCCGCCAGAACACACCTCGGACGGACGCTACGTCGTCATCAACGGCAGACGCTGGCGGGCCACCGACCCCGACCTCCCCGCCGATACCGCCGCACGCCTGCGCAAGCACCTCATGGCGGCCCGGCGCGCCGTCGGCGCCGCCCTGCGGGCGCACGACGAGGAGGCAGAACGTGAGGCCAGGCGCCGCGTGCAGACGGCCAAGGTCGCCCTCGGAGAACGCGGCACCCCGTGGTGGGACCAGACGAATGCGGAACGCCGGGCGCGCTGGCTGCAAGGACTCGCGACGCTGGACGGGGAACCGGGTCCGGAGTGAGCAGAAGCACCGCCCGGGCGGACGCCGCGATCCGCAGGCGGACGGGAGTGGACGGGAGTGGACGGTGACACCTGGTGGCGGCGTGCCGGGGCGCTGTCCGTGTTCGGCGTCAGCGGGCCCGGCGGATACGGATCGGGCCGCGGGCCCCTGCCGGATCCACGGGCCGGCCCGCCTGGGTGATCTCCACCTCGCCGGCCGCGACCAGCCGACGGGCCGCACGGCGGGCCGGTTCCATCAACGCGCGCCAGCCGTCGTCGTCCCCCTCGTACACCGCCCGCGCGGCATCCGAGGGGCAGATCGTCGACATCGGGCCGCGACGCTCGAGCAACGCGAGGATGGCCCTTTCCAGGCGCCGGTCCGTCTGCCGCTCGGTGTTCGTCACCGCGTCAGTATCCCAAGGACGGGGGTGTGAGCCGGGCCGGCGCGTACGCGCGTCTCGTTCGGGGCCTCGACCGCCTCAGTACCGCCCCGTGCTCATTGGGCAGCCGTACGTGTCACAGCAGGCGGCCGGCCGGATGCCCGCTGGGATCGTCGGCCAGCTCGATGGTGACCTTCACGCGCTTGCCCACCGGCTCGCGCCGCACCTCGAAGCTGCGGCACACCGCCATGGCGATCTCCAGCCCGTGCTGCCCGACCCGGCCGGGATCGGGCCTGCTCGGCACGGGCAGGGGGGCTGCCGTATCCCACACGCTGATCTCCACGAGCCCGTCGCGGACCTCCAGGTCCACCAGACACGGCCCGGGCGCGTACTTGTAGGCGTTGGTCACCAGCTCGCTGACCACCAGCTCCACCATGCCCATCGCACGGTCCGACACCGGCAGCCCGTGCTCGGCCTGCACCGCGGTCATGAACCTGCGGGCGGCACGCCTGGCCTCCGCGATCGGTTCACTTCCGTCCAAGGCCATGGCCGACACGATCGGACGGCAGACCATCAACTCATCCTGGGGCACCACAGCAGCCATACGTACGCCACCCTCGTCTCGAGCAAGCCACACGGCTGCTTTCAGCCCGATACCCCGAAAGGGCAGCCCTACACAGGGGCACGGGATGAAAATCCGACCGTCTCTCGATCCGGGTCGGAGCCCCGGGGCATTCCGCGGACCTGCAGGCGAGTCGGCGCCGCCGTCAGGTGGCGTCCGAGCCGGCGGAGTGAGCCGGTATCGGTTCCTGCGCGGTCGCGGTCCGCTCCTGGGCGGCGCCGGCGGTGGTGCTGTCGCTCGTGGCTGTGAAGTGGTCGAGGGTTCCCGTGAGCTGGAGCAGGCGGTCCAGGCCGGTGGTCCTGTCGACGAGGTGCAGGCGCACCCCGGCCGCGTCGGTGTGCCGCCGGATCATCAGCAGGGTCGCCAGGCCGGTGGAGTCGACCGCGGTCATGTTCCCGCAGTGCAAGTAGAGGTCCTTCAGGTCGCCGCGGTCGGCCAGCAGCCGAGTGACGCCGTCGAGGAGGCGGTCGGCGCAGGTGTGGTCGAAGTCGCCGTGCAGCTCGATGCGTACGGTGTCGTCCGTGTCCACGTACGTCAGCCGGAGCGGGGTCGGGGGTACGAATTTCATGCGGGAGTCCTGGCGGCGGGGAAGGGGGCGCTGGTCAGACAGGCAGTGCCGGCGCGGAGGATCGCGCAGGCGCGGGGGAAGTCCTTGAGCTCCCGGCCGAGGATCTCCAGGACGGGGGGCAGGGACTGCGCGGGGACGCCGCGGGCGGTCAGGATGCCGGCGGTCCACTGGAGGAAGCGGGTGAAGACCTCCTCGTCGTCGATGTAGAGGGCGGTGGCGAGGAATTCCACGATGTGGGAGAGGTCTTCGGCCGTGCGCTCGCGCTGGGTCTCGCTGTACCCGCGCATCGCCGGGAAGGCGTCCTCCAGCCCCTCGAACACCGCTCGTACGAGCTGCGGTCGGGTGCGGGCGACCACGGTGTACTCCTGGTCGGCCAGGTGGGGCAGGTCGTCGATGGCGTGGTGGGCGGGCCCGGTGCGGGGCAGCGGCCGAAGGGCGAGCTCCTGCGCCGCTCTGCGGGCGTCGGGAGCCCAGAAGTCCGCCTTGAGGAGACGGGCGTACCTGCCGTTGGGGCCGAAGGCGGCGCCGCCGACCAGGACGGGGGTCCCCGCGGCCTGGCAGGCGGTGATCGTGGCGTGCGCGGTGGGCAGGCGGGTGGGGATCGAGCTGGAGAGCGCCACGAGGTCCGGGCCGGTGGAGTGGATGTGCGCGATGAGGTGGGGTGTGGGGACCTGTGCGCCGAGGTAGTCCACGCGCCAGCCGCGCAGTTTCAGTACTTCCGCCAGGAGCCGGGCGGGCAGGGCGTGCCATTCGCCGTCGACGCAGGCCACCGTGATCCGGCCCTGTGCGGGTGTCGTGCGCGCCGCCGGGTGCTGGGCGACCACGGCCACGGCTCGCTCGTTGATGGCGGTCGCGGCGTGTTCCTGGGCGACGGTGATGCGGTTGGCGGCCCATTCCCCGCCCACCCGTCCCTGAACGGGGGCGATCACGTCGAGCAGGGCGGCCTCCGGGTCCAGGCCCTCGTCGAGCGCCCTGCGCACCGCCGAGGTCGCGGTCGCCTCATCGCCGCGCAGAGCGGCCTCCAGCAGCTCGTCGGTCAGGAGTCCGAGTGCGGGGATCCGCACCGTTTCGATGGTCATGAGGTGAACCTGCCCCGCGTGTGGCCGTCCACCGCACTGAGATGGTTGGAGCGGGGAGCGGAGATCACGACGACGGCCATGTCGTCGTGGCTGCCGGTCCCCACCCATTGGGACGCGAGCATCTGCACCCGCTCCACCACCGCCTCGCCGGGCATGCCCACGCACTCGGACAGGGCGCGGAACAGTCGTTCCTCACCGAACTGCGTACCGCCCATGGGGCCGCCGCGCGCCTCGCTGATCCCGTCCGTGTAGAGGACACAGGTCTCGCCCGGCGCCAGGGTCACCTGCACGGTATCGGCGCTGACCTGTGGGAGCGCACCGACCAGGGTGCCCTTGGTCGGTGCTTCCTCGACCCGGCCGTCGGAGCGCAGGATCAGCGGTGCGGGGTGGCCCGCACTGGTCAGCCGTAGCCGCACGGTGTTGCCCTCGCGCACCGCGGAGGCGAGGACCAGGGTGGCGAAGCGGGTGTTGTGGGAGTTGAGGAGCGAGGTGTTCAGCAGGCTGAGGATCCGCTGGTGGTCTTGCGCTATCGGGAGCAGCGCGTGGAGCGTGTTGCGGATCTTCCCCGTCATCACGGCGGCTTCCAGGCCCTTGCCGCACACGTCTCCGAGGACGACCAGCGATGCGTCGCCGTCCTCGGACGCGGGGTGGACGTCGTAGAAGTCTCCGCCGATCCGCTCGTGTTCCTTGGAGGGGCGGTAGCCGCCCGCGTACTCCACGCCGGAGACCTCGTGCAGCGAGGGCGGCAGGAGCTCGCGCATCAGGACGTTGGTGATGGAGGTCTGCTCGGCGTAGAGGTGGGCGGCCGACATCGCGGCGCCGGCACGCGCGGCGAACAGCCGGGCGAACACCTCTTCCTCCCCGGTGAACCCGGCGGATCCCACCCCGCGGAGCAGGACCAGGGCCCCCGCGGGGACCCCGTGCCCGGGCAGGGGGGTGATGACGATGGACCCCACGGCGCCGAATCCGTCCGGGATGAGCCAGGCCGGCGCGGTGGCGGGGTCGATCCAGCGGGAGGGGACGGGAGGGAAGCCCTGCAGGGCCTCTCCGAGTCCGGGGACCTGGTCGGGGTCGGCTCCGATGCGGGACGACGAGGGGGACCCGCCGCGCAGGCACGCCACCACGGGCAGCTCGCGGCCCCGGGACGGGGCGATCACCAGGGCCGCGTCCGCGAGGTGTTCGGCCGCCATGCGCGCGGTGACGTCCATGCACCGCTCCAGGTTCAGTGACGACAGCAGCAGGTTCGACGCCTCGGTCAGGAACGCCGTGCGTTCGCGCTCCGCCCGCAGTGCTTCGCGGGCCAGCCGGTGGTCGGTGTCGTCGACCAGCCACCACACCACCGTGTCGTCCTCGCGGACCGTCGGATGGGCCTCGTAGACACGGTCGCCGACCGAGCCCTGCACGGCGGGGCTGCCCGCGCCGGCCGGCCGCGCGCGGGCCGAGGAGAGCCAGGCGGGTACCGCCTCCGCCATGGACGCGCCGGGGCGTGCACGGGGGAAGATCAGGCCGGCCGCCTCGTTGACGGACACCAGGACCGACTGGCCGTCCGTTACGAGCACCGGATAGGGCGCCTCACCCCACGGGCCGCCGGCCACGGAAGGGTCCGAAATCGCCTCGGTGGTATTCACCACATACTGAAGGCCCGCTGCGCGAACCCCTCACCTCATCACATCGAAGAAGACAGTTGCCCTGCGGCAACTATCCTCCACATGCCGTCCGGCTGACAACCTCGCCCCCTCCTGCCCTCCTCCCCCGCGCCGTGCGGCCCGGTCGCTCACGGCTTCCCCACCGGCATCCGCACGGGGTGCCACGGCGCCTGACAAACGGGCTCCCGGCTGACACAGTGGTGAGATGCCCCGAGCCCTCCACTCCCTCACCGATGAGCAGGCGGTTGTTGACGCGTCTGCCGTCGCGGAGCTGCTCGAAGTCCTGTGGCAGCCGCTTCAGGAAACCGCCGTGGGCCCGGTCCCGCCGTCGCAGCTGCGCGCGCTGACCGTGATCGAGCGGCGGTCCGGGATAAACCTGCGGGATCTCGGAGAAGCGCTCGGATCGGCCCCGCCCGCGGTCAGCCGGCTGTGCGACCGGCTGGAGGCGGCAGGTCTGCTCCAGCGCTCCCGTGGCAGGACCAACCGCCGGGAGGTCGAGCTGACCCTGAGCCGGAGCGGGCACGCGGTCCTGGCGGACACCCGGTCCCTGCGCACGCGCAAAGCGGCCGAAGTGCTTCTGCGGATGTCGCCCCGGGACCGGCGCTCCCTGGCCGAGGGCCTGGCCGCCTTCCGTGACGCGGCCGAGAACCGTATCGGCATCGGGGTCGACGACGTCCCGCACGGCGAGGACGGCCTCCCCGACAGCGCCTGAGCTCTGCGAGCCGGAACGGCCGGCGTCGGCGTCGGCGTCCAGGCGGGGGCAACCGGCGGTCGGGCAGTGGGCAACCGGCGGTCGAGCGGTCGTCAGCCGGTGGTCATCCGTCGCGCCCGGGAGGGGTGTCCGTGGCGCGGGTGAAGGCGCGCAGGCCCTCCAGCAGGCACAGCCGACGATCGGGAGACATGTCTCCCAGTACGTGACGCAGCTCCTGGGAGCGCCGCTCGTGCAGCTCGTCGATCGTCTCCTGACCGTGGGGCGTCAGGACCAGGCCGACCTCCCGCCGGTCGCCCGCGCTCCGCCGGCGGTGCAGCAACCCCGCGGCCTCTAGCCGGTCGCACAGCCTGCTGGTGGCGGGCGCCCGCGCCCCGACCTCCTCGGCCAGCGCGTTCAGGGTGATGCCCGGGCGGTGGCGCGTGGCCGTCAAGGCCCGCAGCTGCAGACCCGACAGCCGGGGGGAGGCGGACTGGGCGGTGCGGTCCCAGAGATCGACGAGGCCCGTCGCGGCCTGCGCGACCTCGCGCGCCGTGGCGGTCAGTCGGTCCTCGGGTCCCGCGCGGTCCATGCCGGCCGTCACTTCCCATGAGCAGATGCGTTCTCCTCCACGCCGAACCGCCGGTGACGGCTCGTTGCCCGAAGGGACTACGGCGCGTCTGCCCGCTGAGGCGCGGGTATGCCCCGCCGGCCCGACGACTTCGTCCCGAAGGGCGATGCGCCGTCCGGCCGGGCCCTCGCAGGAGGGGCCGGTCCTCTCCGAGAGGGCCCGTTCCCAAGCCCCGGGTTCCCAAGCCCCGGGTTCCTAAGCCCCGGGCCGGCCGAACCAGTCCAGGCAGGTGACCAGCGCGTCGTCGTCGGCGGCGGTGTCACGGTACGCGGCCAGCTGCTCCAGGATGGCCCTCGGCACGGCGGCGGCCGGCAGGAGACCGGTCGCGTTGATGGCGCGGGCCAGCGCCCGTTCCCCGTAGGCGACGCCGTCCTGGCCCGCGGCCCCGTAGACGCCGTCGCTGACGAAGACCAGGCGGTCTCCCGGGAGCGCGTCGAAGCGCTGTACCGAGTAGTGCGACTCCTCGAACATGCCCAGGGGAAGCTGCGCCTCGAAGTGGACCCGTTCCACGGATCTCCCCCGGTACCTCCAGAGTTGGGGCGATCCGGCATCCACGACCTGCCCGTGGCCCGTGGCCAGCTCCAGGCACAGCAGGAGGGTCGATACGTACTCCCGGCCCTGGTACTGCCCGAAGACGGCCTGGTCCGCCAGCGCGGCCTGATCGGCGATGCCGACCCCGGCCCTTCGGGCGTTGCGCAGGGCGTTGATGGCGAGGTTGGTCAGGAGCGAGGCCTGGATCCCCTCCCCCATGCCGTTGGTGACGGTCATGGTGAGGGTGTCGGCGGTGGTGGACCAGTCGAAGTTGTCCCCGTGGATGTCGTAGGCGGGCTCGAGCTGTGCTCCGATGGCGTACTCCGGCCGCGCGCAGGCCCGCCCCGGCAGCAACTGCCACTGCATCTCGGCCGCCAGGGTCAGCCGGCTCGCCCGGCGGGCCCGCAGGTACAGATCGGTGTCCCGCTCCGCGACGACGATCTCGTGGCCCAGCAGTTCCGCGATGTCCGTCAGCTCCCCCACGGCTTCCGGCGTGCACAGGTGATCCGGCATGCGCACCGTGAGGATCCCGAGCCGGTCGCCCCGTACGGTCACCGGCAGGTGGAGGTCCAGGGCATTGCCCCGGGCCGCGTACTGGCCGTACGGCTCCTGGCTGCCGAAGGCCCGTCCCTCCGGGGTGGCTTGGAGGGGCAGCGGCTCCGCGGTGTCCGGCAGGGCGGTGACCCGCTGGAGGACGCTCAGGCTGTAGTCGGCCATCAGAAGGTCGACTTCGAGGGCCTCGTAGTGCGCGACGAGCGCGGAGCGAACCGTTCCGAGGAGGTCATGCGGTGCGGCGGTGCGCAGGGCGCGTTCCACGGCCAGGAAGTTCTTCATCGCGAGCGTCATCCCTCACAGAGTGGTCGGAAAAGGGTGGGCGGCGCGCCTGGGAGGCTGCCCGGCCCGCACGGACCGGCTTGCACGATCGTGCGACCCGGCTGACGGCGGATGCCCGGAGTGGCCGGCCGACATCACGGTGCGGCGCCGAAAATCTGCCAAGGCGCCCGTGTTCCGACGGTATCCCCCGGTACGGACGGCGACGGGACGCGTTCCGCGCGACGGCCATGGCGGCTCAGGCCGAAGGGGGCGGCGGCACGGATGCTCCGGCGGAGCGGCGGTACTCGGCGTTGATGCGCTGGGCCTCTTCGAGCTGGTCCTCCAGGATCACGATCCGGCACGCGGCCTCGATCGGGGTGCCCTGGTCCACGAGCTCCCGCGCGCGGGCGGCGACACGCAGTTGGTAGCGCGAGTAGCGGCGGTGTCCGCCGGCGGAGCGCAGCGGGGTGATGAGGCGGGCTTCGCCGATGGCACGGAGGAAGCCCTGGGTGGTGCCGAGCATGTCGGCGGCCCGGCCCATGGTGTAGGCGGGAAAGTCCTCGTCGTCCAGGTGGCCGCCGAGGGGGCCGGCCGGGTCTCCTGCTGTCATGTGCACCCCTCTGCTGCACCCCTCTGCGGCACTACGTCGAGGGGCCCTGGCGCCTATGAGCGCCAGGGCCCCGAAGGAACTGCTACACCATCTGCCGGCCCTGGTCGTGCGCCGGCCTTCTGTGTCCGCGTGCCCGACCGAAAGGCTGTCGGGGCCGCGGGGATCGCGGTTGCTTGACCGGAGACCACCTCACTGTCGATGTCCTGCGGTACCCGGACTCACCTGCGTGCCCGGGCGATCCCGATGGTGTTCGGCTCCTCCGTTCTTCCCTCTGGCTTCCTTCACGGGTACTGCCACTGCGAGAACTGCGGTCCTGCCTGCGGTGGCCCCTCATCACTGCGGGCCGCCCGGTCCGGCCGTCAGTCCCGTCGCCATCCTGCAACCGCTCCGGCTTCGACACTCCACGACCGCACCGTCCTGCCGAACTGCACCAACCTGTACTGCTGCCCGGCAGTTCGTCCCTGCCGGGCCCTTCGGCCTCTCTGGGTTACGAGAGAAACCATAACCGGGCCGCAGCCCAATGTCTACTCTGGTCAACATAGATTTCCATGACCAGGTCGATGAGGAATCCGAGGGCCTCGCGCGTAGGAAATCGATGCCGGCGGTACGCTGAACCTAGTCGGCATCCCGTCCGCCTTCTACGCTGAGCCCATGGAAGACGCGCAGGACGGCATTCCCCCGCTAGAGGTCGAGAAGGAAGGGCAGCAGGTGATCGTGCATGTCGGCGGTGAGATGGACATCGACCGGGCCCCGCTCCTCGCCGAGGCCCTGCGCAGCCTGATCACCCAGCCCGAGTGTCCGCCCGAGGTCGTCATCGACCTGAGCGAGATGTTGTTCTGCGACTCCTCCGGCCTCAACGTGCTCCTCCAGGCCCGCCTCACCGCCCAGGAACACGGCCGGCGCATCAGCCTCCACGCCCCGAACCAGCAGGTCACCAGGCTCCTCGAGCTCACCGGCACCCACCAGCTCTTCCCCATCACCCACCCGGGCCGGCCCGGATAGCTCCGGCCCCCGGATCGCCCTGGTGGTCCTGCCAGGGCGATCCGGCATCCGCCGCTCCCCCGCTCCCGTCCGCGGTCCCGGCCTCCGAGCAACGCATGCAGCTCCGATCCCCGGGCATACGCACGGCACCCAGCCTGTGTGCCCGTGAAGACGAGGAGTGTCCGTGCTGCCTTTCAACGTGACCGATGACGGTGTCCTGATCCTCCACCTGCGAGCCGACCTGGACATCGCGGGGCGGGCCACGGCCGCCTGGGCGATCGACGGCCACCTCGCCGCCCACCGTTCCGGACCCGTCATGTTGGAACTCTCGGACGCGCCGCTGAGCACGGCCGCGGTGAGTACGGTCGTACGGACCCACCGCATGTGCCGCTCCGCAGGCGCACCGCTGGCCGTCGTCGCGACGGCCTCCGCAACGCGCCGGACGCTGGAGGCGCAGACGAGCGCCGAAGGCCTGGACGTCCAGTCCACCCGCTCCCTGGCCATCGCCGCGCTCGCGGACGCCTCGGCCCCGGTCGCCGCAGCCGCGTAGAGCTCAGCGGGCCGGACCTGCCGGTGGCGTGACGCCGCCCGGCGGCCCGCCCGTTCCCACACGCTCGCCGCACAGGGCGGAGCCCCCCCGGGGCTCCGCCCTTTCGTCGTGCGGCTTCCCGGCGGTCATCGCGCGCTCAAGCGGCAGGGCGTGCCGAGGCTGCGCGTCCCAAGATCGGGTAGGCGGTCATCACGAAGGTTTCGCAGGGAAATGGTGATCGAGCTTGCTGGGTTTGACCGGGATCGACGTGGTGTACGCCTGCGCGGGGCTGGGGGCGCTGTGTGCGGCGGTGCTTCCGACCGCCCTCGCGAAGCGGCCCCTGTCCCTGCCCATGGTGTTCCTGACGGCGGGGTTCCTGGTGTTCCTGCTGCCGCTGGACGCACTGCCGGCGCTCGACCCCGTACGGCACCGGGGTGTGGTGGAGCACCTGACGGAAGTCTGTGTCGTGGTCGCGCTGATGGGCGCGGGTCTGGCCATCAACCGGCCTCCCGGGCGGCGTGCCTGGTCGACGACGTGGCGGCTGCTGGGCCTGGCCATGCCGCTGACGATCCTGCTCACCGCGGCCGTGGCGGGGTGGCTGGTGGGGTGGCCGCCGGCCGTGGCCCTGCTGGTGGCCGCCGCGCTCGCCCCCACGGATCCGGTGCTGGCCGCGGAAGTGCGCGTGGGAGAGCCCACGGACGACGAAGACGACGAGGACGAGGTCCGCTTCGCGCTGACCAGCGAGGCCGGCCTCAACGACGGCCTGGCCTTCCCCTTCGTCCTGGCCGCCATCGCCCTGACCACGGCTTCGGCGACGGGCTGGTCCACGGAGGGGCTCTGGCACTGGGTGTGGAGCGACATCCTGGTGCGCAGCGCGGTGGGACTGGCGGTCGGACTGGGCATCGGGCGGCTCCTCGGCCGGATGTTCTTCCAGGCCTCCTGGAGGGCGCTGCGGCTCTCCGAGCACCGTGAGGGCTTCGTCGCGCTGGCCGCCACTTTCACGGCCTACGGGCTGACGGAGCTGCTCCACGGTTACGGTTTCCTCGCCGTCTTCGTGGCCGCCTGCGCGATCCGCAACGCCGAGCGCTCTCACCGGTACCACCGCGTGATGCACGCGTTCACCGATCAGATCGAGAGGCTCCTCACCGCCGTCATCCTCTTCCTCGTGGGCGGTTTCATCGCCGACGGTGGCCTCGCCGCACTGACCTGGCGCGGAGCCGTTCTCGGGCTCGTGCTCTTCCTGCTGATCCGCCCGGCCGTCGGCTGGGCCGTCCAGATGCGGGGCAGCGCCACCGGCAAGGAGCGGATCGCCATCGCGTTCTTCGGCATACGGGGCATCGGTTCGTTCTTCTACCTCGCCTACGCCTTGGGCGAGGCCGACTTCGCCGCCCCGGCCCGGGAACTGTGGGCGGTGGTGACCTTCACCGTGCTGCTGTCGGTTCTCCTGCACGGCGTCGCAGCCACCCCCGTCACCACCCGGCTCGACCGTGCGGCCCCGGAGGGACCGGGAGAACAGCACCCCGCCGGGCGAGACCGCTCTGCGTGACGGGTGCCTGCCCCGGGTGAACGGGGTGCGGCACCAGCCCGGGGGTATAAGTCATACATGAATCAGACAAAATCCCGTAAACGCGTCGCAATCGCACCCCGGAGTCACACCTGCGCCCGCGCCTGTGACCGCGGCGGGGAAGACGGCTGCCGTGCGCCTGCGGACGAGTGATCCCCACGCACCGGGGTGGCGGCGCGTGCGCCACGGCCGCGGTTTCCGCTATCTGGACGCTGCCGGGAATCCCCTGTCCGCGGCAGACCGGGAACGCGTCCGCGCTCTCGTGATCCCGCCGGCGTGGCAGGACGTGTGGATCTGCCGGTGGCCGAACGGGCACATCCAGGCCGTGGGCACGGATGACGCCGGGCGACGCCAGTACGTGTATCACCCCGCGTTCCGGGAACAACAGGACGCCGCGAAGCACGAGCACGTCCAGGACGTCGCCGGCTCGCTGCCACGCCTGCGCAAGCAGGTCGCGCGGGACCTGGCCGGCCGCGGCCTGACCCGTGTCCGCGTGCTCGCCTGCATCACCCGCCTCCTCGACCTGGGGTTCCTCCGCATCGGCGGGGAGCGCTACGCCCGTGACAACGGCAGCTTCGGGCTCACCACGCTTCTGCGGGAGCACGCCGTCTGCAGAAAGGGTGAGATCCGGCTCCACTTCCCCGCGAAGTCGGGCAAGGAGGTCACCCGCGCGATGGTGGACGAGCGGGCCCACGCGGTGGTCTCCGCCCTCCTGAGGCGCAAGGGCGAGAGCCCGAGGCTGTTCGCCTACTGGGAGCACGGAACCTGGCACGACGTCCACGCCAAGGATCTCAACACCTACCTGCGGGACTGCTCCGGGAAGGACGTGACGGCGAAGGACTTCCGAACCTGGTACGCCACCGTGCTGGCGGCGGTCGCCCTGGCCGTCTCCGAGAGCACCGCCGACGAGTCCAGCGCCCGGCGCGGCAGGGTCGTGGCCCGCGCGGTGCGCGAGGTCAGCGACTACCTCGGCAACACACCCGCCGTGTGCCGGGCCTCCTACATCCATCCCCGGCTCGTCGAGCTCTACGAGGACGGCCGGACCATCGCGGACTCCCTCGGCACCCTGGGCAAGGACGGCAGCTTCGGCCGCCCCGCCACCCACGGTGCCGTCGAGCGCGCGGTCCTGCGACTGCTGCAGTCCGACGCCGCGTAGGCCCCGGGGCAACCGAGCGGGGCTCACTGCCGGGTGATCCGGCGTGGCCGCCCGAAGCGGCGGCGGGTGTCAGGGCCTTTTGTCCGGGCAGACGGGAAGACATGTCTGGACTCCATGCACGTCCCGCACTCCCCCACCGCGCCACGGGCACCGCCACCCCCGCGCACGCGGCGAACCACGGACGGCGCGGCGGATTCGCCAGAAGACTGCGGCTGCGGATCCTCGCCTACCGCGACATCGAGTTCCTGTCCTCCCAGGTCCCGGGAACCGCCGACGGTGCCGGGAACGGGCCTCAGCAGGAGTGCCTGCTCCTGGTCCACATCCGCAAAGTCGTCGGGCAGATCCACTACCAGACCTGCGCCGACTGCGGTGAGGGCCTGATCACCGGGATCGACATCGAGGAGCCCTTCCACTCCACCGGGCTCGACACCCGCGCCCTGTCCCACCTCCGCTCCCGCCACCCCGACACCACCTGGCACAGCACCCTCACACGACGCACCACCCGCGGTGTCCTGCGCCGCATGCGCATCCCCGCCGCCACCCCTGCCGCCCGGTGCACCCACACGGTCCCGGCTCCCGCCTACCGGGCCGCATAGAGCGCGTTCCCCGCGCCCGTCACGCCAGCAGGTTCACGGCGTGCTGGAACAGGCCGGGGAACCGGGCCGCTGCGGGAGTGATCAGAGGTGCCAGCCGGGGCTGGTTGCGGGCCCACAGCAGGGACTGCGTCAGGAGCCGGTAGTTGCGGGAGAGCCGGCGCCACGCGGGTTCATAGGCCTGCGGCCGGCCTTCGCGCAGGCAGCGCACCAGTTCGGCGGCCGCCGTCAGGGCCAGGGCGAGTCCCTCGCCCGTCAGCGCGTCGACGTACCCGGCGGCGTCGCCCACGAACAGAACCCGGCCCGCCACCCGGCAACGGGCCCGCTGGCGGAGTGGCCCCGCCCCGCGGACCGGCGTCCGGTCCGCCGTGCCGAGCCGGGACACCAGCAGCGGGAACCGGGCCAGCTGGGTGTCGTACGGGAGCTGTTCGGAGGTCAGGACGGCCACACCGACCTGGCGCGGTCCCAGTGGCGTGACGTACGCCTCGCAGTGCGCGGACCAGTGCACCTCCACCAGGTCGCTCCACGGCTCCGCACGGTAGTGGCGGCGTAGGCCGTATCGCGGTGGCGGCCGGCCCCCGGACGGCCGCTCGGCCAGGCCGAGCGCCCTTCGGGTCGGCGAGTGGAGTCCGTCCGCCGCCACGAGATAGCGGGCGGTCATCCCGTCCGCCGTGACGTACGCGTCGTCCTGGCTCACCCGGCCGATGCGGCGGGGAAGGATCGGGATGCCCAGCTGGACGGCGCGGTCGGTGAGTGCCTGGTGGAGCAGGGTGCGGCGCGCGCCGAGCCCGTGGCCCGTCCGGAACGCCGCCTCGGCGCGCCGTTCGCCGGCGGCGTCCACGTAGCGGATGCCGCGCAGGGGCCGGCCCGGCACGTGGACGCCGAGTGCGTCCAGTGCGCGCACCGCGCCCGGCATCAGGCCCTCTCCGCAGGCTTTGTCGACGGGCGAGGGGCGTGGTTCGGCGACGACGACGTCGAGCCCGGCGAGCGCCCCGTGGATCGCGGTGGCCAGGCCGGCGGGCCCGCCGCCCACGACGAGGAGGTCGATCACGGGGCCGCGCTCGGGACGGGAAGCGGGCGTGCGGGAGCCAGTGCGCCGTCCTCGCAGCGGATGCGCACGGTCAGCAGGGCGGCGTTGAGGAGCGTGAAGCCCAGGGCCGTCAGCCAGGCGGTGTGCACCAGGGGAAGGGCCGCGCCCTCGACGGCGACCGCCACGTAGTTGGGGTGACGCAGGTACCGGTAGGGGCCGCCGGTGATCAGCGGAAGGCCTGGGACGATCAGCACGCGGGTGTTCCAGCGCGGGCCGAGGGCGCTGATGCACCACCATCGCAGCCCCTGGGAGGCCAGGACGAGGACCAGCGCGGGCCAGCCGAGCAGGGGCAGGAAGGGCCGGTCGGCCGCCCAGGGCTCGACGAGGCAGCCGAGCAGCAGGGCTGTGTGCAGGGCGACCATCGCCGGGTAGTGCCCGGCTCCGTGCTCGAGGCCGCCCCGGGCCCGGCTCCAGGCGGCGTTGCGGCGCGCCACGAGGAGTTCCGCGAACCGTTCGGCGGTGACCAGCAGGATCAGCACGGTGTACGGGGTCATGGCGCGATCACCAGGCCAGCAGGACGAGTTCGGAGGAGAAGCCCGGCCCGAAGGCGATCATCAGGCCGGTCGACCCCGGCGGCGGGGCCGTGGCGCGGGTGTCGCGCAGGATCTGCAGCACCGAGGCGGAGGACAGGTTTCCCGTGGCGGCCAGTGCGCGGCGGGAGGGGGCCAGGGCGGAGTCCGGCAGGCCGAGTTCGCCGGCGAGCGCGTCCAGGATCTTCGGGCCGCCGGGATGGCAGATCCAGGCGGTGACGTCCCGGGGCTTGAGGTCGTGGGCGGCGAGGAAGGACTCGATCTCCTCCGCCACGTGCAGTTTGACGAGCTCGGGGACCTCCCGGCCCAGGACCATGCGGAATCCCCAGTCGCCGACGTCCCAGCCCAGCAGGTGCTCGGTCCCCGGGTACAGGCGGCTGCGCGTCGCCGTGACCACCGGTGCGGACGAGCCGCCCGGGTGCGCGGGCGCGCGGGGGTGCTCGTCACCGACCGCCACGAGTGCGGCCGCCCCGTCTCCGAAGAGGCTTCCCGCCACGAGGTTCGCCATCGAGGTGTCGGTGGGCTGCAAGGTCAGGGAGCACAGTTCGGTGGACAGCAGCAGCGCCGTACCGTCCGGACGGCCGGTGAGGAAATCGTGGACCCGGGCCAGCCCCGCCGCACCGGCGGAGCAGCCGAGTCCGAACATGGGGACCCGCTTGATGTCGGGCCTCAGGCCTGCCCGGGCGGCGAGCCGGGCCTCGACGGAGGGCGCGGCGACGCCGGTCACGGTCGTCGAGACGACGAGGTCGACCTCCTCGGCGCGCACCCCCGCCTCGCCGAGTGCCCGCTCGACCGCTTCGGCGCCCAGGTCGACGGCGAGTTCGACGAACAGGCGGTTGGTGTCGCCGAAGCCGCCGAGGTCCCGGTACCGGTCCAGGGGGAGGGCGAGATGGCGCGTCTCGACCTGGGCCGCTCCGTGCAGCCGGCGCAGGAGCGCGCTGTCCGCCCCGGGCGGCAGACAGGTGGCGAGGACGTCGGTGATCTCCTGCTGCGCGTAGCGATGCGGCGGGAACGCCGTGCTCACCGCGAGGACCCGTGTCATTGGTCCAACATAGGGACAGCCGGGCGCGGTCACGCTGAACACGGCCGCCACGGGCGCGCCGGACCCCTCCGGACGCCTAGCGTGGTGCGGTGCCCGCCACCACGGATGAAGGAGCCCCCGCGCCCACGGCGCCCGCAGCGTCGGCGAAAGCGCGGCGGCCCGTCCACGTGGGCTTGGCGGCGCTCCTGAAGGCCAGTCACCCCGTGCCCGCCGCCGGCGTCACCCTCCTCGCGGCGCTGCTGGCGGCCGCCGTCGGGCTCGGACCGGTCGCCGGAATGACGGCCGTGGCCGCGGTCGCCGCGGGTCAGCTGTCGATCGGCTGGTGCAACGACCGGCTGGACATGCGGCGCGACGCGGCCGCCGGCCGCCGCGACAAGCCGCTCGCCACGGGGGAAGTACGGCCCGGAGCGGTGACCGCGGCCGCCTGTGCGGCGCTGCTCGCCTGCGTTCCGCTGTCGCTGGCCTGCGGGGCCCCGGCCGGCTGGGTCCACATCGGCTGCGTCACTGCCGCCTGGGCCTACAACGTGTGGCTGAAGCACACCCTCGCCTCCTGGCTGCCGTACGCCGTCGCCTTCGGCCTGCTTCCCGGCTTCCTGACGCTGGCCTCACTTCCGGCCGGCCGGCCCCCGATGTGGTTCACCGCCGCAGCGGCCCTCCTGGGGACGAGCGCACATTTCGCCAATGCCCTGCCCGACATCGACGAGGACATCGCAGCCGGTGTGCTGGGGCTCCCTCAGCGACTGGGGCGGCGCGCGTCCATCGCGCTGGCCGCGATGCTCGCCTTCGCCTCGTGCACGGTGGTCGCCCTCGGCCCGCCCGGCCCCGTGACCCTTGCGGGCCGGCTGCTGCTGGGCGTGACACTGGCCCTGTGCCTGGCGGCACTGGCCGCCCCACCCGTCCTGGCGCGCGGCCGGATGCCCTTCCTGGTCATTCTGGCCCTGGCCGGAGCCGACGCCGTACTCCTGGTCCTCGCCGGCCATGCGCTCACCGCCGGCTGAAGGCGGGCTCCGGGGAAGCCCCGGCAGCAGCCCTGCCCCGTGGTCGGGCGGGGGGCCGGGCGGCATCGGGCCCGCAGGTGGACGCCGCCATCTGGCTGCTCTCGACAGGCCGGACCGGAAGGTGACTGGTTGTCTCTGCTGGGTGACGCCCGGCTGTACGGGCACCCCGACCCAGTGGAGAACTCATGCGCAAGGCAGTCCTCATGATGGCGATCGCCGCCGCCCTGTCCGTTGCCGCGCCCGCGGTGGCCGCCGACAGCGACCAGCACGAGCACGGCAGGGGCGGCCTGAAGGTGACCGGCCTGACCGACGACCAGCGCCTGGTGTCCTTCCGTACCGGCGACCCCGACCGGGTGTCCACCGTAGGGACCGTGACGGGTCTCACCGGTGACACGACGCTGGTCGGGATCGACTACCGCGTTCAGGACGGTCTGCTCTACGGGGTGGGCAACGCCGGCGGCGTGTACACCCTCGATGCCGTGAGCGCCGCCGCCACGAAGGTGTCCCAGCTGAGCATCGCGCTCCAGGGCAGCGCCTTCGGCGTGGACTTCAACCCGGCCGCCGACCGGCTGCGGGTCATCAGCGACACCGGGCAGAACCTGCGCCACAACGTGAACGCCGCCACCGGGGGAACGCTCGCCGACTCCGTGCTCACCACCCCGCCGGCCACCACCCCCTCCCTGGGCGTGACCGGTGCCGCGTACACGAACAACGACCTGGACGCGGCGACCGGGACCAGCCTGTTCGACATCGACACCACGGGCGACCGCGTGGTGCTGCAGTCGCCGGCCAACTCGGGAACCCTCGCCCCCACCGGCAACCTCGGCGTGGACGCGGGTCCCAGCGCGGGCTTCGACATCTACTTCTCCCCGAAGGACGGCACCAATCAAGGCTTCGCCGCGCTCTCCAGCAGCGGCTCCTACCGCTTCTACAAGGTCAACCCGCTCACCGGTAAGGCTCAGGACGCAGGCGCCTTCCCCGCGGACCGGCAGGTCGTCGACGTCGCCCTTCCCCTGAGCCAGAAGTAGCCGGTCGACGGCAACGGTGGGTTCGGCGGAACCTCTGCTCTCCCCGCGAGCCCACCGGGCCGTGAACAGCAAGCACGCCGCCGGGCACGCCGCCGCGAGCGGCGAACGGTGCGCCCATATCCGTGAACCTGGCCGCCCGGTGACCCGGAAGAGCCTGGTCACCGGCCTGTCGGCCTCCTAACCTGGGAGGATGGACGATGAGCAGGACCCCGCCCCGCCCGTAGAGGTCGACAAGCAGGACCAGCAGGTCGTCGTGCACGTCGGCGGTGAAATGGACATCGACCGGGCCCCACTGCTCCAAGAGGCCCTGCGCACGCTGATCGCCCAGCCCGACTGCCCGCGCGACGTCGTCATCGATCTGACGGAGCTCACCTTCTGCGACTCCTCCGGCCTCAACGCGCTCCTCCACGCCCGCATCACCGCCGAGGAGCACGGCCGGCAGATCACCCTGCACGCCCCGAACCAGCAGGTCACCAAACTCCTCGAACTCACCGGCACCGACCGGCTCTTCGCCATCACCCACGACTGACCGGGCGGGACCGCACCCAGCCGGGCCGCGCGACGACCCGCTGGGCTGCGGCCCGCTGGATGGCGGCCCGCTGGATGGCGGCCCGCTGGGTGGCGGTCGCATGATCCGTCGGACGGTTCCTAGAGCGAGCCGACGACCTTGTCCGGGGAGACGCGGACCACGACGCGCTCCGCGTCTTCGGCGGAGGCCGGATTGAAGTCCGCGTAGTCCTTGCCCGTGTACTTGCGCGAGAGCTCGTTGATCAGCTCCATGCCACCCTCCGTGGTCACGGTGGCGGAACCTCGCACCTCGGCATACGTGTACGGGGCGTTGTGCGGGTTGATCATGACGGTGATGCGCGGGTCGCGCCGCAGGTTGGTCTCCTTCCGGCGGCCGACCGTCGTGGAAATCAGCAGATCGTCCCCGTCGCGCGCGAGCCAGGTCACTGACAGCTGAGCGGCTCCGTCGGGCTGGATGGTCGCCACCGTCGCGAAGACGGGGGTGTCGTCGATGATCTTCTTGAGATCGTCGGAAAGTGCGGCTGGCATGGATGGCCTCTTCCACGGGGGTGCCCCGCTCCTCAAGCGTGGCACCCGCACGAACATGACAGCGCGTCAGCATACATCGACGGAGAGTGCCGTGCGGTGCGGCGTCTTCCGCTTCCACCGTCCCGGCCCGGGCCGCCCAGTCCGGTATTCACGCAGCGCTGTCGGGGACTTCGGCCGCGCCGCCGGCCTTGACGGCGTCGACGACGCGTTCATGGAACGCGGCGAGACCGTCCGGCGGGTTCGGGGCCGGGCTGCCGGTGAGGGTGTACCACTCCCCCGCTCCCGTGTACTGGATCCTCACCTGGACGGTGCCGTCGGGCCCGGGCTCGCTGGTGAGGGTGACGTCGCCGGTGATGACGCCGACCTCGTCGGTCATCACCCCGCCCGGTCCCGCCTTCACGTGTGCGGTCAGGGCAACGGCGCCGTCCTGGCTGCGGCCGGGGTGCGGGGCGTCGCCTCGCGGGTTGCTCGTCATGAGGGGCGTGTCTCCAGCATCTCGGTCAGCTCCGTCTTCTCCGCCTCGGCGGTGGTTCCGCGCCGGCGCCGTGTCCGCCGCGCGCTGCCGGCAGTGCGCGCAGCGCTCGCGGCCGTCCCAGACCGACCAGCCGAAGTCGGCCGGGGCGAGGGAGCGGCCCTCCAGCTCGGTGCGGACCGCCTCGCGGTACGCCCAGACCGCGTCCAGGTAGGGATGGTAGAGGTCGTGGAACGCGGGGCTCGAGATGCCGGCGCCCGCAGCGACCGCCCTTCGCAGAGCACGGAGGCGTTCGAACATGGTCTGGCCCGCGCCCGCGATGCGGGTGCTCGCGTCGAGGAAGAGACGCTCGCGCACCTCGTAGATGCGGGCGTCGGTCAGCGCCAGGCGGCTCGCCTCCTCCAGGCCGGTCGCCCCGCCGCCGTTCTGTGCGAGGCGCCGCAGTTCGGTGTGGGCCGCGCCCGCGGCCGCTATGAACTCCGTGTAGACGTCCCGGCGGCGCGCCTGAAGGGTGCGGCGGTGTTCCTGGCGGGTCCGCAGGCGGTCGGCGAGCACCGTGCCCGCTATCGCGATCAGACCACCGCCCAAGGTGGCGACGAGCGTGCCCCACTCCATACCGTGTCCCCCGATCGGTGTTCCGGGAGGGTGCATACCCCGTGCCCCCGTCCCTCCAGATCATGCCCGACAGCCGGGGCGGACCGTGCCCCACCTGATCGCAGCCCCGGGCTCGTGGCGCCTCATAGGCCACAGCGCGATGAGTCCTGGCCGCGCGGGCGGGCAACTGGCTTCGGACGGCGGGCGCGTCGCACGCCGGGTTACCGACCAAAGCCTCCCCGGTCCGGGACCATCGGCCCCCCTCGGCCGTCGGGTCCGGGGCAGGGGCCCACGGGTAACCGCCCATCGCGCGAGCACCCAGTGAGGTACCCCCTTGACCACGGAACAGTACGCGGCGCCCCCCGAGCACCACCGGATGGGGCGTCGGGAGCGCGCGAACCGCCGCTTGGCTCCCGATCCGAGTTCCGCCATCCCCTGGGGCGTACGGGTCGGCGCCGAGGCGGCGTGGCGGCTGATCGTCCTCGCCGGCGCCCTGTGGCTCCTGATGCGCGTGGTGGCCACCGTGCAGCTGGTGGCGTTCGCCTTCGTCGTCGCCCTCTTCGCCACGGCCCTGCTGCGTCCCGCCGTGTGCCGCCTGGAACGCTCGGGTGTCCACCGAGGCCTCGGCACCGCCTTCGTCATCGTGGCCGGATTCGCGGTGGTGACGCTGATCGGCTGGTTCGTCGTCTGGCAGGTGGTCGCCAACTCCGACGACGTCGCCGGCCGCCTCCAGGAAGGCATCCACCAGCTGCGCTCCTGGGCCCTGCGCAGTCCCCTCCACGTCACGGACCAGCAGGTCGAAGGGGCAGCCCAGAGCCTCAGCGACGCCGTCGGCGCCAACGCCGCGAAGCTCGCCACGACCGGCCTGCAGGGCGCCACCTTCGTGGCCGAGTTCCTGACCGGGGCCCTGCTGACGGCCTTCTCCACCCTGTTCCTGGTCTACGACGGTCCCCGGGTCTGGCGCTGGGTGCTCGGCCTGGTTCCCTCCGCCGGGAGGCCCGCCGTGGCGGCGGCGGCCCCGTACGCGTGGCGCACCCTGACCGCCTACGCGCGCGGCACCGTGGCCGTGGCCTTCATCGACGGCCTCTTCATCGGGCTCGGCCTGTACTTCCTTGACGTCCCGCTGGCCGTGCCGCTGGCGGCGCTGGTCTTCCTGTGCGCGTTCGTCCCGCTCGCGGGCGCCGTGGCCTCCGGAGCGGTCGCCGTCCTCGTCGCGCTGGTGACCTGCGGGCCGGTCACCGCGCTCGCGGTGCTGCTCATCGTCCTGGCGGTGCAGCAGCTCGAAGGACACGTCCTGCAGCCCTTCATCCTCGGCCGCGCCGTCCGCGTGCACCCGCTGGCCGTCATCCTGTCCGTCGCGGCAGGCGGTCTGGCGGCAGGCATCGCCGGCGCCGTGATCGCCGTACCCCTCGTCGCGGTGGGCAACACGATGGTGGTCCAGCTCCGCCGCGCCGCCCGGACGGAGTCCCAGGAGATTCCAAAAAATTAGGTTTGATCCTATTTATCCCGGACACCCTCAGGGGTGCCCGTACCTCCCCTATCGAAAGATCACCATGGGAATCATCGCCTGGATCCTCCTCGGCCTGCTGGCTGGAGCCATCGCCAAAGCCATCACCCCGGGCCGCGACCCGGGCGGCTGCCTGATCACGATGCTCATCGGCATCGTGGGCGGCCTGCTCGGAGGATGGCTGGGGAAGGTCATCTTCGGCGTCGACTCGATCAACGGGTTCTTCCACCTCTCGACCTGGATCGCGGCCGTCGCGGGCTCGGTCGTGCTCCTGCTGCTCTACCGGCTCGTAGCGGGCCGCCGCGGCCACTGAGCCGCCGGGGGGGGGGAGGGAGGGCGGGCGGAGGAACGCTGTTCCCGCACCACGCCCCCCTTCCCCGCCCCCACAACCCCCGCACACGTCATCGCACACCGCACCTGTTCCACCGGAGATTCCATGTCGGACCCACGCAAGAGCCCCTTCGCGACCGTCAACCCGTACACCGGCGAAACCCTCGCCGAGTTCCCGCCCGTCGAGGGTGAGGAGGCCGACGCCGCGCTCGACCTCGCCGCCGAGGCGTACGAGGCCTGGCGCGGACGGCCGATCGCGCAGCGCGCGGCCGTCGTCGGACGCGCGGCCGACCTGATGCGGGAACGCAAGGAGGAGCTGGCCCGGCTCATCACCCTGGAGATGGGCAAGCTCATCGGCGAGGCACGCGCGGAGGTGGACCTCGCCGCGTCCATCCTCGAGTACTACGCGCGCCGGGGGCCCGAGTTCACCGCCGCCGAACCGCTCGACGTCGCCGAGGGCGAGGCCTATCTCGTCACCGAGCCGATCGGCGTGCTGATGGGCGTCATGCCGTGGAACTTCCCCCTCTACCAGGTGGTCCGCTTCGCCGGGCCCAACCTGGTGCTGGGCAACACCGTGCTCGTCAAGCACGCCGGCATCTGCCCGCAGTCCGCGCTCGCCCTGGAGTCGCTGTTCCAGGACGCGGGCGCCCCCGAGGGCGTCTACACGAACCTCTTCGTGAGTCACGAGGAGGTCGGACGCATGATCGACGGCCCGATCGTCCGGGGAGCCTCCCTGACCGGCAGCGAGAAGGCGGGGGCCGAGGTCGCCGGACGGGCCGGGCGGAACCTGAAGCCCAGCCTTCTGGAACTGGGTGGCAGCGACGCCTTCATCGTCCTCGACGGTGAGCACTTGGAGCGCACCGTCGCCGCCGCGGTATCGGGCCGGATGGCGAACACCGGGCAGAGCTGCGTGGCGGCGAAGCGGTTCATCGTCCTGGACGAGGTGTACGAGGACTTCGTGGCCGGCATGCGCCACGCGTTCGAGGCCCTGCGGCCGGGCGACCCCGCCGACGGGGAGACGACCCTCGGCCCCCTCTCCTCCGAACGGGCCGCGTCGGACCTCGTCGACCAGATCCGCGAGACGGTGGAGCAGGGTGCGGAGCTGGTCACCGGCGGCCACCGGATCGACCGACCGGGCGCCTTCGTCGAACCCACGATCCTCACCGGCGTCAAGCCCGGCATGCGGGCCTACGCCGAGGAGCTCTTCGGGCCGGCCGCGGTCGTGTACCGGGTCGCCGACGAGGACGAGGCCGTCGCCCTGGCCAACGACAGCCAGTACGGCCTCGGCGGGTCCGTGTTCTGCGCGGACGTGGAACGGGGGCGTCGGGTGGCCGAGCGCATCGAGACCGGCATGGTCTGGGTCAACCACCCGACCTCGACCCAGCCCGACCTGCCCTTCGGCGGCATCAAGCGGTCCGGCTACGGCCGGGAGCTCTCCGACCTCGGCATGCGCGAGTTCGCGAACCGCAAGCTCGTCCGGATCCTTCCTCCCGGCGCGGCGCTCAGCGGGATCGCCGGCTGAGCGATCCGGCCGCAGCCCGCACCTTCCCATCCTCCCAGCCAGCACCGGTACGGCTTTCACTGCCGCCGGCGACGTCAGGAGCACACGTGAGCGCAGTACCCGCCATTACCCTCAACAACGCCGTTCAGATACCCCAGTTGGGCTTCGGCACCTTCCAGATCCCGCCCGAGGAGACCCGGGACACGACGCTGGCCGCCCTGGAGGCCGGCTACCGCCACATCGACACGGCGCAGATGTACGGGAACGAGAGGGAGGTAGGTCAGGCGGTCCGCGGTTCGGGGCTCGACCGCGCCGACGTCTTCGTGACCAGCAAACTCTCCAACGACGTCCACACGCACGACGACGTCCTGCGGGCGTACGACCGCAGTCTGGACGTGATGGGCCTCGACCACCTCGACCTCTTCCTCATCCACTGGCCGCTGCCCGGCCGCCGCGACTTCGTGGAGACCTGGAAGGCCCTGGAGGAGATCTACCGATCCGGACGGGCCAGGGCCATCGGCGTCTCCAACTTCCAGCCCCACCACCTGCGGCGGCTGATGGAGGGCAGCCTGGTGGTACCCGCCGTCAACCAGATCGAGGTGCACCCCTACCTCACCCAGGACGACGTCAGGGCCTACGGCGCGGAGCACGCCATCGCCACCGAGGCCTGGTCCCCCATCGCCCAGGGCAAGGTGCTCGACGCCCCGGCCATCCGGCGCGCAGCGGAGCGCGTGGGCAAGTCGGCCGCCCAGGTGACCCTGCGCTGGCACCTGCAGCGCGGGGACATCGTCTTCCCCAAGTCCGTGACCCGCGCGCGCATCGAGGAGAACTTCGACCTCTTCGACTTCGAGCTCTCCGCGGGGGACATGGGCGAGATCTCCGCGCTGAACCGTGACGAACGGACCGGCCCCGACCCGGACGGCTTCACCGGCTGAGAGGCACGGTCCCGGCACCGCGCGACGCACACCGCACACCGCACACCTCGCACCCTGCGGTGCCGGACCGTGCGGTGCCGAACCGTGCGGTGCCGAACCGTGCGGTGCCGGACCGTGCGCCGGATGTCCGCATCGGGCGTCATGTCCGTTCCGGCCCGGTTCCTTCGGCTACTTCTGAGTATTCATACGATCATGTAGCGTCCGGAATCTCTTGATCCGCTTCCGTGACCTGCCGCTCGATGAGGATTCATGTTCGCTCATGCCGACGCACCAATCGCCGTACTCCTGAGGCGAATCACCCGCGACAAGCCATCTCGAACAGCCGACAGGGGGGCGCGCCCTTGAGATTCCGGCTCAGCCGCTCGAATGACGCCTCCCCCCACACGTCCCCGAAGGACCCGGTACCCGGACCGGATCCGGCCATGGAACCCCCGGAACCCGCGGACATCGCGGCACCGCTCTCCCCGCAAGAGATCGACCTCCTGCGTGCGTCCGTCTCGGTGGTCGAGCCGCTCGCCGCGGACATGACGGTCTACTTCTACGCGATCCTCTTCGCGCGCTACCCCGAGGTCCGCCCGATGTTCCCGCCGGGGATGGACGCCCAGCGCGGACGCCTCCTGCGCGCGCTGCTGCGCATCGTGGACCTGGTCGACGACCCGGGCAGTCTGGTCCGCTTCTGCGAACACCTCGGCCGCGATCACCGCAAGTTCGGCGCGCTCAGCGTGCATTTTCCCGCCGTGGGCGAGTGCCTCCTCGCCTCGTTGGCCCGCTACGCCGGCCCCGCGTGGACCGCTGACATCGCCGCCGTCTGGACCAAGGCCTACGGCCTGGTCGCCCACGTCATGATCGGCGCCGCCGAGCAGGACGCGGCGCAACGGCCCGCCGTGTGGCCCGCGACGGTCGTGCACCGCGTCTCGCGCGGCCACGGCATCGCCGAGATCACCGTACGGCCCCACACGGCCTACGCGTACGCCGCCGGACAGTACGTCAGCGTCGAGACTCCCTGGTGGCCGAAGCTCTGGCGCTACTACTCCCCCGCCAACGCGCCCCGCGAGGACGGCACCCTCACCCTGCACGTACGCGCGGTGACCGGAGGCGCGGTCAGCGGCGCCCTGGTCCATCGTGCGGTCGTGGGCGACGTGATCCGGCTGGGGCCCCCGATGGGGGACATGGTTCTGGACGCGGCCGTGTACAGCGATCTCCTGCTCGTCGCCGGGGGCACCGGCCTCGCCCCGATCCGCGCGCTCGTCGAAGAAGTGGCCCGGCGCGGCGAGCACCACCAGGTGGACCTGTTCCTCGGGGCCCGGACCGGGGACGAGCTGTACGGCGTCGACGACATGCTCCGCATGTCCCAGCGACACCACTGGCTGACCATCAGGGGTGCGGTCTCCCACGGGCAGATCCCCGGGCTCCAGGGGGCCCTGCCGGACGTTCTGGCCGAGTTCGGGCCGTGGTACCAGCACGACGCCTTCCTCAGCGGCCCGGCACGGATGGTCGTCTCGGCCAAGGAGGCACTCACCGTGGCCGGCACCGCGTCCGACCGCATCCATCACGACCCGTTCGAAACACCCGTCCTGTCGCTCCCCTGAGCCGAGAACCTGCCCGAACCGCCAGGAGAACACCCTGTGACATTGCCCCCGCCGACCTTCGGATCAGCAGGCGAGCACCGGCTGCAGCAACAGCTGGGCACCGCGGACCGCGCCGCCCGCTTCTACGGGAAACAGGTGCACCCCCACCTCACGCCCGAGATGCGGGACTTCATCGGCCGCCAGAGCATGGTCTTCCTCGCCACGGCCGACACCCACGGAGAATGCGACGCCAGCTTCCGCGCCGGGCCACCCGGATTCGTCCACGTCCTCGACGACCGGACGCTCGCCTACCCCGAGTTCCGCGGCAACGGCGTGTTCGCCAGCGCCGGGAACATCGCGGACAACCCCCATCTGGGCATGCTCTTCGTGGACTTCACCCACGACCGCATAGGCCTCCACGTCAACGGCGTGGCCCGGCTCCACACGGACGGCGCCCTGCGCTCCCTCCACCCCGGACTGCCCACCGGGGTCGCGCCCGGGCGCCCTCCCGAGATGTGGGTGCACCTGAGCGTCGACGAGGCGTACATCCACTGTTCCAAGTACATCCCCCGCATGGAGCCCTCGGCCCGTACCGCCGGCCACGACGGTCCGCGCCCCCGCGACCCGGACTACTTCACCCGACCGCAGCACGAGGGGGACCTCCCCGTGCCACGGGGCGTACGACCAGCCCCCGGCCCGGCAAGCCGGTTGCGACGCCTCCGGCGGTTCATCCGTACCCGCCCCGGCCTCCCGCCCGCGTAGGCACTGCTCTGCGGCCGAGGATGCTCGCCGCCGAGGGCGCCCGACGAGCATCCGAACCCGCCGGATCGCCCCGGCTCCCCTCCGAGGGGGCCGGGGCGTCGGCGTGTCCGCGCGGGGCCAGGACGTGGCTTCGCCCCGCATACGCCCTCGCCCCGGATGTAGTATCGGATGACCGGAAGTAAAAACGTGTGGTCACCGGCCGCACGCGCACACGCGGCATCGAACGATCCGCCACTTCTTCACCTCGAAGGAGTGCGCGTTGAGTGTTCGTCGCGATGGAGCCGTCGGAACTCCCCCCGAAACCTCTCGGCCGCCGAGGTCCCTGCGTGAAGCCCGGGTGGCCCTCGCGGGGCTGTCCGCGGTGTTCCTGTTCGAGATGCTCGACAACTCGATCCTCAACGTCGCGTTGCCGACGATCGGCCGCGAGCTGTCGGCGTCGGCGGCCCTGCTGCAGTGGATCACGGGCGTGTACTCCGTCGTGTTCGGCGGGCTCATGCTGGCCCTCGGGGCGCTGGCCGACCGGGTGGGGCGCCGCGGAGTCATGCTGGCCGGGCTGGTGCTGCTCGGTGGCGCGAGCCTGGCGACCGCCTTCGTGACCAGCGCGGAACAGCTCATCGCGGTCCGGGCGGTGACGGGCCTCGCGGCCGCGATGACGACGCCGGGCTCCCTCGCCCTGGCGTTCCGGCTGTTCGACGAGGACGGGCTCCGGGTCCGTGCGACGACGCTGATCTCGACCGTGGGGCTGGTCGGGCTCGCCCTCGGGCCCACGGTGGGCGGCTTGGTCCTCGCCGTGGCCCCGTGGCAGGTGCTGCTGCTGGTGAACGTGCCGATCGCCGCGCTCGCGTACCTCGGCATCCGGCGCGGCATCCCCGCCGACAGGGCGGACGAACTGCACCGGGATCCGTTCGACGGCGCGGGTGCGCTGCTCGGCACGGCCGCGATCGTACTCGCCCTGCTCGCCCCGACCTTGTTCGTCGGGGCCGGCGCCGCGTCCGCGCTGCCCTGGCTGGCCACCGCCGCGGCCGTCGTGACGGCGGTGCTGTTCGTCGTACGCGAGCGGGGTGCCCGTCATCCGCTGCTCGACCTCCGGCTCCTCGCCCGACCGCTCGTGTCGAGCGGCCTGGCCTTCAAGGCCGCCTCGGGCCTCGCGACGGCCGGCCTCGGCTACCTCGTGACCCTCCAGCTCCAGCTCGACTGGGGCTGGACGCCCGCCCGGGCGGCGCTGGGCATGCTGCCGCAGGTCGTCGTCCTCATCGCCGGCGGCGCGGTCATCGGTCCGCTGGTGGCGCGCTTCGGTCTCGGCAACGCCGCCCGGCTCGGCGCCGGAGCGGTCGTGTGCGGGCTCGCCGTCTACGGGCTGCTGGGGCGTTTCGGCTACGCGTGGGTCGCACTCGCGCTGGTGCTCGTCGCCGCGGGCATGCGCGTGGTGGGGGTCGTCGCCGGGACCAACGTGATGCGCGGCCTCCCGGCGGGCCGCACCACCATCGGAGCCGCGCTGGTGGACACCGCCGGCGAAGTCACCGCCGCAATCGGCATCGCGGTCACCGGGACGGCGCTGGCCGCGCTCTTCACCGGCGACCTCACCGCGTCGGGCTGGACCGCGCACCAGAGCGCGGAGTTCCGGGAGGCGGTCACCTGGGCCGCACTCGCCCTCATGGTCCTGGCGGCGGCGCTGGTGGCATGGGGCATCTCGCGCGGCCGGCAGGGCCGGCGGGTGGGTGCGGACGGCTTGTCGGGGGGCGGCGCGTAGGGAGCGGCGTGTAGGGGGGCAGCGCGCGGAACGGATCACGGCCGCCGTTCCCGGCCACGCCAACGTCTGACACGGGCACGGGCCTGGGCACACCGCGATCGGCGCCGTCTCGTACGGCCACCCCGGAGGGGGCCCGTAGCCCGCGTCAGCCGGGCGGATTCCGCGCTGCCCGACGCGCTCGGCGGTGCTACGCGTCGCCCTTGAGCACGTCGCGCCAGCCCGGGTAGAGGGTGTCGGCGTCGGCGGTGAAGGAGGCGAAGGCGCCCTTCAGTTCCGGGTGTTCCTGGGCGTAGTCCACCAGGTCGATGCCCTGCTGCCAGGCGTCCTGGGCCTGGCGCAGGGACTTGGCGCCCGCCGTGCCGCCGTCGCGGTGGCCGAAGGCGCCGCCGCCGGAGGTCTGGATGACGTTGGAGTGCCCCAGGTTGTCGAAGAAGCCCGGGAGGCGCAGGGCGTTCATGCCGCCGGAGATGATCGGGGTCGTGGCCTTCATGCCGAGCCACTCCTGCCGGTAGAAGGGGCCGTCGGCGGCGTCCTGCTCCAGCATGAAGGCGATGGCCTTGTCGGCGGTGTCGCCCTCCATCTTGCCGAAGCCCATGGTGCCGGTGTGCATGCCGGAGGCGCCCTGCAGGCGGGTCATCTTGCAGTGCACGAAGGACGTGTAGCCCCGCTGGGACTGGGGGCTGGTCACGGCCCCGTGGCCGGCCCGGTGGAAGTGGAGGAACTGACCGGGGAAGTTGCGCCGCGCGGTGGTCACGGCCGTCGGGCCGGCGACGTACCCGTCGACGAGGAAGGCCACGTGGTCGGCGTTCTCCGCGAACGTCTCCAGGATGTACTCACCGCGCGCGATCATCTCGGCCGGGTCGTCGGCGGTGATGTTGGCGGAGAAGAGCTTGGCCTCGCCCGTGGCGTCCTGCGCGCGGCGCATCGCGTCGGCGACCGCCTTCATCGTCTCCTTGAGCGGTGCGAAGACCTGGTTGCCCTGGGGCTCGTCGTTCTTGATGAAGTCCCCGCCCAGCCAGAACTGATGACAGGCGTCCGCGAACGGCTGGGGCCGCAGGCCCAGTTTGGGCTTGATGATGGTGCCGACGACCATGCCGCCGTTCTCGACCGGGCGGTCGAGGACGCGCCACATGTCCCGGATGTTCATGGTCGGGCCGTCGAACAGGCGGAGGTAGGCCGGCGGGACGTGGAAGTCGAGCATCTTCGCGTACTCGACGTCGCCCATGCCCTGGTTGTTGCCGATGGTCAGGGTGAGGAAGGAAGCGATCATCGCGCGGCCGTCGATGATGTTGCGGTCGAAGAGCTCCACCGGGTAGGCGATCTTCATGAGTTCCCGGGCCTCGTCGATCTCGTAAACGAGGGCGTCGACCCCCTTGGTGAAGTCGTCCGTGGTGCACACCTCGACGTTGGTGCCGGTCGAGGACTCCGCGGCGAAGTGGGCGGCGGTGGAGAGGTAGTCGCCGTGGCCCGCCTTGGGCTTCATGCTGTACGCGCACAGCACGTGGCGGCCGCCCTCGATGAGGGCTTCTTCCGTGAGGGCGAGATGCGCGTAGCGGCTCGACTGGTCCATGATCTCTCCTGCTGGTTCTCGGTACGGGGGGGGGTGGTTGGGGGCGGGTGCCGTCGGTCAGGACGTCGGGGAGTCCAGGACTTCGGGGTTCGCGCAGTGGGCGAGCGGCTCGCCGCGCAGGAAGCGGCCCACCTCACCGGCGACGATGCGGGCCGCCTTGTGCGCGACCTCCTGGCTTCCGCCCGCGATGTGCGGGGTCATGACGATGCCGGGCGTGGTCAGCAGCCGGGAGCCGGCCGGGACGGGCTCCTCGTCGTACACGTCGAAGCCGGCGCCGGCGAGCTGCCCGGAATCCAGCGCGTCGCACACCGCCGGGTAGTCCAGGAGCGCGCCGCGGGCGCAGTTCACGAGGACGGAGCCGCGCGGCATCATGGCGATCTGCTCGGCGCCGAGCATGCCCTTGGTCTCCTCGGTCACCCGGGCGTGGAGCGAGACGATGCGGGAGCGGGTCAGCAGTGCCTCGAGGGAGGCCTGCTCGACGCCTTCCGCGAGCGCCGCGGGGTCCACGTACGGATCGTGGACCAGGACCCGGGCTCCCATGGCGAGGAGGACCTTCGCGACGCGGGAGCCGATGGCTCCGTAGCCGATCAGGCCCACGGTGGCGCCGTCGATCTCGATGCCGCAGGTGTCGTAGTCGTAGTAGTCGCCGCGCCAGGCGCCCTGGCGCAGGTCGGCATGGGTGTCGCCCACGCCGCGGGCCGCGGCGAGCAGCAGGGTGAGGGTGTGCTCGGCGGTGGCGACGGCGTTGCGGCCGGGGGCGAAGCAGACGGCGACTCCGTGGGCCGTGGCCGCCGCGAGGTTGGCGTTCACCGGGCCGCCGCGGCTGATGCACATCAGCTTGAGGTCGGGGCAGTTCGCGAGGATGCGCTCGGTGAGCGGGGCGAGCTGGGTGACGCAGACCTCCGCGCCCTGGAGCGCTTCGATGAGCTCGTCCTCGGTGCCGGACGCCTCGATGACCTCGGCCACGGGGCCGAAGGGGGTGTGCGGCCAGGGCAGCTGGATCTCGGACACGTCCACCGCTCCGCCCGTGGCGGCCACGACCTCCTGGGTGAGGAGGCGGGGAAGGACGAAGTGGTCGCCGGCTGCGAGGACCTTGGTGTGCATGGGGTGGGTTCTCCTGGTGGTGGTGTGTGCGGTGGGGGGAGGGGGAGGTCGGGGCCGCTGGTGCTACCGGTCCGCGGGCGGCGGGGTGGGCACCGGTGCGGCGTTGAAGCGCAGGAGCGCCGGCCGGCCGGCGCCGAGGCGGATCTCGGTGAGGGTGCCGTTGTCGAGTACGGGGAACACCTGGCGGTAGGCGGACAGGTCGATGCCCAGCAGCTCGCACAGCAGGACCCGGAAGAGGGCGTTGTGGGCGACCACGAGGATCCGGCCGCCGGGGAACTCCCGGTGGACCTCTTCCAGGCAGGCCCGGGCCCGGTCGGCGGCGGCCCTCGGGTCCTCCCCTCCGGGCAGGTGGTGGGTGACGGGGTCGCGGAGGAACGCCGCGTGCTCCTCGGGGAACCGTTCCGCCATCTCCGCCAGGTTCAGGCCCTCACCCCGGCCGAAGTCGATCTCGTAGAGCCGTGGATCCTCCCGGGGGGTCGCGCCGATTGCGCGGGCGGCGGGCGCCGCGGTGAGCCGGGCCCGGGAGAGCGGCGAGTGCAGCACCGCGTCGAAGGAGCGGGTGCGCGCCCAGTCGGCGAGTTCCTCGGCCTGGCGCAGGCCGCGTTCGGTGAGGGCGATGTCGGCGCGGCCGGCGTAGCGGTTCTCGGTGTGCCAGACGGTCTCGCCGTGGCGGACGAGGACGAACTCGGTCGGGGTGCCGGCGGCAGGGGTCTTCGGGGCCTTCGCGGCCGGCGTGTTCGGGGTGGGCGTGTTCGGGGGCGGCGTGTGCGGGGTCGGCGGGTTCATCGCTGGGCGGCCCTTTCCCGGGCGTGGTCGGCGACCGCGGGGCGCAGCCAGCCGCGGCGGACGAGTTCGTCGAGGAAGCCGAGGTAGACCGGAGTCCAGTGGGCGGTGCGCGCGGGGTCCGGTTCGATGCGCTCGCCCGCGCGGACCAGCTGTGCGGCGGCCTGCACCACGCCGACGCCGCTGGACGTGGCGGCGAGTACGGCCATGCCGACCGCTCCCTCCGCCTGCGCGGGCACCTGGACGGGGCGGCCGAGCACGTCGGCGCGCAGCCGGTTCCAGTACGGGTTCTTCGCGCCGCCGCCGGTGAGGGTGAGCGGCCCGTCGACGGGAGCGCCGAGCAGGTCGAGGTAGTCGAAGCAGAGCCGCTCCACGCAGGCGACACCCAGGAGGTGCGCGTGGAAACGCTCGGCCTCGTCCGCCGGGTCGCCGAGGACGAAGGGCTCCGCGCCGGGTGCGCGGAAGGGGAAGCGCTCCCCTCCGGTGGAGACCAGGGGGTACGCGACGGCGCTGGTGGGGGCCGCGGCGGCCCTGCGGGTGAGGTCGTCGAGGTCGGCGCCCGGGAATGCGCGGGAGAGAGCTCCGGCGCCGCTGCTGGAGGCTCCGCCGGGGAGCCAGCTGTCACCCGGGCCCCGGTGGCAGTAGACGACGCCGTCGGGGTCCCGGATCAGGTGCGGGCTCGTTCCCTTGAGGACCAGGGTGGTGCCGAGTACCGAGTTCCAGGCGCCGGGGGTCAGGGCGCCCGCACCGATCTGGGCGGCGCAGCCGTCGGTCATCCCGGCCACGATGGCAGTGCCTTCGGGGATGCCGGTCGCCTCGGCGGCGGCCGCGCAGACTGCGCCGAGCACCGTGCCGGGGCGCACCACGGCGGGCAGCAGAGCGGCGGTGACGCCGAGTTCGTCGAACTCCCGGTCCGGCCAGTGCTCCTCGACGAGGTGGTAACCGGTCTTGAGGGCGTGGCTGGCATCGGCGGGAACCTGGTGGCCGGCGAGCCGCCAGGTGATCAGGTCGGGCTGGTGCAGGAGCCGGAGCCCCGCCCCCGCCCGGTGGACGGCGGGGGTCGGGTGGTCGAGGAGCCAGAGGAGTTTGGGCAGGGCCCAGGAGGGCTGCATCGAGCGGTAGCCGAGCTCCTCCCAGACCTGACCGCCCACCGCGTTGACCCGTTCGGCCTGGGCGGCGGCGCGCCCGTCGTCGTACATGAGGCCCGGGGTGAGCGGCGTACCGTCCGCGTCGGCGAGCAGGACCGTGCCGGAGGTGGCGTCGATGGCGAGGCCGCGGACCCGGCGCGGGTCGATGCCCGTGAGGGCTTCGCGGCAGGCGCCGGCCAGCGCGCTCCACCACTGCTCGGGGTCCTGCTCGTGGTGCGTGCCCTGGCGGTGGCTGGTCAGGGGGCGGGAGGCGGCGGCCAGGACCTCGCCCGTGGCGTCGACGGCGACGCAGCGGGCGGACTGGGTGCCGAGGTCGAGTCCGAGCCAGACGGAGTCGGCGGGGAGGTGCGCGGCCGCCGGCGGGCCGGTCATGAACAACGCGAGGGTGGTCTCCTCGGACGAGGTCCCGTCGGGCAGGACCCCATCGGGCCGTGGCCGTGCGGGCAGGGGCTGGTCAGGCATGGTGCGCTCCGGTTCGCGGGGTGGGGGTGGTCTCGTACGCCGTGCGCGGCCGTGCGGTGGGGGCGGCCGCGGGGGCGGAGGGGGATGCGGGCGCCGGTACGGGGGCGGACCAGCCGGCGCCGCGGGCCAGGCCGCGCCAGTTGAGGAAGGCCGCGTACGTCTCGTCGTACTGGGCGGACCGGACCGGGTCGGGCTCCCAGACGGAGCGCATGCGCACGTACTTCGCGGCGGCGCCGTGCATGCTGCTCTCGGCTCCGCTGAGGACGAGTCCGGTGAGGAAGGCGCCCTTGGCTCCGAGCTCTGTGTCGCCCGAGCGGGCCGTCGGCACTCCGGTGACGTCGGCGATCAGCTGGCACCAGTCCTCGCTGTTGGCCCCGCCGCCGCACAGCCGCAGCTCCGTGACCGTGGTCCGGGCGGCCTCCAGGGAGTCGCGCAGCACGAGGGAGAGCCCGTCGAGGACGGAGCGGGCGATGTCGGCGCGGGTGTGTTCCAGGGACAGCCCGGAGAAGAGGCCCCGGGCGTGCGGGTCCAGGAACGGTGCCCGCTCGCCGGCGGGTGACAGGTAGGGCAGGAACATCAGGCCCTGGGCGCCCGGCGAGCCGCTGAAGGCGAGTGCGGACAGTTCGGGCGGGCCGTCGAGGTCGAGCAGTCCCGCGGCCCAGCCGAGGACTTCGGCCCCGTTGAGGGTGGGAAAGGCGCGCAGCACGCGTTCGCGGCCCCGGTAGGCGATGTTGATGCCGGAGGGCTCCCCGCTGGTGTCGATCTCCTTGCGGACGATCTCGGTGCACAGGGTGGTGCCCAGGATGGAGCAGGCCTGGCCGGGGTTGACGACGCCCACGCCGCGCGCGGTGGAGGCGATGTCGTACGGGGCCATCACGACGGGGAGTCCGGTGGGCAGGCCCAGCTGACCGGCCGCGGTGGTGGTGATCTCGGCGATGCGCTGCTCCTCGCCGAGGACCTTGGGGAGGAGTCGCGTGTGCGCGGTGAGCCCGAACATCTCGATGATCTGCGGGTCGTAGTCGCCGGTGGCGTGGTCGAGGAACGGGGCCGACGCGTCGGACTCGTCCATGGCGACCTCGCCGGTGAGGCGCAGGAACAGCCAGCCGGCGGCGGTCAGCGAGGCGCTGGAGCGGGCGAGCCGGTCCGGGTCGTTCGCGTCCAGCCAGCTGAAGACCGCGTTGGGCATTCCGCTGCAGGTGAGGGAGCCGTTGCGGCGGAAGGCGGCGTCGAGGACGCCTTCGTTCTGCCAGCGGGTGAGGATGTCGCCGGCGCGCCCGTCGGACCACAGGACGGCCGGTCCGGTGGGGCGGCCCGCGGTGTCGACGAGCCAGGCGCCGTCGCCCTGGGCGGTGAACGTCACGAGCCAGACGGGGTCGTCGATGTCGGCGAGGGCGTTGCGGACGGTGTAGACGACCGTGTTCCACACGGTGTCCATGTCCTGCTCGGCCCAGCCGGGGTGCGGACGGCGCACTTCGGTGGCGAGGCGGGAGACGGCGAGCTCGTTGCCCTGGTCGTCGAAGACCACGGACTTGATCATCGTCGTGCCGACGTCGATGGCGAGTACCGACATGAGCGGTCACAGTCCCTTCGGAGCGGGGGCGGCGGGTGCCGGGGCGAGGGCGAGGCCGGCGGGCAGCGGGGCGTCGCCGGTCGTGGAGCGGGGTTCGGTCCGCGCGTCGGGGGCGGGCGGCGTCCCCTCGGTGGGGGTGGTCTTCAGCAGGAGCGTGAGGAGGGCGCTCACCGCGTGGTATCCGGCGAAGATCCAGGTGACGCCGCCGACTCCGAGCGGGCCGAGGAACACGCTCACGGTGAGCGGGCCGAGGAAGGCGGACGCGCCCGCTCCGAGGTTCAGGGCGGCCATGGCCTGACCCTTGTGGCTCGGGGCGATGGCCGTCATCAGGGCGGAGAGGGGTACGTACCCCGAGAGCGTGGCGCCGTAGAAGACGGCGACCAGGAGGCAGAGCAGGTACTGGGAGCCGACGGCGGTCGGTACGTAGTAGAGGACGAGGGTGGAGAGGGTGCAGCCGAGGCCCCCGCACCAGGCGACCGTGGTGCGCCAGCCGATGCGGTCGCCGATGACGCCGAACATCAGGTTGGTGAAGATGTTGGTGCCGAACATGACGGCCACCAGCCGCAGCCACTGCTCGTTGGTGAGGCCGATCGTGTTCACGAACCACACGGGCAGCATGACCATGAATCCGAACTGCGAGGCGGTGTTGAACATGCGCACCGCCGCGCCCGCGCCGACCTTGGGGTTGCGGTAGAGGATCGTGAGGCTGCCGACCAGGCCGGCCATCGGGCTCTCACCGGCCGGCGCGAGCCGTGCCCGGCCGGTGGGCTCCTTGACCATCAGCAGCGCGACCAGCCCGCCCGCCCCCACCACGCCCAGGGCGACCCACAGGGTGGCGTACTCGCCGATGTGCGGGATCAGCAGGCTCGCGCCGAGCGAGCCGATGGTGGGCAGGCCCGCGGAGAAGGCCGACCAGAACCAGCCCATGGCGCTGCCCATCTGGCGCGCCGGGGCGACGGCCGCGATCCAGACGAGGAAGGAGTACGCGAACAGCGGGAAGGCCAGGCCGCGCAGCGCGTAGGCGAGCAGCAGCAGGGGGTACGACGTGCTCGGGATCGCCACGGCCAGGAAGAAGATGTGGGTGACGGCGAAGGTGAGCAGGCCGAGCCACATCACCCTGCGCGGCCCCCACAGGTCCGACAGCGCGCCGGCGAACCAGGCGGCGACGGCGCCGGTGACTCCGTAGACGGTGAAGACCATCGCCACGCTCGACGCGGCTATGCCGAGGCTTTCGAGATAGGGCGAGAGATATCCGGCTTCGATGCCGACGCCCGACATGAAGACCAGGAGGCCCAGATAGCCCCACGAGATGGAGTGCGGAATGCCGAGACGCGAGAGGATCGTCCCCGGTGGAGCGGACGCGGTGTTCGGGATGTTCGGGGTGTCCGGGGTGTTCTGGGTGTTCGGGACGTTCGGGACGTTCGGGACGTTCGGGGTGTCCGGGGTGTTCGCCATTGAAGCTCCCCTTCTTGCAATGAACGGACCGGGACGCCCTTGTTCGCGTCCCGTGCGCCAGACCGGACGGCCTGGGTGAACACGAGACAACAAGCCCGTCGATTCGCCCGTCAACCACGGTGGAAAACCTCACGCGGCCGAGGCCTTTCGCCATGCGACAAGGACTTTGGGCCCGGCATCGCATTCCGTGCGGTACTCCAGGATGGGCAGCGTCCGACCGTGTGAAACACGTGCGAACTTCACTCGGGACGGAATCCGGAAAATCTGCGGGAAAGGACGGAATCGATGTCGGCCACCGATCGATCCGAGGTGCGGGAGAAACGCCGCCGCCACATCAGGGACTCGGTCGCCACCGATGGTTTCCTGCGCGCCTCGGACCTC
The DNA here is from genome assembly GCF_053593795.1 of Streptomyces sp. NPDC002104. Lineage (NCBI taxonomy): Bacteria > Bacillati > Actinomycetota > Actinomycetes > Kitasatosporales > Streptomycetaceae > Streptomyces > Streptomyces sp. NPDC002104. The sequence goes on along the minus strand of NZ_JBSFDF010000031.1, from coordinate 41,558 downwards.
GCCGACGAGTACGGCGTCAGCCTCATGACCATCCACCGGGACCTGGACTTCCTGCAGTCCCAGGGCTGGCTGCGCAAGGTGCGGGGCGGCGCGACGGGCCTGCACTCGACGCACTTCCACGGAAGCGTCTCCACCCGGATGTCGACGATGAGCGGAACCAAACGCCAACTGGCCCGAGCCGCCGCGACGCTGGTGACTCCGGGCCAGACGGTGCTGCTCGACGACAGCACCACCTGCCTGCCGCTGACACGGGAGTTCGCCGCCCGGACCCCGATCACCGTGATCACCAACTCACTGCCCGCCATCACGGCCCTCGCCAAGGAGCGCGGGATCTCGCTGATCTCGCTGGGCGGCAGCTACTTCCCGGCGTACGACGCCTTCATGGGGCTGCTCACGGCCGACGGCGCGGCGGCGCTCCGGGCGGACCTGCTGTTCATGTCGACCACGGCGGTCACCCGGGGCCGCTGCTACCACACCTCGCCCGAGACGGTTCAGGTCAAGCGGGCGATGATGGCGGCAGCGGCCCGCACCGTACTCCTCGCCGACCACACGAAGTTCACCCGCGACGGAATGTACGCCCTGACCTCGCTGCGCGACTTCGATCTGCTGGTGGTGGACGACGGCCTGCCGGACCGTGAGGTACGGGCCATCCGCGGCATGGGCACGGAGGTACTGGTCGTGCCGCGCGCGGGAGCGGAGTGAGCCGCAGCTGGTCTGGTCGAGCGCGCCGTGCCGGGCCGGGCCGTGTCGGGCCGTGCCGTGCCCTGTCGTGCCGTCACACCGCGCCGAGTCGGCGGAACTCGTGGGTGGCCAGGGGGTACGAGGACGAGAGGATGCTCGACTGCAGTTCCCCGTCGAGCGATGCCGCGAGGAATCGGGTACAGGGGACGCCGAAATGCTCCCAGCGCCCACCGCGCGCCTCGTTGACCATGACGGTCCACTGGTCGGGTTCCAGGCCCGGCTGGACGAGCCAGTAGAGGCACTCCCCGTTGTCCGTGGTTGCCCAGGGGACGACTCGGGCACCCTCCGCTGCGAGCTCTGCCGGCTTGCGCTCGAACTCCCAAAGACCTTCGAGGTCTTCGGCCTGGTCCCGCGCCCATTCGACCAAGTCGTAGTTCACATTCAGGCAATCGGGCTCGAGGACGTACAGGTAGTCGTCCCAGTTGCCTCCCCCGTAGGTGCGGATCAACTCCTTGTAATCGGCGGGAAGTTCCAAACCGAGGGTGCGTTCGACTTCCTCCCAGACCTTCTGGCGGGGCGCGGTCGGGGCCGGGGCTATTTCACGAAGACGCTCAAGGGCGTTGGGCATAAGGGGGTCCTGTTACTGGGCGATGGGTCCGGGAGGCAGAGCAGAGGCGGGCCGGGACAGCGGCACTTCGCGCCGGCGCGGCATCCTCGTGCCACCCGCCCCACCACCCTTTCACGCCCCTGGACTGACCAGCCCCGACTCGTAGGCCACGATGACCAGTTGCGCCCTGTCCCGGGCCCCCAGTTTGCCCATGATGCGGCTGACATGGGTTTTCGCGGTCAGTGGGCTCAGGCCGAGGGCCTCGCCGATCTCGGTGTTGTTGAGGCCGCACGCGACGAGGGTGAGGACCTCGCGTTCGCGGTCGGTGAGGCATTCGGGGCCGGTTTCGGGCAGCGCCGCCGCGGGGCTGCGCAGGAAGCGGGCGATGAGCCGGGAGGTCGGGCCGGGAGAGAGCAGGGCCTCCCCGCCGGCCACCGTGCGGATGGCCTCCAGGAGTTCGGCCGGACGCGTGTCCTTGACCAGGAAGCCGGAGGCCCCGGCCCGCAGGGCCTCGACGATGTTCTCGTCCGTGTCGTAGGTGGTGAGCACGAGCACCTTCACCCCGGCGAGATCCTCGTCCGCGGCGATCAGCCGGGTGGCCTCGATGCCGTCGAGGTCAGGCATGCGGATGTCCATCACCACCAGGTCGGCGCGTTCCGTGCGGGCCATCTCGACGGCCTCCCGGCCGGTGCCGGCCTGTCCGACGACCGTCATGTCCTGGGACGACTCGAGGAGCATCGCGAACGCGGCCCGTACGAGCGCCTGGTCGTCGGCGAGCAGAACGCGGATGGTCACGGGTTGCCTCCCAGCGGCAGTACGGCACTGACCTCGAAACCCTTGCCGGGAAGTGGCCCGGCGTCCAGCGTTCCGCCCACACTGCGCGCCCGCTCGCGCATGCCGACGAGTCCGAACCCGGGCGTGTCCCCGCCCGTACCGGCCCCGTCGTCGGTGACGGTGACCCGCAGGGCGCCTTCCCCGGCGTGCACGCCGACCCGGATGCCGAGGTTCTGACGGCCGCCGTGCCGTACGGCATTGGTGAGGGCCTCTTGCACGATGCGGTAGGCGGCCGCGCCGACGGCGGCGGGTGTCGCCTCTTCGGTGGTGACCTTCAGGTCCACCTCGGCACCGGAGACCCGGGCGGCCTCCACGAGGCCTTCCAGCCCGTGCAGGTCGGGCAGGGGGTCGCGGGCGTCACGGGTGCCGTGGTCGCGCAGCACCTCCAGGGTGGTGCGCAGTTCGCCGCGGGCGGCGCGGCAGGTCTCGGCTATGTCGTCGAGGGATTTGGCGACGGCCTGACGGTCCAGGCGCTCGGGGTCCGCGTTCAGGATGTGCGCGGCGACGGAGGTCTGCACGCCGATCAGGGTGATGCTGTGCGCGAGCAGGTCGTGCAGGTCGCGGGCGATGCGCAGCCGTTCCTCGGCGACCCGGCGGCGTACCTCCTGCTCACGTGTGCGTTCGGCGCGTTCGGCGCGCTCGACGACGGCGGCGACGTACTGCCGGTAGACGCGCAGGGCGATGCCGATGAAGACCACGGCGAGCACCCAGCCGGAGATCCGCAGCGCCTCGGCGGCCTGCTTCCTGTTGATGATCATCATGACGCTCAGCGCCACGGCCATGGCCGTGCTGGTGGTGAGCAGGGTGTACAGGGGCCGGCAGGTGACGGCGAGGCTGTACAGCACGACGACGGAGACCGGGAGCGGAGCGGTGTGGTTGTTGTCGAGGGCGTGGTACGGCAGGAGCAGGGCGGCCTCCGCCGCCAGCCCCGCCAGCGGGTGGCGCCGGCGCCACACGATCGGCAACTGCCCCGCGAGCAGCAGGAGCCAGCCCAGGGCGTCCGGTCGCCGGGCCTGGTCGGTGACGAGGGCGAGGACCACCGCCAGGGCCGTGACGGCGACGGCGAGCAGCACGTCCTTGCGGGTGGCGTGCGGGGCGGTGCGCGGGTCGCGGTTGATCACCGCCATGATCCGCTCGCCGGGACGGGGTTTGCATTCTGCTTCGGGCACGGGCTCATCCTCCGTCACATGGGCGCCCCTCCCGCAAGGGAGGGGCGCCCATGGGCATCGCGCGGGGTCGGGAAGGTGTCAGACGCGCTCCGGCTCCCGGAGCAGGGCTTCGGGCTCCGGTGCCGCCTTCGACATGGGGCCGGGCCACCACACCTTCCGGCCGAGGGCGACGCTGGCGCTGGTGACGAGGTAGGTGCGGACGAGGAAGGTGTCGAGGAGGACGCCGATCGCGATGACGAAGCCGAGCTGGACCAGTGAGACGAGGCCCATGTTCATCAGCACCGCGAAGGTGGCGGCGAGTACGAGGCCCGCGGAGGCGATGACACCGCCGGTGGTGCGCAGGGCGGTGAGTGCGGCCGCGGCCGGTTCGGCGCCGCCGAGGGATTCCTCCCGCATGCGGTGCATCAGGAAGATGCCGTAGTCGACTCCCAGTGCTACGAGGAACACGAAGGACAGCAGGCCGAGGGCGGGGTCGGTGCCCTGGAAGCCGAACAGCGGCTCGAACACCAGGCCGCCGATGCCGAGGGAGGCCGCCCAGACGGCGACCACGGCGGCGACCAGCATCAGCGGGGCGACCAGCGAGCGCAGCAGGACGATCAGGATGAGCAGGACCGAGAGGAGGACGATCGGTACGACGACCTTCTGGTCGCGGGCGTTGGTCTTCTCCAGGTCGAACTGCTGGGCGCTGGGTCCGCCGACGAACGAGCCGTCCAGTTTCTCGCGCAGGCTCTCGATCGTACGGGTCTCGGCGTCGGTCTGCGGCAGTGCGGAGGCGGTCACGGACACCTCGGTCCAGCCGTGTCCCGTCCGGCCGATGCGGGCGGAGGCCACGCCCTCGGTGGAGTTGGCCGCCTTGAGGGTGGCTTCGGCACGGGCGGCCGGAGTCATGACGGTGATGGGCTGGCTGGAGCTGTCCGGGTAGGCGTCGGCGAGGGTCAGCATGGCGGAGACGGACTCGGGCCGGTCGACGAAGGCGTCCTCCTGCTTGAGGTCGCCGGGCAGGTTCAGGACGCCGAGGGCGAGCGCCCCCAGCGCGAGGGCGCCGGTGACGAGGACGGTCACCGGGCGGCGTCCGGCGGAGCCGCCCATCGCGGAGAACAGCGAGCGGCGCTCCTTGGGGACGCTGCCGAAGGCCGGGATGAGCGGCCAGAACACGCGGCGGCCGAGCAGGACGAGCATGGCGGGCAGCAGGCTGAGCATGGCGATCAGCGCGCACAGCACGCCGACGGTGCCGAGGGGGCCCATGGCGCGGTTGGAGTTGAGGTCCGCGGCGAGCAGGCACAGCAGGCCGACGGCGACGGTCCCGGAGGAGGCGATCACGGCGGGCCCGCAGCCGCGCAGGGCGGCCTTCATCGCATCGTACGGATGCTCGATGCGGCGCAGTTCCTCGCGGTAGCGGGAGACGATGAGCAGGGCGTAGTCGGTGCCTGCTCCGAAGGCCAGGATGGTCATGATGCTGGTGCCGGCGCCCGAGATGGAGGTGCCGAAGGCCTGGTTGAGGCCGTAGGCGACGCCCATGGACAGGTAGTCGGCGATGCCGGCGGCGGCCAGCGGGATCAGCCACAGGACGGGGCTGCGGTAGATGAGGATCAGCAGGAGGGCGACGACGGCGACGGTGGTGTAGAGCAGGGGGCCGGCGAGGGAGTCGTAGACCTTCTTGGAGTCGCGGGTGACCGCGCCGGGGCCGCCGACCTCGACGGTGAGGCCGTCGGCGGAGCGGGCGGTCTCGCGGATGTCGTCGACGAACGCGTTGCGCAGCTCGTCGTCGTCACCGGGTTCGTTGCTGCTGACCGGGTACATGAGCGTCGTGCCGTCCTGGGAGGGCACGCCCTGCGGGGTGTCGGTCAGCTCGTGCTCGTCGGCGATCTGCCCGATCTGGCGCTCGGCGGTCGCGCGGTCGGCGGCGGTGAGGGCCCCGTCGCGCTGGTAGACGAGGACGAGCTGGGTGCTCTCGCCACCGGGCAGCCGCTCCTGGAGCTTGGCGACCTGGGTGGAGTCGGCGTTCGCGGGCAGGTAGTCGGTCACGCGGTCCCGCGTGACGTCGGCGAGCTTCCCGGCGAACGGCGCGACGACCGCGAGCACGGCGACCCACAGCGCGAGCACCAGCCAGGGCACTGCTCGTCGCCGTCTCTGTGCAAGTCCGGCCCCCATGTCCGGGCCTCCCTCCGGTTCGGATGTCTTGGTGTGCTTCCAAGACTCCTGGCGGGCGAAGGCCGGATCGTCGCGCCTGAGACCGAGTTCGCGGGTACTGCCGGGGGTGACCCGGGCGGGCGGACTACTCCCCCGGGAGTAAGGCCGGCATCGGGACGCCGCACGCACCGGGGCATCGGGACGCCGCACGCCCCGGGGCAGCCGGCCCCGCACTGCCGCCTGCTCCCGACGGAGCACGCCCGGCCGGCGGGCCCCCGCGCTCCGCGCCGGAGGTGCCCCCGTGTCACGGGGACGGGGGCCGACCTTCGGCCCGCCGAGCGGGCCGGCTCCGCGATCCCGGCAAGCATCCGGGGGGAAGCCAGTTGCGGGAGCGGACCCCGGGGCCTTGCACATCGAGACCGGCGCCGGGGTGTCGCTGGGCGGGCTCGGGTCCGGGCTCGAAGTCCTTGAGCTGCTGTCGAGTCCGCCAGGCGGCGCCGCGCAGGTGGTTTCGGTCAGTAGCCGATGGTGAAGCGGCGTTGGACGAAGTGCGGCAGTTCCGCCTCGTCGACGAGGGCGACCGCGGCGTCCTCCATGGAGATGCGGCTGCGCCCGTCCGCGTCGAGGACCGGCTGGTCGCCGCCGATCCGGAACCGGCCCGTACGTTCACCGGGTGCGATGTCCTCCGCCGGGCTGAAGTAGGTCCACAACCGGTTGGAGGTGCGCAGGACGTTCAGGGCGTCGCGGTGCCCGCGCACCGCGGCGGCGTACTCCCTCGGCAGGCCGATCTCGTCTAGGGCCTGGTACAGGAGTTCATCGGAGTCGGCCCGCACGACTCCGGGCTCGATCTCCAGACTGCCCGCGCCGCCGACGACGATGAGCCGTGTCCTGGGATGGCTCTCCAGCGCCTTCAGGAGCGCTCGCGCGGCGGTGGCGTACACCGTGGGATCGGCGATCGAGCGGGCCACGGTGTCGGCGATGTCCTTGGCGGCGTTTCCGGGCTGGAATCCGCTGATCAATACGTCGAGGCCCGGTATCGCGGCGGCGATGCCGTCCGCGTCGAGGACGTCGACGCTCTTCCAGACGACGTTCTTACGGTCCTCGTCGATCCGTGTGGCGTCGCGGCTGAAGGCCGTGACGTGATGCCCGCGGCCGAGGGCTTCGGTGACGACCCGACTGCCGATGCCGCCCGTGGCACCGATGACTCCGATGTGCATGGCTCTCCCTGGGTAGGTGTACGCATCGCCGTCGGACTTCACGGCTCGCAGAGACTATACGCCGTGCAGTATTGATACGGGCCACGGTATTGTGACGCTGTAGAGTGAGCCGCCATGGGAAGCGTGGGAAACACCAAGGGGCGCCGCGAGCGGCTGAGGGCCGAGACGACCGCCGAGATCAAGAAGGTCGCGCTGGAGTTGATGGCAGCGGGCGGGCCCGACGCGATCACCCTGCGGGCCATCGCGCGCGAGATGGGCATGACGGCCAACGCCATCTACGGCTACTTCGCCACCCGCGACGACCTCGTCACCACGCTGATCAACACCGTCTACACCGCGCTGGCCGACACCGTGGACGCCGCCTGGGACGCCGCCCCCGCCCAGGACCCGGCCGCGCGGATCCAGGCATGGGCCCGCGCCTTCAGGAACTGGGCGCTGGCCAACCCCGAGGGCTTCCGCCTCGTGTACGGCGACCCCGTCCCCGGCTACCGGCCCCCCGAGGGCGGCGCCGCCCCGGAGGCCGCCCACCGCGTCTGCACCGGCATCACCGCGCTCGCGGCCGCAGCCTGGCCGCACGCCGAAGCCCGTTACCGCGACAGCGACTTCGAGTGGTCCGACTTCGACCCGGGCCTGCTGGCGAAGGTCCGCCCGGCCTTCCCCGAGCTGCCCCCGGCCGGCGTGGCCCTCGCCCTGCGCATCTGGAGCCACCTGCACGGCCTGGTGTCACTGGAGGTCTACGGCCACCTGCAGGCCCAGGCGCTCAGCCCCGAGAAGCTCTTTCACGAAGAACTCGCGCAACTCGTTCGATCCCTGGACATCACACCGTAGCGGCGACTGCCCTGAGCGAGCGATCAGGGGCACCGCCAACTCGCCCTGTCAGGAGGGCTGGTGGGCGCTCGCCCGGGTCCCCTCCGCACATCGGCCGAGGCGGCCGCGCACGCGCCGGGATCGTCCGGTCAGCGGTACGGGCTCCAGCCTCCGAAGCGGGCCATCAGCTTGCGTGCCGCGTCCTCGTTGAGGCCGAGGTGGGCGGCGGCCTGCGCGGTGTCGAGGTCGGCGGCGGTGCCGCGGGCGGCCCAGTAGCCGACTCGCCCGGCGACCACCTCCAGACGGCGGGCCGCCCGCACCGCCGCGACCGGGGAAGTCTTCGTCAGGCGCTCGATCTCCTCCTCCAGCCGTTCCAGGAGCGTGGTGACCGTCTCCGGCAGCGGAATCGTGGTCGCCTCGACCTGGGCGGTGTGCCCGCACCAATCCCGCTCGCTGGCGTCCGCCTGCTCGTCCCCGCCGTCCACGAGGTCCTGGGCGCCGATCGCCTCCCAGTCGAGCGTGTGGGCCGGGCCCGCCCAACTGCAGGAGCACACCGCACGCAGTGCGGCCGCGCGCGGAACGCGGGACCATCGGCCGTCGTAGACGTGCCACTGCGAAACGGCCTCCCCTCCCCCACCCGAGGAACTGTCGAAGTACACCGGGCCCGGGACCGTACCGTCGGCGAGGAGCACCTCGACCGCGCCCTCGTGGGATGTGCCGAACTCCTCCGTCGTCCACGTCTCGCGCCTACTCACAACGCCCTCCCCACACCGCGCTCCGGACGGCCCTCGTTCCGGGGCCGCCCGCACACGACGATCCCGCAGCCGGGCCGCCGGCAGGGCCGGTATCGCGAAATCGCATCGGGACGGCGCCTAGCCGGGGTTCAGAACCTCGTCGTCCGCGTGCGTGCCGAACTCGGCGACGCGCACCTCCGCGATGTGCTCGTACCGGCTGATCCGGTCGGTCCACTCCGCGTCGACGCCGAACGCCACCTGCGCGAATCCCACCTGTCGGACCGCCTCGGCCAGGCCCGGATCGCCGGGGGCCAGCAGCCGCACCGGCGCGTCGAGCGCCACGGTGTGCGGCGGCACGAAGTACTCGTCCGGCACAACGGTGCGCGCGTGGACGAGCCCGCCGACAGCGACGACCGATCCGGCCCCCAACCGTGCGCGCTGCAGGACCGTCGCCGAGGTCGCCACATACACGCACCTGCCGACCTCGCAGCCCAGGAGCGTGGCATGCGGCCCCACGAAGACGTGATCGGCCACGAGCACGGGCTGATCGCCGGCGACCGCAGACCCGCGCAACACCGCGTTCTCGCAGATCACCGTCGCCTCCCCGACCTCGATCCGGGATCCCTCGGCATCGAGCACCGCGCCGTACATCACCCGCGCCCTCGGCCCCACGCGGACATCGCCGACGAGCGTGGCCGTCGGGGCTATGTAGGCGGTGGGATGGACCTGCGGTTCGTGCCCGCGGTGCCGGATACGGATTCCCTGCGCTTCAGCGATCATGCGCGGATTCTCACCCTGGCGACCGCGAGCACGCCAGCGGATTACCGACGTCGCGCTCGCCGCGCCGTGCGCCATGAGCGACCTGACGCGCCTGCCCTGCGGAACGCCCCCGGCCGCATACGTGCACGCCTTCTCCCCAGGGGCAAGACTGGAGGGTGCGTCTCTCACTCGCACTTCACGGGAGGACCGATGAATGCAATTTTCCTGCACGACGCGAACCTCCGGCTCGAAGTCGACTCGCCGGAATGGTCCGCATTCATCGGGGCACAGAGCATTCGCGTCACCGGATATCACGGCGACATGGCTCCGCTGACCAAGCAGCTCGAAAGACACGTGGCGACGTTCTCGTACCTTCCCGTGCTCAACTATTTCTTCCTCCGCAAAGACCCCGCGTACGTGCCGATCGCCAGTGCCGTCTACGCGGCGGACGGCACCACCGGCATCCCGAGCGTGCTCGTCGTCGCCGCGGGCAGCGAGGTCACCACGGCCGGCCACCTCCGCGGCAAGAGGCTCGCCATAGCGCATCGCTTCTGCACGACGAGCTTCCTCGCACCGATGCTGCTGGTTCATGACCTGGGGGGCCGCATCGATGAATTCTTCGGTGAACTCGTCGTCACGCCACCCTACGAGGGGCAGGTGGAGGCGGTGGTAGCCGGCTCGGCGGACGCGACCTTCATTCAGGAGGACGTGTGGCTGAAGAATCCGACCAACGCCGAAAGGACTCGCGTGATCGCCCGGCGGGATCACCTCCCTACGCCCCTGTTCATCGTCAGCAGAGAAGCTCCGCCCCGGCTGCGCTCGGCCCTTCTGGAATTCCTGCTGAGTTACCGACCGGAGAAGAAGGACTCTGCGCTGTTCTCCGGATTCGCCCCGTACGACGCCGAGACGGTCGAGTCGACCTTCCGGACCGCCGCGGAAGCGATGGCCGGCTGAACTGCGGACCGCAGCAGCCGCACGGTCGAAGGACGAATCAGCTGGGGAGGGCGGAGGACAGCTCCGTCACGTGCGGGGCGGCTGACCGGGCCCTTCGTCGTCGGGGGTCTGCCAGGAATCCTGCCGGGCGCGGGCCTCGGCGTTCTGCTGAGCCGGTTGCGCAGGAGCCCGGCGGCGCGCGCTGCGTCGACTGCCGTACCAGAAGGCGCCGATCAGGAGGAGGGCCACGACCACTCCGACGACGATCAGGAGCAGTGAGCCGGCGGCCTCGGCCGCGAGGAAATCGGTAGCAATCATGCAAGGCCTCTACCCTCGATCACACGGGTTACGGGGGTCCGCGGAAGGTGAGTTAATCTGCCCGTATGTGTGGACAGTTCACCGGCTGGTCCGAGCAGGCGATGGACGTCCTGGGGCAGCTTCAGGGCGAACCGGCCCACGCGACGCGCGAGCGCTGTCGCGCGGACCGCGAGCGGCTGGTCCGGCAGCCGATGATCGCCCTGCTCAACGATGTCGCGGACGCCGACCCCCGGTACGAGGACTTCTCCGTCTGGCACTACCGCACCAACTCCTGGTGGTGGCAGAACCAGAGCGCGGTGATCCGGCTCGATCGCAAGGTCGAGATCGGTCTCCGGTTCTCCCTGGACGGCCTGCGCATCCAGGGAGCCTGGTGGTATCCCGATCCCGGACAGGTGGAGGGGTTCCGCAAGGCCGTGGCCGCCGAGGGGAGCGGCCGCGCACTGTCCTCCATCGTCGAGGAGGTGCGGAAGAAGGGCTACGACATCTCCGGGGACGTGATGAAGCGTCCCCCGCGCGGCTATCCGACGACCCACCCCCGCACGGAATTGCTGCGCCACCGTTCCCTGATCGCCTCACGTCCCCTCGGCTGCGAGGCGTGGCTGCGCACCCCCGAGGCGGTCGACCGGGTCCTGGCGGCCGCAGCCGACCTGGACCCCCTGCTGGTGTGGCTGGTCCGCCACGTGAAGCGCGCCTCCTGACCTCAGGAGGCCGCCGCGGGGCGTCCAGCGGGCCTCATGAGCCGATGTGGGATTGAATGCGACACCACGGCGGCTGGGCGTTCATGCTCGCCGCCAGCGCCTTCGTCGCGTTCGCCCTCTGGCTGGCGATCAGCCGCTACGGCCGGATCCGCCTGGGTCGCGAGGACGAGCCGCCGGAGTTCCGCACCGGTTCCTGGGTCGCCATGATGTTCAGCGCCGCCATGGGCATCGGGCTCATGTTCTACGGCGTGAGCGAGCCTCTGGCGCACTACGAGAATCCGCCGCCCGGAACGCACCCCGTCGACTCCGCCGAGCAGATGCAGACCTCGATGGCCACCACGCTGTTCCACTAGACGCTCCACCCGTGGGCGATCTGGGCGATCTACGCGGTCGTCGGGCTGGCGATCGCCTACAGCACGTTCCGCCGCGACCGCCGCCAGACGATCAGTGCGGTGTTCGAGCCGCTGATCGGCGCCCGGCACGCGCACGGGGGCATCGGCCGTGTCATCGACATCGTGGCCGTCTTCGCCACCCTCTTCGGCTCCGCGGCCTCGCTGGGCCTCGGGGCCCTCCAGATCGGCTCGTGTCCGGCGCCGTCGCGGCCGTCATGCTGCTCATCGGCAACGGCAAGGGCGACGCGCTCGCCGGACCGCAGAACCTGACGATCCTCGTGGCGGCCCCGTTCACCCTGGTCATGATCGGCATGTGCGTGGCGCTCGTACGGGACCTGCGCCAGGACCCGCCCATCATCCAGGGCGAACAGGGCGAGGAGGCCATGGCCGTCGCCGTCGCCGCCGGCCACGAGGAGTACGGCGGCGACTTCGAGATCCGTATCGGCCCGGCCGGCGACCCGGAAGCCGGCGCCGCCCAGCCGCCTGCGCAACCTTCGCCCCCGGGGCGGTAGGACACCCGGTGGGCCGGGTGGAGCGAGCGCGTCGACGCGGCAGCACCTGCGAGGCCCGCCGTTTCCTCGGGGGATTCCCGTCCGGCGCGTCGTGTCGCCTACGGTCGGTCCATGACCAGTGACGGCGTAGTCGTGGACGAGGCGATCCGGGCGGCGTGGGACTCCTACCGGGTCCTGGAGAAGCGGACTTCCACCAAGGAGCGCCAAGAGGCGCAGCAGCGGATCGGAGCCGCGGTCGACGCCCACGGGCGTGAGGAGGTGTCCCGGGGCACGGTCTTCCTGGTGGGCGTGCTGACCGGCTACCTGATCGCCGAACAGTCCGGTGGCGAGAATCGGCTCGATCCGCTCGGCGATCTGATCCCCGCGGTGATCCGCCGGCTCCCCACCTTCGAGATGGCCGACCCGGCACAGGTGCCGATGGCCACCGGTGTCCTCATGGCCGCCGCGATGGGCATGGACACCGTGGCGTGGCGCGACCGGTTCGGGCCGATCCCGCCGCAGGAGGCGCTGGTGCACGGCTTCGTCCTGTGGCTGCTCGCCGACCTCTTCGACGCCCTGATCGAACAGCCCGGAGCCATCGACCGGATGATGCGGGAGACCTTCGACTCCATGGGCGCCGGACCCGGCTGACGTGCGGGCTGTCCGGCGCGCGCCACCGTTGCCGAGGGCGCCCCGGTCCGGTCGTACCCGTGCGCGGCGGGTGACGGGTGACCGTCAGGAACCGGAGTTCGGCGGAGGTACGCTCGCCGTTCATCCGTCCCCGGAAGGAAGTGGTGGTGCTCGTGACCCGGCCGCGTATAGGTGTCGCCGTGCTGACGATGGGCGACAGGATGCCCGACCTGCTGGCCCTGCTCGCCTCGGTGGCCACGCAGGACGAACCGGCGGCCCGGGTCGTGGTGGTCGGGAACGGGGCGGCTCTGGAGGGGCTGCCCGAAGGTGTGACCGTGGTGGAGCTGGAGGAGAACCTCGGGGTGGCCGGCGGGCGGAACGTCGCCTGGCGCCACCTGCGGGAGTCCGGGGACGTCGACGTCCTGGTGGACCTGGACGACGACGGCCTGTTGATCCAGACGGACGTCTTCCGGCGGATCGCCGACCTGTACGAGGCGGACCGGCGGCTGGGCATCGTCTCCTTCCGGATCGCGGACGAGACCGGGGCCACGCAGCGGCGGCACGTACCCCGGCTGCGGGCCGGTGACCCGATGAGGCGGGGTCTGACGACGACCTTTCTCGGCGGTGGGCACGCCCTGTCGATGCCGATGCTGGAGGAGACCGGTCCCTGGCCGGACGCCTTCTTCTTCACCCACGAGGAGACCGACCTGGCCTGGCGGGCGGTCGACCGCGGCTGGGACATCCTCTACGAACCGCAGCTGGTGCTCCAGCATCCGAAGACGTCCCCGGCACGGCACGCGGTCTACTACCGGATGACGGCCCGCAACCGCGTCTGGCTGGCCAGACGGCACCTGCCCGCCCTTCTGGTACCGGTCTACCTCGGCGTGTGGATGGCGCTGACCGTGGCCCGCACCCGGTCCGTGGAGGGGCTGCGCGCCTGGTTCGCCGGGTTCGCCGAGGGCGTCCGGAGGTCCGGCGGCCCCCGGCAGCCGATGCGCTGGCGCACGGTCTGGCGACTGACCAGGCTGGGCCGGCCGCCGGTCATCTAGTGCTGTGGCCGGAAAGGTTTGCCGGGTCGCGTCGTCCGGTGCGGCGCATCGCAAGGCGGAGGACCACGCCTCGTACTGGACGTACTAGCGTGGTCCGACAACGCGGCGAGGTGCCGTGCCGGGCGGCGTGACCCGGTGAACCTTTCCGGTCACAGCACTAGGCCGTCTTTTTCGGATCGTGTCGGCCGAGCCCGCGGCGTCCGGTGGTGTCTTGCCGATCAGGCCGGGTCAGGCAGAGGCCGGCAGGCTGGTGATGCCGAGTTGCAGGAGCATGGCGAGGATGTCCTCGACGAAGGTCGCCTCGGCGATCTTGCCTTCGTGGATGCGGTAGACCCCCACGCCGTTCCACGTGGCCGCCTTGTCGGTGGCGGGCATGCCCATGAACGGACCGGTGTTCGTACCGCTGTTGGTGAACAGCGCGACGACGGTGTCGCCGTCGGCCAGGAACCGTTGGGGTTCCAGGTGCATGCCGGTGAACGCTCCGGCGGCGTTGGCCTCGGCGAACTTCCGGAAGTCCGCCAGGCCGTGGTACTCGCCGAGGCTGCCCCCGCGCCAGACCATGTCCTCGGTCCAGTACCGCTCCAGGGCGGAGAGGTCCCCCGCGTTCAGGACGTTGTCGATGAATCCCTGGACGACGGCGATGTTGTCCTGCGTGCTCATGGTGGTGCTCCTTGCAGTGGCTGGGTGGGTGGGCGCGTAGGTACGTGGGGAGGGGTCAGGCGGAGAGACGGGCGTTGGACCAGGACGAGATGCGCTCGGGTGGAACGCGAAGCTTCCGGGTTCGGGTTCGGGTACGAAGTGCGCACCCGGTCGTGCTTCAGGGCTGGAAGGTGACTCCGGTCAGCCGTTCGCTCTCCGCCCACAGGCGTGCGCCCTGCCGCGGGTCGGCCGCGCCGCGAGGGAGCTTGGCCCGCTTCGGCGTGCCGGAGGTCTGGTCGCGTCCTGCCGGGCCGATGAACTGCCCGCTCACCACGTCGCTGGCCGTGGCGGTGGCGGCGTACAGCGACGGCCAGGCCGCACCCTCGGCGGAGCCCATGAGCAGGCGCTCGGCGATCGGGGTGAACATCCTGACCAGGGCTCCGTCGCCGTGCTGCTGGAGGTTGGTCATCGCGGCCCCCGGGTGGACCACCAGCGCTTTGAGGGGCGTGCCGGCGGTGCGCCGGGCGAGTTCGAGGGTGTAGACGACGTTGGCGCGCTTGGACTTGGCGTAGGCGCCCATGCCCCGATAGCGCTTCTCGCTCATCAGGTCCTCGAGCCGGCCCATGGGCCAGCGCGCGGCGATCGCGCTGACGGTGACCACGCGTGGGGCCGGGGAGCGCAGAACGGCCGGCCACAGCTGCGCGTCGAAGGCGAAGTGGCCGAGGTGGTTGGTTCCGAAGGTGGTCTCGAAGCCGTCGCGGGTGCTCTGCCGGGTGGGCAGGTTCATCACCCCGGCGTTGTTGAACAGCAGGTCGATCGTCTCGGCCTCGGCGATGCGCGAGGCCGCCTCCCGGACGGAGGCGAGGTCCGCGAGGTCCACCACCAGCGTGCCGGTCTCGGCCTTCGGCGCGACGGCGAGCACCTGGCGCACCGCCGCGTCGAGGTTGGCCCGGTTGCGGCCGGCCAGGATGATCCGTGCGCCGCGCGCCGCGAGCACGCGTGCGGTCTGCAGCCCGATGCCGCTGCTGCCGCCCGTGATCAGGGCCGTACGTCCTGCCTGGTCGGGGATCGAATCCGGCGTCCAGTCACCCATCGTTACCACGTCCCTTATTGAATGAACCTTCATTAGCAATGCTGCGGACCGGCGGAAGCTTTGTCAAATGAACGTTCACTAAGTAATCTGGGCGGATGCGCACCCGGGATCCCGAAGCCAAGAAGCAGCTGCTCTACGAGGCCGCACTGGCGGAGTTCGCCGAGTTCGGCCGCGCGGGAGCGCGGATCGACCGGATGGCCAAACGTGCGGGCATCAGCCCGGGGCTGGTGTACTCCTTCCACGAGGGCAAGGCCGAACTGTTCGACGCGGTCTTCGACCAGATCGTCGACATGATCCTGGCGTCCGTACCGATCGACGCCGACCACCTGCCGGAGTACGCGGGCGATCTGCACGACGCCGGCAGGGCGCACCCCGAGATCATGCGGTTTCTCAGGTGGTACTACCTCGAAGTCGGCGAGTCCCCGCAACGCGCCGTCGTGGCCGCCTCGATGTCCGAGAAGGTCGCGGCGATCACCGAGGCGCAGCGGCGTGGCACGGTGACGGCGCAGCGGCCCGCCGCCCAGATCCTCGCCCTGGTGCTGACCTTGGCGAACATGTGGCACCTGCCCGGGGAGGACGTGGCAGGCCTGGTTCCCGAACCCGAACGGCGCGCCCTGGTGACGTCCTCGGTCGCGGCGCTGGTCGCCCCCTAGTGGTCCCGGGTCCGGCGGATGTAGCGGGCCGGAGTGCAGTCGAGGTGGGCGGCGTGGAGTTCATGCCGCCGTCATACTCACCCCTTGTCACCCCCTCCCCCGCTCGCTGATGATCTGCGCATGCCAGCAGACCTCCGTGCCCACCGCGCGCCGGCTCCGCCCCTGCCGCGTCGCGTGCGGATCGGGTACGGGCTCGGCTCCCTGTGCACCGGTACGTTCGCCACCGTGCCGGGGCTGATCCTGCTCTACTACCTGACCAACATCCTCGCGGTCCCGGCGGCCGTCGCCGGGGCGGCGGTCTTCCTGCCGAAGGCGTGGGACGTACTGATCAACCCGCTGGTCGGCGTGGTGTCCGACCGCAGCCGGCTGCGCGGCGGCCCCCGGCGGCCCTTCCTGCTCGCCGGTGCCTGCACCCTCCCCCCGCTGTTCGTCCTGCTGTTCGCGGCGCCGCCGCTGCGCGGTGCGGCCGCCGCGGGATACGTGGCCGTGGTCTTCCTGCTCGCCGCGACCGCGTACGCCGTCTTCCAGGTGCCGTACGTGACGATGCCCGCGGAGATGACCGAGGACCCCGCCGAACGCGGCCGCATCCTCGGCTGGCGGGTGGGCTTCCTGGGTGTCGCGATCCTGCTGTCCGGAGCGCTCGCCCCGGCCCTCGCGCAGGCCGGCGGCGGCAGCCCGGCGAGCTACCGGCTGATGGGGGCCGCCGTCGCCGTGCTGCTGGCCCTCGGCATGTTCGGCGCCTGGTTCACGACGCGGTGGGCGCCGCGGGCCGTCCGCAGCGAGTCCGAGCCTTCGCTGCGCGCCCAGTTGGCGACCGCCCGGTCCCACCGGCCGTTCCTGTACCTGGCCGGCATGTGGACGCTCCAGGCCCTCGCCGTCGGCGTGATGCTCGCCGGTGTGCAGTACTTCGCCACGTACACCCTCGGCTCGCCCACCGCCGTCACCCCGCTCTTCGCCTGCCTGATCGGCCCCCTCGTCCTCGTCATGCCGCTGTGGAGCGGGCTGTCCCGGCGGTGGGGCGTGAAGAACGCGCAGTGGACCGCCTCACTGCTGTTCCTCGCCGGAGCCCTGCTGCTCGCCCTCACCCCGGCGGCCGGCGCCGGTCTCGGCTACGCGGCGGTCGCGGTCGTCGGAGTGGCCTACGCCGGCCTGCAGTTGCTCCCGCTGACCATGCTGGCGGACACCCTCGCCGCGGACGCGGCCCGCACCGGCAAGCGCCGCGCCGCGACGTTCACCGGGCTGTGGACGGCCGCCGAAACCCTGGCGTTCGCGCTCGGCGCGGGCGTCTTCGCCCTGGTCCTCGCGGTGACCGGGTTCCGCTCCTCCGACGCGGACCACCGGGTGGCCCAGCCCGAGGCGGCCCTCACCGGCATCACGGTGGGCATGAGCGTGCTCCCCGCCGTCCTCACCGCGGCCAGCCTGTGGCTGCTGCACCGTTACCGCGAGGACCCCGCCGGGGCCACCGCGCACGAGCCCGTACCCGTACCCGTACCGCCGTCCGAACCGCCCCGGCAGGAAGAGAACCACACCCGTGTCGACTGAACCCACCCGCGCCCTGCCGGGCGGCCGTACCCCGGACGACGTGCTCGCCGAACTGCGCTCCCTGCGGGAGTGCGACGCGCCCACCCGGGGCGGCCGGACCTTCGCCTACGTCTACGACGCCGGCCTCGACGGCCTCGACGAGCTGGCCGCCGCCGCGTACAGCGCGTACGCCACCGTCAACGGGCTCGACCCGACCGTCTTCCCGAGCGTGGCCCGGCTGGAGAACGATCTGGTGGGCGCCGTCGCGGCGGTCCTCGGCGCGCCCGGCGCGCAGGGGACCTTCACCAGCGGCGGGACGGAGAGCATCCTGCTGGCGGTGAAGACCGCACGGGACCACGCGCGGGCCGTGCGGGGGATCACCGCGCCGCAGCTCGTGCTCCCGTCCACCGCCCACGCCGCCTTCCACAAGGCCGCCCACTACCTGGGCCTGGAAACCGTCGTCGTCCCCGTCGATCCGGTCACCTTCCGCGCCGACGCCGACGCCATGGCCGCCGCGCTCACGGACCGTACGGCGCTCGTGGTCGCCTCGACGCCCTCGTACGCCCACGGGGTGATCGACCCGGTGCCCGGGATCGCCGCGGCCGCCGCCCCGCGCGGTGTGCTCTGCCATGTCGACGCCTGCATCGGCGGCTGGCTGCTGCCCCACCTGCGGCGGGCCGGACGCGAGGTCCCGCCGTTCGACCTGTCCGTGCCCGGGGTCACCTCGCTCTCCGTGGACCTGCACAAGTACGGGTACGCGGACAAGGGTGCCTCCGTCGTCCTGTACCGGGATGCCGAGTTGCGCCGGTACCAGTACTTCGCCCACGCGGGCTGGCCCGGCTACCCGGTGGTCAACCCGACGGTCCAGGGCACGAAGTCCGGCGGCCTGCTGGCCCAGGCGTGGGCGGTGCTGCAGTACGTCGGCGAGGACGGCTACACCGCGCTGGCCGCCCGGGTGGCCGAGGCGTCGGACCGGCTGCTCGCGGGGCTGCGCGGGATCGACGGCCTGCGCGTCCTGGGTGAACCGGCGGCGGGGCTGGTGGCGTTCACGGCCGGAGCTCCCGGCGGCGGGGGCGGCGGTGTGCAGGGCGGTGGCGCGCAGGGCGTCGGTGCGCAGGCCGTCGGTGCTCAGGCCGGCCGGCTCGAGTCCGAGGTGGCACCCGACCTGAGTCTCCTGCTGCACCTCGCCGACGAGATGCGCGAGCGCGGCTGGTACCTGCAGCCCCAGCTCTCCTTCGACGGCCTGCCGCCCAACCTCCACCTCACCCTGACCCCGGCCACCGTCGGCCAGGTGGACGCCCTGGTCACGGACCTAGGCGCCGCCCTGGCCGCGGCCCGCGCGCTCCCTGCGGTGACCGTGGACCCGGGTCTCGTGGAACTGGCCGTCGGGCTCGACCCCGAGACCCTCGGGCCCGACGAGATCGCCGGTTTCCTGGCCTTCGCGGGCCTCGGCGGCGACGGGAAGCTGCCCTCCCGGACGGCTCCCGTCCTCATGCTGCTGGACGCGCTGCCGGGGCCCCTGAAGGAACGCCTCCTGGCGGAGTTCGTGGGATCGGTCTTCCGCGTCTGACCGGCGGTGCGCGGGGCTGCCCCGGTGGGTCAGCGGTCCTGGCGGAAGCGGTGGACGGCGGGGTCGTAGGCGGGGGCGGGGAAGCGGGTGCCGGTGATGCCGTCCGGGACGGGGGTGCCGGGGGTGGTGGTCAGGGGGATCCATCCGGCCCAGGCCTCGACGGCGTCGTCCTTGGGTTCGTCGCGGGCGAAGCCGGCGCGGACCTTCATCGAGAACTCCTCGATGGGCAGGGTGAGGCACGCGGTGTAGTGGGCTTCCTCGACGCTGGGGCGGCGGGCGGCGTAGGGCCCGTCCAGGCGGCCGGGGACGACGCTTTCGACGACCCGGGCCAGGGCGTCGGCGCGTTCGGCGGGGTCCTCGATGGGGGTGGCCTTGCCGAAGATCATGACGGAGCGGTAGGCGGCCGAGTGGTGGGAGGAGGCCCGGCCCAGGATGACGCCGTCGATCAGGGTCGCCGTGACGCACAGCGGCGCACCGGCGGCGGCGGTGGTGATGAAGCGGCCGAACGCGGAGCCGTGCAGGAGGAGCTGGTCCCCCTCGCGCATGTGCAGGGTCGGGATGACGACCGGCCCTTCCTCGGTGGCGAAGCCGACATGGACGGCAAGGGCTTCATCGAGGATGGCGTAGACGGCGTCGCGGTCGTAGGTGACCCGCTCGGGGTAGCGCTCGGCGGTCGTGCGTGCGGTGGGGGTAGTGGACATATCGGGCACTCTAGGCATCGTCCGGACGTGCGCCCGGCAGGTCGGGCCGCCGATCGCCGCGCGTGACTCCGAACGGGGCAGGGCCCCGTACCCGGCGCACCCGGCCCGGAGGGCCCGGTCCGGAGGGCCCGGTCCGGAGGGCCCGGTCCGGAGGGCCCGGTCCGGAGGGCCCGGTCCGCGCAGCGCCGCCGACGGTCCCGCGGCGGTGCCCGGTGGAGCTGATCCGCACCGTCCGGTGCGGTCGGCCCTTGTGCCCGCTCCCGTTCCGCCGGTGGTCGGCCTCAGGTCCGGTCCGGCCGCTTCCGGTGGGTCAGGTCTGGCACTGCTTCGTGGCCGCCGGGGACCAGCCGCTCCAGGCGGCGCCGTCGGCCCGGGCGTGGACGCGGATCTCCACCCTCACCGGGCCGCACACCCGGGTCGTGCTTCCCACGGCGGTGGGGTCGATGGCAGCGCCCGGGGCGAGGTAGGTGCGGCCGCTGCCCACCTTCTCCCAGTGGCCGCCGTCGACCACGCGGAAGAACGCCTCGTAGGTGAGGTTCAGGCCCTTCTTTCCCGTGTTGCGTGCCTTGATGTACGCCGTGATGTCCCGCGTGGGGAACCTGCCGGCGGACCCCCGCTCGGCGCTGATGCAGCCGTTGACCGCCACCCGGCCGGTCGACACTCCTCCCCCGCACGCGACGGCCGCGGCGTGCGCGTGGGCCGGCAGCGTCAGCAGGGCCATCGCGGCCGCGCCCAGGATCGTTCCGGTACGCCTCAGGTGCAATGTTCCGTCCTCTTCTCGGAGCCCGACGTCTCGGAGAGACCATGGCGTGCCTTCGGGCCCGGGGAGCAGCCTCTGCGGTGGTTTTCGCCCGGATGGACGCAGGGGCCGGCGGCAGCGGTGGCAGCCGGGCGGGTCTCACCCGAGACTCGTCGCCAGAGACGACGAGCGCGAGGAAGGACAGCAGCCCATGCCGCGAGCCGAGGAGGAAGACGTCGCCGCCCGCCCCATCGGCACGGTGGACCCGCGCCCGGGAGGGGCCGCCGGACATCTGCGGACCGTACTCAGGAGGACCAATCTGCTCCCGGCCTTCCTGGTGCTCACGGTCATGATGGTGGCCCTGTGGCTGATGGGCATGCCGTTCCTCCAGGCGCTGACCATCTCGACCGCGGTGAAGATCTCGGTGGCCCTGCTCGAACTCCGCCGGCTGCCCGGCCCTCCCGCCGGCTGACGTGGGTCGAGGGGGCCGGCCCGCGGGATGCCGTCCGCGGGCCGGCCCCTCCCCCGCGGCCGGGCCGTGCCTCGTGCGCTCGCGCGCTCCTACGCCCGGATGCTCCTGCGCTCGTGTGCACTCATCCGGGGAGGACGCCCGAGGAAGGCCGAGGCTGCCGCTCCGCGGAAGGCTCGGCGGGCTGGAAGTGCGCGTGGTGTTCCCGCAGGAAGGCGTCGAGGGTACGGGGCGGGCGGCCGAGGAGGTCGGCGACCGTGGTGGTCGGACGCTCGGGCCGGGTGACGGCGAGGCGCTGGATCTCGGTCACGTGGTCGGCGAGCCAGTCGGGCATGTGGGCGTTGCGGATGAGGCTGTCGCGCAGTTCGTCCGGAGCGAGGTCGACGTAGCGGACCGTACGGCCCGTCAGCGTGGTCAGTCGTGCGGCGAGTTCGGGGTACGAGACGGCTTCGGGGCCGGTCAGGGTGTAGGTGCCGCCGGCGATCGAGGGCGTGGTGAGCGCGGCCGCCGCGACGTCGCCTATGTCGCGGCAGTCGACGTAGTTGCAGGGCGCTTCGCCCATCGTGCCGAGGATGACGCCCTGGGCGACGGCGGGAGCCAGGCGCAGGAGGTTCTGCATGAACGCGTAGGGGCGCAGGACGGTGTGGGTGGGGCCGCTGGAGCGCAGGTGTTCCTCGACGGCGTGGTGTCCGCGCGAGACGGCGACCGGGGAGTCGGGTTCGGCGGCGGGTGCGGAGATCTTGACGATGTGTCCGATGCCGGCTCGGGCGGCGATGTCGATGGCGCGGGTTTCGAGCGCGACCTGTCCGGGGCCGTTGGCCATGGCGAGGAAGAGCTGGTCGGCACCTTCGAACGCCGTGCGCAGGGACCCGGGGTCGGCGGCGTCGGCGTACTGGACCTGGGCGGACCCTTGGTGGGCGCCGGTTGCGCCGGGGATCGGGACGTGCGGAGTGCGGGTCAGCGCGCGGACGGGCGCGCCGAGGGCGAGGAGACTGTGGAGCAGGGCGTTCCCGGTGGCTCCGGTGGCTCCCATGACGACGATCATCGCGTACTCATTCCTTTGCTCATTCCTTTGCTCGTTCCTTGGTGGGGCGGGTCAGGCCGGGGTGCCCTGCAGTGCCGGGGCGGTGGCCCGCCAGCGGAGGGTCACGATGGTGGTGGCGAGGGCCGCGGAGACGGGCAGGTCGATGCGCAGGCGCCGCAGCCAGGGGGTGGCGGGGACCGGGGTGTGGGCGGGTATCCACTGGGCCGTGAACCACCCCAGCAGGGCCGCCGCACCGGTGGCGGTGAGGACGAGCGCGGCGGTCAGGACGGGGCGCGGGACGGCGAGGGTCCAGCGTCGGGGGCGCCCGCCGCGCCGCAGCCAGACACCGACCAGGAACGCCACGACGGCGGAGGTGCCGGCGATGGAGGTGCAGGCGGCCACGGCGAGGTCCCGCTGCCCGTTGACGAGTCCGGCGGTACCGGCCATCAGCGCGGGGGCGGCGTAGGCGGTCAGCACCTCGCGCCACAGGGTGAACGGCCGGGATGGGCGGGATGGGCGGGATGACCGGGGCGGCCCGGGCGGCCGGCCGGCTGCTCGGTTGCGGCTGGGTCTGTCCTTCGTTGCGGGCATGGTGGCCTCTTTCTCGTACGTGCGAGGGAAGCGAAGGGTCGCGGCGGCGGGGTGGGGCGGGGCATCAGGCCCACCCCGCCCTCTAAATAATTAGGCGGCTAACTACATGGGCGGAAAAAGGGCCCGCCCCAAGGACGGGACCAGAAAACAGCGGCGAGCGCGGTCAGTCGGCGACCAGAGCCGCACTCCCCCGGACGACTCGGGCGAGCAGGTCCAGGAAGACAGCGCGCTCCTCGACGGAAAGCCCGCCCACCATCGTCTCGAGCCGCCCGAAGTGCTCGGGCGCCATGTCGCGCAGGAGCTGCGCGCCACGCGCGGTCAGGATGGCCACCGTGCCCCGGCCGTCCTCCAGGGAGGGCCGGCGCGCGATCAGACCTTCACGCTCCAGGCCGTCCAGCAGGCCGGTGACCGTGGCCCGGGAGACATCCAGGTCGGCGGCAAGGCGCGAGGGGGACTTCTCCCCGCCATGATCTTCGAGGTCGGCCAGCACGCGGTAGCGCCCCGTCGACAGGCCGAACCGGGCGAAGTGCGCCTCGGCCATCCTGCCGACCCGCGCACCCGCCGAGATCAGTCGCACCGCGACCAGGACCGCCTGCGGATCGACCTCCAGGCCGTAGTGCTCGACCTGCCTCCTGGCCTGGTCCAGCGTGGGCGCCTCACCGTCGATGCTGTCGCTCGCCATGCAGATAATATGGCGGCTAACTACTTGACCTGTCAAGGCATTCCGGCGGCGAGCTGAAGATCGCACGGAACGGCGCCACCAAGTGGCCCCACCGGAGCCCGCCCTGACGGACTGCCGGCCTCCGCCAACCGTTGCGAAACGGTCATGGATCGGCCATCGGCCCGCGGGCAATACTGCGAGGACACCACGGTGCCGTCCTCCCGTCGGTGATCGCTTGTCTTTCAGGGGGAATTGACGTGCGCACACCTCGTATGCGGAGATCGGGGGCGGCCGCCTCGGCAGCCGTCGTCGCCATCGCGCTCGCGGCGGGTCTCACCACACCCGTCGCCGCCGCGCCCATGACCAGCAGCTCCGACGCCGGAGCGGGCCGGCAGCCCGCCGGAGAGGGGTTCACCCAGCTGACCCTGGTCACGGGGGACCAGGTCACCGTGGACTCCGAAGGCCGTCCGGTCGGCTTCGCCCCGGCCAGGGGCCGGGAGAAGATACCGGTGTCGGTCCGCCGGGACGCGAGCGGCAGCAGTCTCGTCCCGCTCGACGCCCGGAAGCTGATCGAGTCCGGACGGATCGATCCCCGCCTCTTCAACCTCACCGAGCTCTCCCGCCCCGAGTACCGCAAGGCCCGCGGCGACCGGCTCAAGCTGATCGTCCGCTACGACGGTGCCGCAGCGGCCGCCAGGTCCGCCCTGCGTTCCGCGGGCGGCCCGCGCGTGGACCGTACGTACGGCCTGCTCAACGCCGAGGCCGTGACCGCCACTCCGGCGAGTGCCGCCGCGCTCTGGAACGGGCTCACCGGCCGGCAGGGCGGCGGCGCCCGGCCGGCCGCCCCTTCCGGCATCGCCTCCGTCTGGCTCGACGGCATCCGCACCGCGAGCCTGGACAAGAGCACGCGCCAGATCGGCGCCGACAAGGCCTGGGCCGCCGGCTACGACGGCACGGGCGTGAAGATCGCCGTCCTCGACACCGGCATCGACACGGGCCACCCCGACCTCGCCGGCCGGGTCGTCGCCGCGGCGGACTTCTCCGAATCCGGCAGCACCGCGGACCACTTCGGCCACGGCACCCACGTCGCCTCCATCGCCGCCGGTACGGGAGCCAAGTCGGGCGGGAAGTACAAGGGCGTCGCGCCGGGAGCCAAGCTGCTCAACGGCAAGGTGCTCGGCGACGACGGCCACGGCAGCGACTCCGGGATCCTGGCCGGCATCGAGTGGGCCGTCGCCCAGGGCGCCCAGGTCGTCAACCTCAGCCTCGGCGGGCCCGACGGGCCCGAGATCGATCCGGTCGAAGCCGCGGTGAACCAGCTCTCCGATGACAAGGGCGTCCTCTTCGCCATCGCCGCGGGCAACGGAGGGAGGACCGGGCCGGGCACGATCGACTCCCCCGGCAGCGCCGACGCCGCCCTCACCGTGGGCGCCGTCGACAAGTCCGACGTGCTCGCCGACTTCTCCGGCACCGGCCCCCGCACCGGCGACGGCGCCGTCAAACCCGACGTCACGGCCCCGGGCGTGAGCATCACCGCGGCCGCGGCCGTGGGCAGCGCCATCGAGCGGCAGGTCGGCCAGAACCCGGCGGGCTACCTCACCCTCTCCGGCACCTCCATGGCCGCGCCGCACGCGGCGGGCGCCGCCGCCCTGCTCAAGCAGCAGCACCCGACGTGGACCGGTGCGCAGATCAAGGGCGTCCTCACCGGTTCCGCCAAGCCCGGCCCCTACGACGCCTTCCAGCAGGGCAGCGGCCGCATCGCGGTCGACCAGGCGCTCGGCCAGTCGGTGATCGCCGAACCCCTCGCGCTGGCCTTCGCCGAACAGCAATGGCCGCACGAGGACGACGCGCCCGTCACCCGCAAGGTCACCTACCGCAACCTGGGCACCGCGCCGGTCACCCTGAACCTGTCCGTCACCGCCACCGGCCCCGACGGCAAGCCCGCCCCGGCCGGCTTCCTGGCCTTCGCCCGGCCGAGCGTCACCGTCCCCGCCGGCAGGACCGCGTCGGTGGACCTCACCCTGAACACCCGGCTCGGCGGCTCCGTCAACGGCCGGTACACCGGGCACGCGGTGGCGACCGCGGCCGGGCAGAGCGTCCGTACGGCGATCGTCGCCGACCGCGAGGTCGAGTCGTACGCGCTGACCATCCGCCACATCGGCCGCGACGGCAAGCGGCCGGCCGCCTATGCCAGCGACCTCCAGGGCGTGAGCGGCCCGGCCACCGGCCAGCACTTCAGCAACCACGAGGGCTCCGACTCCCAGACCGTCCGTGTCCCCAGGGGCAGTTACATGCTCGACTCGCACCTGTGGGCCGACCCGCAGAACAGCGAGGAGGGCCTCGACTGGATCTCCCAGCCCCGCCTCGACGTCACCCGCGCCACCACGGTCACGGTCGACGCCCGCACCGCCAAGCCGGTGGACATCACCCTGCCCTCGGGCACGCCGGCCGAATCGTTCCTCACCCCCAGCTACGAGCTGCGCATCGGCGCGGTCGGCTACACCTTCGGATGGTGGCTGTTCTCCGGAATCCCCCTGCGCACCCACGGCCAGGGGCCCGCGCCGGCCGCCGGAACGAGTCTGACCCAGCGGTGGGACAAGCACGCGGTGTCCGAGACCGAGGAGTACCACGCCACGCTCGGCGGTCCGGTACGCACACTGGCCACCGGTTACACCCGCCACCTGAAGGCCTCCGACCTCGCCACCGTCACCGTCGATCACGGCGCCTCCGTCCCCGGCAAGGAAGGCGTCGTACGAGCGGTCGGCCGGCTTCCGGGCAACGACGGCCCCAGCTCCATGTGGCAGCCGAGGCCCCTGACCAACACGGTGACCCTGCACCTCTCCTCGCTCGACGGCGTCAAGTGGGGCCTGTCCGCCTCCCAGTTCGGCGTGGACGGGAACGGCTATCAGGTCACGGAAACCTCGTACGCCACCGAACGCGGCTACACGGGCGGTCGTACGTACCGGGAACGCTTCAACACCGCGGCCGCCGGGCCCCGGGTCGACACCGCGGCGGGACTCGGCCTCTACCGCGAGGGCGACCGGATCTGGGGCACGCTGCCGCTGCTCGCGGACGGCGCCGGGCACGACGGCACCGGCTTCCACGCCACGGGCAGGACCGTGCTCTACCGCAACGGGGTCGTCGCCGGCAACCAGGCGGCCGAACTCCGCGACGCCAAGCCGTTCGCCGTCGCGGCCGGTGAGGCCTCCTACAAGTTGGTGGCCTCCTCCACCCAGTCGGAGGCCGTCAGCCGCACCTCGTCCAAGGTGACCGCGACCTGGTGGTTCCGCTCCGGCACCACAGCGACCGGGACTCCGGCCGGGCTGCCCGCCTCCGTCGTCCGGTTCGCCCCTCCGACCCGTCTGGACGGAACCGTCAACGGGGGCCACCCGCTCCGCGTCCCCGTCACCGTGCAGGGCCCGGCAGCCGGCAAGGGGCTCAAGTCCCTGACCGTGTCGGCCTCCTACGACGACGGTTACACCTGGCAGACCCTGCCGGTCCAGGACGGGGCGGTCACCACGCAGACCCCGCCGCCGGGCGGCCACGCCTCCCTGCGCGGCACGGTGGTCGACACCGCGGGCAACAAGTCCGAGGTCACGGTCCTGCGCGCGTACCTGACCGACTGACCCGTCCTCGTACGGCGCGACGAACCCGGCGGCCCTCACCTCCGGGTTCGTCGCGCCGGCTGCCCCGAACCCACCCGGGCCGGCGAGGGCCGGGCCAACGGGGGATGCCCGCCAGGATTCGGGCAGGATGGCCGGGTGCAGACATCGGATGTGATCGCGCGGGCGGCCGCACTGGCCGATCAGGGCGGCCGGAGGATCCTTGGCATCGCGGGGCCTCCCGGTGCGGGGAAGTCGACCCTGGCGGCGCTCGTCGCGGACGCGCTCGGGCCGGAGCGTGCGGTGGTGGTGCCCATGGACGGGTTCCATCTCGCGCAGCGCGAGCTGGACAGACTCGGGCGGGCCGACCGCAAGGGCGCCCCGGACACGTTCGACAGCGCCGGATACCTCTGCCTGCTCCGCAGGCTGCGCGCACCCGGCGACCGCACGGTCTACGCACCGGCCTTCGACCGCTCCCTCGAAGAGCCGATCGCGGGCAGCATCGCCGTCGACCCGGGCGTGCCCCTGGTGATCACCGAGGGGAACTACCTGCTCCACGATGCACCGGACTGGGCGCCCGTAAGGACGCTCCTGGACCAGGCCTGGTACGTGGCACCCGACGAGAGCCTGCGCGTGAGCCGCCTCGTCGACCGTCACGTCCGCCACGGCAAGGACCCCGAGTCGGCCCGCGCCTGGGTCGCCCGCTCGGACGCCCCCAACGCCCTCCTCGTCGCACGCGGCCGCCACCGCGCCGACCTCGTGGTCGACGCCGGCTGACGGTCGGCGGATGGCGGATGGCGGATGGCGGATGGCGGATGGCCGGAACTCGACCGAGGCCGCCGACCGGGTCCGTACCAACTGGTAACTTGCCCGAGTTGATCATGACCGCGGTCCCGGCCGGCCATGCTCCCGGCCACGCCGCCCCACCCCTCTGTCAAGGAACCACATTGGCACGCACCGCCCGGACGACCTCCCTCGTCTCCACGTCCGCCCTCGCGCTCTCCCTCGCCGCCTCCCTCCTCGGCGCCGCCGCCCCCGCGTCCGCCGCGGACGCGCCCACACCGCGCCTGGACGCGGTCGAGCAGACCCTGCGTCAGGTCTCGCCGGGCCTGGAGGGCTCGGTGTGGGAACGCACGTCCGGCAACCGGCTCGGCTCGTCCGAGCCCGGGGGCGCCGACTGGCTGCTCCAGACGCCCGGCTGCTGGGGCGACGGCGCGTGCGCCGACCGGCCCGGATCGCGCCGGCTTCTGGAGAAGATGCGCCAGGACATAGCCGAGGCACGCCAGTCGGTGGACATCTCGACGCTGGCGCCGTTCCCCAACGGCGGCTACCAGGAGGCGATCGTCGCCGGCCTCCGGGAGGCGACCCGTAAGGGCAACCGGCTGAAGGTGCGCATCCTGGTGGGCGCCGCACCCCTCTACCACTCCACGGTGATCCCGTCGTCCTACCGGGACGAGCTGCTCACGCGGCTCGGCCCGGCCGCCGCGGGCAGCATCACGCTCAACGTGGCCTCGATGACCACGTCGAAGACCGCTTTCTCCTGGAACCACTCCAAGCTCGTGGTGGTGGACGGCAGTTCGGTCATCACGGGCGGCATCAACAGCTGGAAGGACGACTACCTGGACACCACCCACCCGGTGAACGACGTCGACCTCGCGCTCTCCGGGCCCGCGGCGGGCTCGGCCGGCCGCTACCTCGACACCCTGTGGGACTGGACCTGCCGGAACAAGAGCAGTTGGAGCGCGGTCTGGTTCGCCGCCTCACCCGGCGCGGACTGCATGCCCGCCCTGCCCCGTCCCGCCTCGCCGCAGGGCGGCGGCGACGTGCCCGCGCTCGCCGTCGGCGGACTGGGGGTGGGCATCCGCCGGAGCGACCCCGCCTCCTCGTTCCGCCCGGTCCTGCCGACGGCCGGCGACACCACGTGCGGAATCGGCCTGCACGACTACACCAACGCCGACCGGGACTACGACACGGTCAACCCGGAGGAGAGCGCCCTGCGCGCCCTCGTCTCCAGCGCGACCTCGCACATCGAGATCTCCCAGCAGGACATGCACGCCACCTGCCCGCCGCTGCCCCGTTACGACGTACGCCTCTACGACACGCTCGCCGCGAAGCTCGTCTCCGGGGTGAAGGTCCGCATCGTCGTGAGCGATCCGGCCAACCGCGGCACGATCGGCAGCGGCGGCTACTCGCAGATCAAGTCGCTCTCCGAGGTGAGCGACGTCCTGCGCGGCCGGGTCACCGCCCTGACCGGTGACGGCGCCCGGACCCGGACAGCCCTGTGCGAGAACCTCCAGCTGGCCACGTTCCGGGCCTCCGACGCTCCGACCTGGGCCGACGGCAAGCCGTACGCCCAGCACCACAAGCTCGTCTCGGTCGACGGCGCGGCCTTCTACATCGGCTCCAAGAACCTCTACCCCTCCTGGCTGCAGGACTTCGGCTACGTCATCGAGAGCCCGGCCGCGGCCGCCCAGCTGAAGAGCGACCTGCTGGACCCCCAGTGGCGCTACTCCCAGGCCACCGCGACGTACGACCACACCCGCGGCCTCTGCCAGGGCTGACACCCCCACCCCACGCCGCGCACGGCCGAAAGGACCGCGCGCGGCGCCCCAACCCACCGATCAGCCGTCACGGGCGCCCGGCAAGCGGGAACGACAACACGTCGCGCTCAGCCGAAAAGGCCGCGCGCGGCGCCCCGGGCGGGTTCGGCCTCGAGGCCTGTGCAAGGGCGCCGCGGTCACTGTGGCTGAACTCCTCCGCGGTCACTGTGGCTGAACTCCTCCGCGATGTTGTTCCACATGAAGCCGTCCCGCCAGCCCGGCTTCATGCTGGCCCAGCCGAGCAGCGCCGCGAGTACCTTCTCCTGGGAGATCGTCTGGGTCTGATAGTGCAGCTCGGCCACGCCGTCCCGGTACTCAAGCTGGTAGGTGCTGTTCTCACGCAGCAGGACCTGGATGTACCAACTGCCGGGCCGCTCATCGTCAATCCGCTCCAGGATCAGGTGAGCACTCCCCCGCCGCAGATTGGCCAGCATCGTCCCGATGGCGGGCTTGGAAGGGCGTTTCACCACGAGGCCGCGCTCGTTGGTCGCAATCAGCATGGTCAGATCATGCAGCAAGGGTCTGACACCACCCAGCGAGGCTGTGATCAGGCCGGTCCCTTCCTCCGGACGGGAAAGTCGAGCGCTCCCCATGATTGGGCCCCGGGGGATGACGGGTGCGATCCCTCGGTTTCGCGTCGGTACGCCACCTGCACGAATACCGGCCCCGCGGCCGCGCGAGCGCCTGGGTCTTCCACACCACCGTCACGAAGCCGAGAGAGCCATACGCCCGGCGTGTCCCGAAATGAATAGATGTTGATCTGATGTAAACAATGATCGAATCGCCCCGGCGACTCCCCACAAAAGGAGATCAGACAATGAGGCCACCGCGCCGCCCCCGCCAGGCCGCCACCTTGCTCGTCACGCCGGCATTCGCACTCACTTTCGCCGGCCTGGTGGCCACCCCCGCTCATGCCGCCACCACGGACGTCATCTGCTCCCCCGCCGCCCTCGTCAAGGCCATCACCACCGCCAACAGCACCCCCGGCACCGCCGACACCCTGAACCTCGCGCGCGACTGCACCTACACGTACACCGAGCAGTTCGCCGGTCCCGGCCAGGCCGCGCTCCCCCAGATCACCAGCCCGATCACCATCAACGGGCGCAATGCCACCCTCACCCGCGACGACGACACCGACAAGGAATTCCGCTTCTTCACCCTGCCTCCCACCACCGGCGGGAACCTGGCGCTCCGGGACCTTTCCCTCACCGATGCGAAAGCCGGAGGAAGCGCCCAGGGAGGGGCCATCCAGCTGGGGTTCGGCACCGTCGTTTCCCTTTCCAACACCCGCCTCACCGGCAACACCTCCGGAAATGGCGGCGGCGCCGTGAACAACAACAACGGAACCCTCCGCGTGGTGAGTTCCTACTTCAACGGCAACAGCACCGAATCCGGCCACGGCGGCGCCATCCTGAGCACCGGCACCACGCGCGTGGACCTCAGTGTCTTCACCAGCAACTCCACCGGCCCCGTCACCGGCGGCAACGGCGGAGCCATCTCGCACAGCAGCATCTCGTCACCCTTCGCCCTGACCGGGAGCATCCTCACCGGCAACGACGCGCAAGGCCTGGGCGGCGCCGTGTTCAACAGCAGCTCCTCCGCGACCATCGCCGGCAGCCAGCTCCAGAGCAACAACGCCAGGACGGGCGGGGGCATCGCCAACTTCGGCGCGCTCACCATCAACGTCCAAACCGCCATCCGCGGCAACACCGCGAGCTTCTCCGGCGGTGGCATCTACAACTTCGGAACGCTCAATACCCGCAACACCACCATCGACGGCAACGCGGTCGCCCAGGGGACCGGCGCCGGCCTGCACAACCAGGGCGACGCGACGCTCAACGACTCGCGCATCACGCGCAATACCGCGGCGTACGCCCCCGCCGGCCTCCACAATCAGGGCGGAAGCGTCACCCTGAACCACACCAGCGTCGCCAACAACAACCCCGGCAACTGCACCCTCTCGAACCCCGGTGTCACGGGCTGCACCCGGTAGCTCCCACCACACCCGGCGCCGCGCGGACGCCTCGGCGCGAGCTTCGTCAGTCACTTGGGATCACGGGGAGAGCATCGTGGGCAAGGTCGTCATGTACGGCTCGGTGTCGGTGGACGGCTTCGTCGCGGACGAGAACGACCAGCCCGGACCGCTGTTCGACTGGTTGTCCAGCGGTGACGTCCCGCTGGACGAGAGCGGCGTGCTGAAGGTGTCGCAGACGTCCTACGACTACACCCGGCCGTACTGGGACCGGATCGGGGTGACACTCGTCGGCCGCCACGTCTTCGACATGACGGACGGCTGGGACGGGAAGCCTCCGGGCGGGATCGACCACGTGGTCGTCGTGACGCACCGGCCGGCGCCCGAGGGCTGGGATCCCGAGGCCCCGTTTCACTTCATCGACGGCATCGACGCGGCCATGGCCAAGGCGCAGGAGCTCGCGGGTGACCGCGTGGTCGAGGTCGCCGCCGGCGACGTCGGCGGCCAGGTGCTCGCCGCGGGCCTGATCGACGAGGTCCGCATGGACGTCGTACCCGTCGTGTTCGGATCCGGCAAGCGCTACTTCGGGTCGGTCCACGCGCAGCACCTGCTGGAGGATCCTGACGTGGTGATTCAGGGCAACCGGGTGCTGCACGTGCGCTATCGGGTGCGTCGCTGACCTCAGCGACTCGGCCTCGACCTCGCCCGGCCTCGACCTCGGCCTCGGCCTCGGCCTCGGCGGGCAGCGTCCGAACGCACGACGGCCGTCCACGAGAGCCGGCAGACGTGCAGAGCACGGCGAGGCCTCACGCGCTGTGCAGGGCCCGCCCGTAGTGCTCGACCTCGGGGAAGGGCGAGTAGAAGCGGTGCAGCAGGGACCGCCACTCCTCGTACTCGGCCGAGCCGCGGAAGCCCTCGGTGTGGTCCGCCAGCGTCTCCCACTCGACCTGGAGCAGGAACCGCGACTCCCGTCCCGGGTCCACGCAGCGCCGTAGTTCCAGCGACCTGAACCCCTTCTGCACCGCGATCAGCGGCTTGGCCCGGGCGAACGCCGCGAGAAAGGCGTCCTCCTGGCCGGGGAGGACGTCCAGCAGGGCGCTTTCCAAGATCATGGAACGCATCCTGCCGCAGTCGCGCAGCGACCGGAAGAGCCGCAGGGGCACCACCCGGCCGGGGTCGAGGGAGCGCTTCCCGTCGTGCCCCATCGGGCCGGCCACACCGCCGGGCCGACCGGCCCGGCGCGAAGTGCGCAGCGCCGGGCTCGGCGGGTCAGCGGGCGAGGGAGACGGCGAAGGGCTTGAAGCCGTGGCGGCGCAGGATGTGGGGTACGACCAGGATCATGGCCTCGGTGGCACGGGCTGTGGTGATGCCGCCGAGATCCTCGATCCGTTCGGGTTGCCAGCCCAGGTCGCCGAGGAGGCCGGTGACGGTCCGCTTCGCCTGTTCGTCGTCGCCCGAGAGGTACGCGGTCGGCGGGGTGGCCAGGGATTCGGGGGCGGTCATGACCGTGAAGAGCATGGTGTTGAGGGTCTTGACCACGCGGGTGCCGGGGAGCGCGGCCTGGAGCTTCTCGGCGAGGCTGCTGCCGGGGTAGCACAGGGCGCCGGGCAGGCCGTCGTCGTCGTCGCGGGTGGCGTTGGAGACGTCGATGAGGATTTTGCCGGCGAGTTCGGCGCGCAGGCCGGCGAGGCGGTCCAGGGAGCTGTCGCCGGGCGTCGCGTTGATCACGACGTCCGCGGTGCGGGCCGTGGTGCGCTGGTCGGTGACGGTGACCGGCGAGGCCGGCCCGCCGGTGCGGGCGGCTGTCTCTTCGGGGTTTTCGGGGTTCCTGCCGCCGAGGATGACGTGGTGCCCGGCCGCGGAGAGTTTGCCGGCGAGGGTGGTGCCGACGCGGCCGGTGCCCAGGATGCCGATGGTGGTCATGGGGTGATGCTCCTTGCGTGCGGTGTCGGGGGTGGGGAGGAGGGGTGCTGCCCCCTCAGGCGATCGGCGAGAGGATCTTGAGGGTGGCGCCGTGGATGCCGGGGGCGGTGGCCAGGAAGTCGCGGCTGGTGGTGTTCCAGGGTTCGCCCGCCAGGTCGGTGACGGTGCCTCCGGCTTCGGAGACCAGCAGGGCGCCGGCGACCAGGCCGGAACGGACGTCGGAGAACTGCCAGAACCCGTCCATGCGTCCGGCGGCGACGTGAATGAGCTGCATCGTGGCGGGCACGGACACCCGTACGACCAGACCGTTGATGAGCATCGCGGTGACGGAGTCACCGATCCGGCGGAACGTGCGCTCGTCCTCGCCGGGCTTGGCCTGACCGGTGCCGATGAGTGCGGCGCCCAGGTCGGTCTTGGCCGACACGGTCAGGGGAAGGCCGTTGAGGTGGGCTCCGCCGCCGGCGACGGCGGTGTAGGTGTCGCCGGTCAGCGGCAGGTGGACGACGGTGAGTACCGGCTGGTTGTCGCGGACCAGAGTGGCCGTGACGGCCCACTCGTCCATGCCGTGGACATGGTTGATGTTGCCCTCGGCGGGGTCGACGACCCACCACTCGCCGGGCGGGAGCGCGCCGCCGGCCAGCTCGTCCTCCGCCCACCGCGACCCCGGCCGGGCCGCCAGCAGCGGTTCCCGCAGGACGTCCAGCACCGCGTCGTCGTTGGCGTGGATCTCGCCCACGATCGCGTCCAGACTCACGCCCCGGGCGTACGGGGTGTGGCGGTCGCGCAGTACGACGCCCGCGGCCCGTACCGCTGAGGTCACGTCCGACAGGAGCGTCGTACCGGCGGCGAACGGCATGGCTGTGCTCATGATGGGCTCCCTGGGGAATCGGTGGAAGTCGGGGTGCGTGTCCCGCCCCGCACTTCGAAGGTAGGACGCTCGGGCATTAACAACAAGTGCATGCTTTTCACTTGTAGAGTTACTGCCATGCAATTGGATTTGAACCTGCTCACGGCCTTGGACGCCCTGCTGGAAGAGGGGAGCGTCGCCGGTGCGGCAGCACGTCTCCACGTCACTTCACCGGCGATGAGCCGCTCCCTGGGACGCATCCGCAAAGTCACCGGGGACCAGATCCTGGTCCGCACCGGCCGCAGCATGGTCCCCACCACTCGCGCGCTGGCCATGCGCGCCGAGGTGCACGCCCTCGTGCAGCAGGCGCACCAGCTCCTTTCCGCGCAGCGGGAACTCGATCTGGCGGCTCTGGACCGGGTGTTCACCGTGCGCTGGCACGACGCCCTGACCGCCGCGTGCGGCACCGCCCTGATCACCGCCGTACGCGATCGGGCCCCGGGCGTCCGGCTGCGCCTGTCCGCCGAACCCGGCACGGACGACGCCGAGTTGCGCCGGGGTGAGGTCGACCTCGCATCGAGCTCCGGCCTCCCGGCGTTCCCCGATGTCCGCCACCGCCTCGTCGGCAGCGACCAGTTGGTCGTCGCCGTCCGGCAGGGCCACCCGCTCACCACCGGCCGGCTGGACCTCGAACGCTACGCGGCGGCCGAGCACGTCACCGTTTCGCGGCGCGGAAGCCTGCGCGATCCGATCGACGACGCCCTGACCGGGCACGGACTGCAACGGAACGTCGTCGCCGCGGGGCCCACGGCCGCCTTCGCGCTGCAACTCGCCCTCGAATCCGACCTGGTCGTCACCCTCCCCGAAGCGGTCACCCGCGCGGCCCGGGACCAACTCGGCCTGGCCACGCTGCAGCCACCGCTCCCCCTGCCCGACGTACCCCTGTATCTGCAGTGGCATCAGCGCTACGACAACGACCGCGCCCACAGCTGGCTGCGCGAGCTGGCCGCCGAAATCGTCCAGGCACGCTTCACACCGCGGACCGCCGCGTGAACCGGACGGCGAACCGCACGGTGAGGAACGTCAAGGGAAGAGCCGGGGTGCCGGGACGAAAGGGCCGGTAGCGTGGCAACAGCCGATACGAGGAGGGGACATGACCCGACGCAAGAGCGCGGCCGAGGTGTTCGACGCACTGGGCGAGCGGTACGAGGACCTGTTCGGGTCCGTACCCGAGCAGGTGGAGGCCCTGGACTGGCTCGTGGGACGGCTGCCCGCCGGAGCCCGGGTGCTGGACGTGGGCAGTGGCACCGGCAGGCCCACCGCGGAGGTGCTCGCCCGGGCCGGGCACGCCGTGACCGGGATCGACGTGTCGGCGGCCATGGTCGAGGCGGCCCGTGCCCGGGTTCCGGGGGCGCGTTTCGAGCAGGCCGACGTACGCACGTACGTCCCGCAGGTGGCCGGATTCGACGCCGTGTGCTCCTTCTTCCCGCTCCTGGTCATGGACCAGGCGGACATCGCGGCCGCCCTCGACCGGATGGCGTCCTGGATCGCGCCGGGCGGCTACCTCGTGCTGGCCACCGTCCCGGGTGACATCCGGGGGCTGGACATCGAGTGGATGGGCCATCCGGTGACCGTCAGCAGCCTGTCCGCCGACCAGCACCTGCGGCGGCTGGCGGCGGCCGGCCTCGAAGTGCTGCACCACCACACCTCGTCCTTCGTCCCCGCGGATCCCCTCGCGGGGCCCGAGGAGCACTTCTTCTGCTACGCGACACGACCCGCGTGACCTGGAGCGTCGTCCCGGAACCGGAGGTTCCGGGACAACGGTGCATATCTCGTGCGGACATACGTGGTTGACCCACCGATCGCTCTTGATTTCCCTCCGCGTGCCCTGCAAGCCTTCGTTGGAGCCAGCTGTCGCAACAGCAGTAACAACGGAGGCAATACGCATGTCCCCACGCATGTCCCGGCGCAACTCCCCCACCCGAATACGCCGGACGTGGCTGACGGCCACCGCCGCGGTCGCGCTGGCCCTGACCGGCCTGTCGGTCCCGGCCCAGGCAGAGGACACACCTCCTCCGCTCCCCGAATCGTGGCACCAGGATCCGCAGACAACGGACGCCATCGCAGCCCCTGTTGGGACCCGGGCATGGACCAGCCCCGGCGGCAAGGCCGACCCCGCGGACTTCACGCTGCAGGCCGGCTCGATGAACGGGACGACCGCCGACCGGGTCGCACGCCTCGACGGCGTACTGCCCAAGTCGGGCGTCTCGAAGCTGCTCGCCGATGCCAACCGCACCGTCAACACCACCTCGTGCAGCCGCGACCCGTTCGGAACCGCACCCGCTCCGGCCCTCAAGTGGTGCCTGGAGAACGACGACTCGACCTCGCGCGAGTGGATCCCACAGGCCATGACCGGCGTCTCCGACGCCGCGGACAGCGAGCAGTACGGCGCCGGCAACGACACGAACATCCAGCTCTACGCGTCCTATGACAACTGGGACCCGGGCCGCGACAGCAACGGGAACGAGGTCGGCGACTGCAACCCCGACGAGCTGGAGGCCAACGACGCCTGCAACCAGAAGGGTGTGCGCGTCTCCTTCGTGCAGCGCCGGGCCGACGGCACGGTGAAGTACCGCCATGTGCTGCTGGGTTGGGCGTACGAGAACAACTCCCACCACATCTCCTTCGACGGGGTGCATTCCGCCGAGGGCTCGACGAAGCCGGACCCGAACGTCGGCATGCAGAACGGCCTGCACGCCGGCGGCATGGTCTGGTACGGCCACTACCTCTACGTCGCCGACACCCGCAACGGCATCCGGATCTTCGACCTGGAGAAGATCATGGACCTCGATCCCAACGGGGACGGCAAGGCCGGCGACGAAATGGGCGCGGACACCGACGGGGTGAAGACCACGTCCAACGTCCAGGACAAGACGAAGATCGGACGCCAGAACAACGTCTGGTACAGCTTCGGCTACCGCTACGTCATGCCGCAGGTGGCGGCCTGGAAGTTCAAGGCCGACCAGTCCAATCCCGCGGGCTCCTTCAAGTGCGTCAGCACCGGCGCTCCGAAGGCGTCCTACGTGTCGCTCGACCGCAGCAGGACCCCGGACCGGCTGATCATGGGCGAGTACTGCCGTCCTGAGAGCGGCTACCCTTCGCCCGGCCGCATCGCCTCGTTCCCCGTCAAGGACCTGGAGAAGCGTTCCGGCGAGGTACCGGCCCAGGGCTGGGCCAACTACCTGCCGATGGCCAACGGCGGCGCCCAGGGCGCCCTGGCGATCGGCGACAACCTGTACGTCAACCAGAGCGCCGGCCACAACGACCCCGGCAACCTGTGGCGGTACAAGTGGAGCAACGGCGTACTCGTCTCCAACGGCAGCGCCATCAAGACCGCTACGGGCGCCGAGGACCTCTACTACGAACGCGGCGCGCAGCGCCTGTGGTCGGTCTCCGAGCACTACGGTCCGGCGGTGAACGCCGACGCCCTCGACGACGGCAAGTCGGCGCCGTGCCTGGGCCTCGTGTGCGAGCGCGTTCTCTACGCCCACAGCAAGGCGCAGTTGGACGCTCCGTAGGCCCCGTCCGCCACGACCCCTTTCGGGCGGCCCGGGCCGCGCCGGCCGCCCGGCCCGTGAGCCCGGGCCGCCCGAAAGGGTGGATTGGCCCCGGAATTGTGCGTGGACCGGCACCGCGCACCCCACTGTTCAGGGAGAGGGAGACCGCGCGGGGAGATGCGGTCGGGGCCGGAAACGGGGGCGCCGGATGGACGTGGGACGAACTGAGGGGCGGCGGCGGGCTTCGTTACGGGAACGGGCCGGCTACCGGTTCGACCGGACGCTGGCCCGCAGCACCGGGACCCTGATGGGCTGGCTGGTCATCACCTGCCTGGCCGTCGTCGTCCCCGTGAGCACCCTGCTCGTGTGGACGGACCCCGGGTCCCCGCGCTCGCTCTCGGGCCGGCTGACCGCTGCCTGGCGGACCAGCGCCGAGACGCTGCGTCTGGGCGCCGTGACCGGAACACCGCTGCGGATGCTGCT
Source organism: Streptomyces sp. NPDC002104 (assembly GCF_053593795.1). NCBI lineage: Bacteria > Bacillati > Actinomycetota > Actinomycetes > Kitasatosporales > Streptomycetaceae > Streptomyces > Streptomyces sp. NPDC002104. The sequence goes on along the minus strand of NZ_JBSFDF010000031.1, from coordinate 3,464 downwards.
CGCGGCGCTGCTCGGGCTGGTGGCCCTGCTGTGCGTGTCCACGCTGGTCGGTGTGATCACCACGGGGCTGGCCGACCGGATGGCCGAGCTGAGCCGGGGGCGGTCGACCGTTCTGGAAGAGGACCACATCGTGGTGCTCGGCTGGTCGGACCAGGCGGGCACGGTGGTGAGCGAGCTGGCCGCCGCTCAGGCCCCGGGACGGCCGAGGGCCATCGTGCTGCTCGCCGACCGGGACAAGGCCGAGATGGAGCGGGCGCTCGCCGCGCGCATGGGCCCGGGCCGCGGACGGCCGCGGGTGATCTGCCGGAGCGGGCCCGCGAGTGACCCCGGTGTGCTCGGCCTGGTCAGACCTCAGACGGCGAGCACGGTCCTGGTCCTGTCCTCGGACGAACCGGGCGCCGACGCGGAGGTCCTGCGGATCCTGCTGGCGCTGCGAGCGGTCCTCGGTACGGCCGCGGACGGGCCGCCGGTGCTGGCCTCCGTACGGGAGGACCGGTACCTCGCACCGGCGCGGCTCGCCGCCGGCCCGCACGGAACGGTCCTGAGGACCGACACCGTCACGGCCCGGCTGATCGCTCAGTGCGTGGGCCGTCCCGGCCTCTCCCTCGTCCTGCGGGACCTGCTCGACTTCGCCGGATCCGAGTTCCACGTCGTCGACGCGACCCCCTTCCACGGCGGTCCCTTCGGTGCCGCACTGCTGGGCTACCCGGACTCCTGCGTGGTCGGGCTGCTCACCGCGGACGCCCGTACGCTGCTGAGCCCACCGGCCGACACCCTCGTGGAACCGGGCAGTCGCTTGATCGTGCTCGCCCTCGACGAGGTCTCCGCGCGCCCGGAGCCCTGCGAGCACCTCGTGGATCCGTCGGCGGTCAGCACGGCCCCGGCCCCGCCCGAGGAGGCCTCGCGGCTGCTCCTGCTCGGGTGGAACCGGCGTGCGCCCCTCGTGGTCGGACAGCTCCGCCGGATGGCCCGGCCCGGTTCCGTGCTGGACGTGATCACGGACCTCGCCGTGCCCGGCCCCCGGGCGCCGGAGCCGATCCCGGCCACGGATCCGGGGCCGGGGCCGGCGCCGCACCACGATCCGGCGGGGGATGCGCCGGCTCCGCCCCCGCTCACCGTGCACGTCCGGTCCGCGTCCCTGTCCCGCCCGGAGACCCTGCTGGGTCTCGACCTCTCCCGGTACGACGGGCTGGTCGTCCTCGGCCCCGATCCGGGCGAGGGCCCCGACCGTCCCGACGACTGGACGCTCGTCACGCTGCTGGGACTGCGCCTCCTGGAAGAGAGCACCGACCGGAAGCTGCGCGTGGTCACCGAGCTCACGGACGACCGCAACCGGCCCCTGGCGCCCGTCGATCCCGGCTCCGACGTCATCGTCAGCGGCAACCTCTCCGGACTGCTCATGGCGCAGATCGCCCAGAACCGGCACCTCGCCCCCGTGTTCGACGAGCTGTTCTCCGCCGACGGCAGCACGGTGCGGCTGTGCCCCGCGGGGACGTACGTACGCCCGGGCAGCGAGGCGAGCTTCGCCACCGTCGTCGCCGCGGCCCGCGCACGGGGGGAATGCGCCATCGGGTACCGGCTGCACGAGCGGCGCGCCCTGGCTCCGGATCACGGCCTCCGGCTGAACCCGCACAAGGCCGCCGTCCACCGTTGGAGCGCCGAGGACGAGGTGATCGTGGTGTCGGCCGACCCCGCCGGGCGCGGCGACCCCGCGCTCAGCAGGTCACGACCCGTCGCGGCCGGGTAAAAGCCGGGTACGGGCCGGGTACGGGCCAGGTAGGGCCCCGGGCCGGCTCCCGTACACGGGTCCGTGGACCGTGCTGCACGGGCCCTTCGGCCCGCGCGGAGCGGACGTCCGGCCCGTGGCCGTGTCCCCTCCCTTCCGCTTGGCTGGAAAGTCGTGCCATCTACTTGGAGGGGACCGCCCGAGATGAACCTGCGGCCCGCAGTACCTGCTCCTCCTGCTCCTCCCACCCCCGCGCGGCCGGCCGCCAACGGATCCGGCCGCCTTCTGGTGGCCCTCGAAAGCGGCTCCCGGGAGACCGGGCTGATCCTCGACGCCGATCCCCGGGCCACCGCCCTTCTCGCCATGGACCCTTCCGAGCTGGTCGGTCTCCCCCTCACCGCGCTCGCCCCCTCCGGCCATGCGGGGTCGGTGTCCCGGCTCCTGCTCGACGTCGCCCGGTCACCGGAGGCGGACCCGCAGGGTCCGCCTCCGGTGACCCGGAGCCCGATGCTGCTGCGCAGCGGGGACGAGGCCGTGCTGTGCCTGGTGTCCGCCTGGCCGGCCGAGCGTCCCGACGGCCGCCCGGCCGCCGTGGTCGAGCTGGAGCGGTCCTCCTGCGCCGACTCCGACAGCTGGGCGATGCTGCACGCGATGGCCGCGCTCCGGGGCGAGTCCGTCTGGGCCTACGACGAGGAACACGACCGGTTCTGGTGGGTGGAGAACTCGCTGCGGTACAACGGGCACCACGGTGCCGGGGAACTTCCGCTGCAGGACGTCCTCGACCAGCTGCACCCCGATGACGCGGCTCATGTCGCGGACGCCTTCTGGGCGCTGCGCCGCGGCGAGCGCGAGGTGGTGAACATCTGCTTCCGCCATCCCGACGGGGAAGGCGGCTACCGCGCGCTGCACTCGGTCTCGCGCATCATGCGCATCGGCTTCGACGGGACGCGCCGGATCGTCGGTTCCACCGCCGACCGTACGGACGCCGACGAGCACGAACGGGCCGTGGCCCGTGAGCACACCCGGCAGAGCCGGCTGGTGCGCGAACTCGCCGCGGCGTTCGTGGGGGCCAAGACGGAGGAAGAGCTCACCGACGCCATCCTGCACAAGGTGGCGCCCGCCTTCGCCGGAACCGGCACCCTGCTCGCCTTCGTCGAGAACGAGCGGCTCCGGGTCACGTTCGGCGAGGGCATCGACCCCGCCATGGCCCGTTCCCTGCACGGCATGACCCTGGACTCCCCGAAACCCCTGGCCCATGCCATCCGTACCGGCCGGACCGAGGTCATCGCCTCCAGGGAGGCCTACCGCGCCGCCTGGCCGAAGGCCCACGGTCTGCTGGACGCGACGACCGCGCAGTCCTTCCTGATGGTGCCGTTCGCCGCCGAACGCGGCAGGCCCCTGGGCGGCTGGGTCATCACGTACGACGCACCCCACCGCACCACGGAGCAGGAGAGCACCCTCCTGGGGGTGATCGCCGAGCTGGCGGGCCAGGCGTGGGAGCGGATCCGTCTGAGCACGGCCCGCCTGGAGCTGGCCGGGGCGCTCCAGCGGGACATGCTCCCCGCCGAGCTGCCCGCCATCAAGGGCTTCGAGATCGCTGCCCGCTACCTGCCGGCCAACGAGGGCCTGGAGGTGGGCGGTGACTGGTACGACGTGATCGCCCTGCCGGACGGCGGGGTCGCCTGCATCATCGGCGACGTCCAGGGCCACAACATCCAGGCGGCGGCGCTGATGGGGC
>NZ_JBSFDF010000030.1:0-103684 GCF_053593795.1 Streptomyces sp. NPDC002104 | reverse complement strand
CTACCCGCCCTTCCACCGTTCCCCGGGCGCTGCCCGGACCCCGGTCCTCAAACGCCGGACGGGCTGGGGAGGGGTCCCGGGCTGCGCCCGGACCCCCTGGGTCTCCGCCCCAGACCCCGCGCCTCAAACGCCGGCGGGGCTGGAATTGCCCTGCGGGCAATCCAGCCCGCCCGGCAAATCCAGGCCCGCCGGGCAAGATCCAGCCCCTCCGGCGTTTGAGGAGCGGGGGTCCGGGGGGCGGCCCCCGGCAACGGCGCCGCACGCGGCAAGGGTCCGGGCGGAGCCCGGGGAACGGTGGAAGGGCGGGTAGGGGACCCAGCCCCGCAGGGCCCAGCACCCGCACCCGCCCACCGACCCCAGGCCGGGACGGCCATGGCACCGGCACCGCCCCACCACCGCCGGACGGAGTCCGGCGCAGCGGCGCGAAGCCCGCGCAGCGGTGCGAGGGGCGCGTCAGAAGACGGACAGGCCCGTCAGGGTCGTGAAGCGGTCCAGGGCGGCCACCGCGGCGACGGAGTTGCCCTGGGGGTCCAGGCCGGGGCTCCACGCGGCCAGCGTGCACGCGCCGGGGACCACCGCGACGATGCCCCCGCCGACGCCGCTCTTGCCGGGCAGGCCCACCCGGTAGGCGAACTCCCCCGCCGCGTCGTACGTCCCACAGGTCAGCATCACCGCGTTGACCTGCTTCGCCTCGCTGCGGGTGAGCAGGCGCGAGCCGTCCGCGCGCAGGCCGTGCCGGGCCAGGAAGCGGCCCGCACGGGCCAGGTCGGCGCAGCTCATCTCGATGGAGCACTGCCAGAAGTAGTGCTCCAGCAGCATCGGCACCGGGTTGTCGATGTTCCCATAGGCGGCCATGAAGTGGGCCAGGGCCGCGTTGCGGTTCCCGTGTTCCTGTTCGGAGGCGGCGACCTCCGCGTCGAAGGTGACCTCCGGGTTCTGGCTCTCCTCCCGGAGGAAGCGCAGAAGTTCGCTGCTCGCGTCGCCCGTCAGTGTCTGGAGCCGGTCGGTGACGACGAGCGCGCCCGCGTTGATGAAGGGGTTGCGCGGGATGCCGTTCTCGTACTCCAGCTGCACGAGGGAGTTGAAGGGGTTGCCGGAGGGTTCCCGGCCGACCCGCTCCCACAGGCTGTCGCCGCCCTCGGCGAGCGCGAGGGCCAGTGCGAAGACCTTGGTGATGGACTGGGTGGAGAAGGGGGTCTTCCAGTCGCCCACCCCGTACACGTTGCCGTCGAGGTCGGCGATGGCCATCCCGAACTGCCGGGGGTCCACGGACGCCAGCGCCGGGATGTACTCGGCGGTGGCCCCGCTGCCGATCAGCGGGGCGATGTCGGTGGCGACCTGCTCCAGCAGGGCCTGGTAGTCCATCTCCGGCGGCCCGTCCTACGCGTGCTTGGTGCCGCGGTGCAGGGCCACGATGCCGCCGCTCAGGTTGCGCCAGGCCACCTTGGACCAGCCGGCCTTCTGCAGCAGCCCGGCCAGCGCCGGCTGGTCGGGCCAGGCGCGGATGGAGTCGGCGAGGTAGACGTACGCGTCGGGGTTGGAGGAGACCGCGCGGGCGACGGGCGGCATCGCGCGCATCAGGTACTCGGTGTACACGGTCCGGAACGGGGCCCAGGTGGGCTGCGAGAACTCGCAGATCACGACCTGGCCGCCGGGCTTCGTGACCCGGTGGAGCTCGCGCAGGGCGGCGTCGGTGTCCTGGACGTTGCGCAGGCCGAAGGAGATGGTGACGGTGTCGAAGACGTCGTCCTTGAAGGGGAGCTTCGTCGCGTCGCCGGCGGTCAGCGGGAGCCAGGGGTTGCGCTTCTTGCCCTCGCGGAGCATGCCGAGGGAGAAGTCGCAGGGCACGACGTACGCGCCGGTCGCGGCGAAGGGCAGCGAGGAGGTGGCCGTGCCGGCGGCCAGGTCGAGGACCAGCTGCCCGGGGCGCGCGCCGACCGCCTTGGCGACCTCCTTGCGCCACAGGCGGGCCTGCCCGAGGGAGAGGACGTCGTTGGTGAGGTCGTAGTTCGCCGCCACCCCGTCGAACATCGAGGCGACTTCGTGCGGCTGCTTGTCCAGGGAAGCGCTGGTCACTGGGATGGGCCCCTCGTGTGCGGTGCGGTGCGGATCGGCGGATACGGCCCCATCCTCTCAGGCCGCACCGCCCTCGGCGGCGAGGGCTCCCTCGGGGCGGGGCCGCAGCGGCGGCGGCACATGGCGTCCGGCTCCGCGGGGACCGCAGGGCTCAGCGGCGGCGGTGGAGCAGTCTGCCGCCGATGACCGTGGCCACGCAGCTCGTCGGGCCCTCCACCAGCAGCTCCGCCGGGCCGGGCACCGCGAAGACCGCGAACCGCGCCGGGGCGCCCGGCTCCAGGACCCCGTGGAAGGCCTGCTCGGCGGCGGTCAGGCCGGCGAGCGGGTCCAGGGAGGCGGGTCCCTCGCAGGGGGCGGGCGGGACGACGGTGAGCCCGGAGCGGACCACGGCCGTCCGGACGGCCGGGACGGTGAAACGGCCGGCCACGGCGACGACCCCGCGGGCGAGCAGCTTCTGCGTGCCGCGCCGCGCGCTGTTGCCCCAGCGCGGCTCGGTCATCTTCAGGTCCGCCAGCGCCTCGGCGCCGCTGATCGGTTCGGTCCCGAGCTCGGTGATCTCGTACGGGTCGTCCGGGTAGTACGTGCGCTCCAGCAGCTCGTCGCCGCCGCGCACCAGCAGCCCGGGGGTCAGTACCCCGGGCCAGGTGCGGGCGCGCGCGTGCGGATAGGCCGCGGCGAGTTCCTCGTACGGGCCCACCCGGGCGATGCGGTCGCCCTCGACCAGGACCGCGCCGCCGGGCAGCGGCGCGGGTCCCCGGCCGGAGGGGCCGGTCACGAGGAGTGCGGCGGTGTGGATCGTCAGCACGGGCGCGTCAGTTCGTGGAGATGAGCTTCAGCTCGGGGTGGGCCGTGCCGCCCTCGATGGCGGTGGAGGAGATGTGCGAGACGACGCGGTCGTCGACCGGGTCGTTCGCCGGGTCGTCGTGCACGAGGAGGTGCTCGTACGTCGTGGCGCGCTGGGCCGGGGTGCGGCCCGCCTTGCGGATCAGGTCGATGATCTCCATGCGGTTGGAGCGGTGCTTGGCACCGGCCGAGGAGACGACGTTCTCCTCCAGCATGATCGAACCGAGGTCGTCGGCGCCGTAGTGCAGGGAGAGCTGGCCCGCCTCCTTGCCGACGGTGAGCCAGGAGCCCTGGATGTGGGCGACGTTGTCGAGGAAGAGCCGCGCGATGGCGATCATGCGCAGGTACTCGAAGACGGTCGCCTGGGTCCGGCCCTTGAGGTGGTTGTTCTCGGGCTGGTAGGTGTACGGGATGAAGGCGCGGAAGCCGCCCGTGCGGTCCTGGGTGTCCCGGATCATCGCGATGTGCTCGATGCGCTCGGCGTTGGTCTCGCCGGTGCCCATCAGCATGGTGGAGGTGGACTCCACGCCCAGCTTGTGGGCGATCTCCATGATCTCCAGCCAGCGTTCGCCGGACTCCTTGAGCGGGGCGATCGCCTTGCGCGGCCGCTCCGGGAGCAGTTCGGCGCCGGCGCCCGCGAAGGAGTCGAGGCCGGCGGCGTGGATGCGCTGGATCGCTTCCTCGGCCGACACCTTGGAGATGCGGGCCATGTGCTCGACCTCGGACGCGCCGAGGGAGTGGATGACCAGCTGCGGGTAGGCCTGCTTGATGGCGGAGAAGTGGTGCTCGTAGTACTCGACGCCGTAGTCCGGGTGGTGGCCGCCCTGGAACATGATCTGGGTGCCGCCCAGCTCGACGGTCTCCGCGCAGCGGCGCAGGATGTCCTCGAGGTCCCGGGACCAGCCCTTCTTCGTGTCCTTGGGGGCCGCGTAGAAGGCGCAGAACTTGCACGCCGTGACGCACACGTTGGTGTAGTTGATGTTGCGCTCGATGATGTACGTCGCGATGTGCTCGGTACCCGCGTAGCGCAGCCGGCGGGCCGCGTCGGCGGCCTGGCCCAGCGCGTGCAGGGGCGCGTGGCGGTAGAGGTCGAGCGCCTCTTCCCGGGTGATCCGGCCCCCCGTGGCGGCTCGGTCGAGGACTGACTGGAGAGCGGCCTGGTCGGTCACCGGTGCGTCACCTTTCGGCTGTGTCGTTCGGCTGGCGCCCGGCTGCGGTCGAGATTCCCGGACCGATCCAGCCTACGCCAGCCCCTGCGGCTCCCGGTCTGGCCCCCTGCGGGATGTCCCGGGCGGGCTCAGGGAACCGCTCCCGCGCCCAGGACGGGGCCGGACCCCAGGTCGAGTCCCAGCCCCAGGCCCAGGCCCGCGTAGATCACGCCCGCGAGGGCGCCGCCGGCCATGAACGGGCCGAAGGCCATCGAGGTCCCGCGCTCCACCCGGCGCAGGGCGACCCGGGCGTAGCCGTGCACGGAGGCCGCGGTGAACGCGGCGAGGCTTCCCACGAACAGCACGAACCACCCGTACCAGCCCAGGACCTGCCCCACGGTCAGGGCCAGGGTGACGTCGCCGAAGCCCATGCCGGGCGGGTGGATCAGATGGAGGACGAGGTACACGGACCCGAGGACGAGCCCCCCGAGCAGGGCGCGCGTCCATGATCCGCCGGTACCCGCGAACAGGGCGGCCACGCCGAGCGCGGCCGCGGTGGTGACGGCCAGCGGCAGGGTCAGTACGTCGGGCAGCCGGTGGACGGCCTGGTCGACGAAGCAGAGCAGGACGGTGAAGGGGGCCAGCAGGAGCCAGGCGGCCAGCTCGGGCCGCGCCCCGACCCCGGCCCCGAGGGCGAGGCACACCAGCACGGTCGCCAGAACGGACCCCGCGAGGGGCGCGTAGCCCTCGCGCCGGCGGGAGCGCGGTGCGCAGCGGGGGCAGACCGGGAGGCCCAGCCAGCCTCCGGCCGGGCCGGTCAGCGGGTGGCCGGCCGGGCAGGCCGAGCGCCGGGGCAGGCCCACTTCCACGGAGAGGCGGTAGGCGGCCCGGGGCAGGAGGAGGCCCGCTGCCGCGCCCCAGAGCGTGACCCCGGCCACGAACAGCGCGATGCCCATGTCAGCCCGCCCCCGCGGCTGCGCGGCCCGGCGCCGCCGCCCGTTCCCGGATCCTCATCCCAGCCCCCGCCCCGCGCCCCGTGACTTGGCGAGGCACGCTAGCAGCGCCGCCGGGCACCCTCAAGGAGCGGCGGACCGCCACGCCTCACGTCCCGCGTCCCGCGTGCCCGCGGGGGCCGGGGGCGGGTGAAAGGAGAAGGCGTGCATTCGCGGTAAACGGCCGGGGTCCGGGGGCATTCGCCTTTCCGCTCCATTCCGCTGTGCGGAAAGGCGAATAACCTCATAAGCCGCGCTAATGACCCGGCACGGCCACCGGCAGGAGCTCCACGTTCACATCGGGCGCATAGCCCGTCGTGAGTCCCGTCCGCCGCGCGAATTCACGTACGCCGGCCAGTTGGTCGGGGCCGAAGCGGAAGTCGAGCGTCGTGAAGTAGCGCTCCAGCAGTTCCGCGTCGAAGGCCTCCCAGCGGGCCGCCTGCTCGGCGACCTTGCCGACCTCCTCCAGGGACACGTCCCGGGAGGCGAGGAAGGCCTCGTGCACCTTCTGCACGACCTCCGGCTCACGCTCCAGGTAGTCCTTGCGGGCCGCCCAGACGGCGAAGACGAAGGGCAGTCCCGTCCACTCCTTCCACATCGCCCCCAGGTCGTGGACGGTGAGTCCGAGCCGGGGCGCGTCGTGCAGCGAGGCCCGCAGCGCGGCGTCGCCGATCAGCACCGCCGCGTCCGCCTCCTGCATCATCAGGCCCAGGTCGGGCGGGCAGGTGTAGTAGTCGGGCCGGACCTCGTACTTCTCCGCGAGCAGCAGCTGGGCCAGGCGTACGGACGTTCGCGAGGTGGATCCCAGCGCGACGCGGGCGCCGTCGAGCTGGTCCAGGGGGACCTGCGAAACGATCACGCAGGACATGACGGGGCCGTCGCAGCCGACCGCGAGGTCGGGGAAGGCGACGAGGTCGTCCGCGTTGCGCAGGAACTCCACGAGGGTGATGGGGCCGATGTCCAGGCCGCCCTGGACCAGGCTCGCGCTGAGCTTCTCCGGGGTGTCCTTGGTCAGCTCCAGGTCCAGCAGCGTGCCGGTTCTGGCCAGCCCCCAGTAGAGGGGCAGGCAGTTCAGGAACTGAATGTGGCCGACACGGGGCCGGCTGCGATTGACGTCCACATCGCGAGACTAGCCCCAGTGTCCGCGTCAGCCGTCTGGCGGGTCTCAAACGTCCGAGTGACGTGATCTTTCCCTCTGGTCTCGGCCGGGAGGTGCGTGCTAGGCTCGACGCAAGTTGCAGTTTGGTTTCCCTTGCAGTACGAGGCCTGCGGAGAATGTGACCCGCAGGCTTTTGTAGTTTTCAGACTTCTTAGCAGGTTCTGGAGCAGGGCGACCCTTTGGCCCATAGGAGGGCTCATGGCTACCGGAACCGTCAAGTGGTTCAACGCTGAAAAGGGCTTCGGCTTCATCGCCCAGGACGGCGGCGGCCCGGATGTCTTCGTCCACTACTCCGCGATCAACGCCGCCGGCTTCCGCTCCCTTGAGGAGAACCAGCTGGTGAACTTCGACGTCACCCAGGGTCCGAAGGGCCCGCAGGCGGAGAACGTCACCCCGGCCTAGTCGCCTGGGCCAACCAGTCGCGGTTGGATATGCAGTACCCAAGGAGCCCTGTCTTCTCTGCGCGAGCAGAGTCGACGGGGCTCCTGCCTTTGCTCCGGCCGGGTCGTGGAACCGGTCGGGGCTTCGCCGTTTCCCGGGCCGCCCTCCTCCTCCTCCTCCTCCTCCTCCTAGGAATCCTAGGTGCATCCCTAGGAGCCCTAGATATAGGTTGGGGGGACTGATCAACGGGAGGGGCACAGCGTGCGGATGGGGTTGACGGCCGAGCGGGTCACCGCCGTGGGGGCCGAGGTGGCGGACGACGTCGGGCTGCACCGGCTGACCATGGCGCAGGTCGCGCGGCGGCTCGGGGTGCAGGACGCCAGCCTCTACGCGCACGTCCGCAGCCTGGAGGACCTCCGCGGGCGGATCGCGCTGCTGGCGACGGACGAGAAGACGCTGCTCATCGCGGAGGCGACGGCCGGGCTCGCCGGACGGGACGCGCTCGTCGCGTTCGCCAACGCCTGGCGGGAGTACGCCCACAAGTACCCCGGCCGCTACGCGGCGACCCAGGCCCCGGGCAAGATCGACCCCGAGCTCGCCGCCAAGGCCGCCGGGCCGCGCCGCGCGATCGCGCTGACGTACGGCATGCTGCGCGGCTACGGGCTGGCGGAGCCCGATCTGACCGACGCGGCCCGGCTGCTGCGCAGCACGTTCCACGGGTTCGTGGCCCTGGAGGCCTCGGGCGGTTTCGCCCACGCGCGCTCCCCGCAGGCTTCCTGGCTCTGGGCCCTCGACGGCCTGCACTGCATGCTGAAGCAGCGCACCGCCTCCCGCAGGGGAGGCTGCGCATGAGCACCGCGACCAGCGCCGGCCTGCGCGTGCCGGGCGCGACCCTGCACTACGAGGTGCGCGGCCGGGGCCCGCTCCTGCTGCTGATTCCGGGCGGGACGGGCGGCGCGGCCGCCTTCGACGGGGTCGCCGACGCCCTGGCGGCCGAGTACACCGTCGCGTCCTACGATCCGCGCGGCCTGTCCCGCAGCCCGCTGGACGAACCGGCGGCCGGGCAGAGCGTGGCCGAGCACACCGAGGACGCGCTGCGGCTGCTGGACCTGCTGTCGCCCGGCGAGCCCGCCCGGGTCTTCGCCTCCAGCTCGGGCGCGATCGCGGCCCTGCACCTGCTGGCCGCCCGGCCCGAACGCTTCGTACGCCTGGTGGCGCACGAGCCGCCGGTGGTGGAGGTGCTGCCGGACGCTCCCGCGCACCGCGTGTTCCTCGCACGCGTACGGGACACCCTGGACGCGGAGGGGCTGATGCCGGCGTTGGGGATGTTCGCGGCGGGGCTGAAGGGGGAGGGGGAGGACGGCGACGCCCCCGCATCCGAGCCCGCCCCTGCCCCTGCCCCCGCCCCGTTGCCGGCGCACGCGGCCGCCCGGGCCGCGCGGACGATGGCCGATCTGCCCTACTTCCTCGGGCGCATCGTGCCGAGCTTCATGGCCTACGCCCCGGACCTCGGGCGGCTGGAGGCGGTCGCGGACCGGCTCGTGCTCGCCGGCGGCCGGGACTCGCGGGGCGAGCTTCCGTACCGGCCGGCGGCGTACCTCGCCGAGCGCCTCGGCGTGGAGCTGCTGCACTTCCCCGGCGGGCACACCGGCCTGACCACGCACCCCGCCGAGTTCGGCGGGGCGCTCCGGCAGGCCTTCCGGGACCAGTCCTTGCGGGACCAGTCCTTGCGGGACCGGTCCTTGCGGGACTAGTCCTTGCGGGTCCGCTGCTCGGTCGCCGAGGGCTTCGTGTCCGGCTCCTCGGTGGCCGGCGGCTCGGCCGCGGTGACGGTGATCTCCAGGAAGAGCACCACCTGGTCCGAGATCCGCACGCGGAGGGTGTACGTGCCCGCGGCGACGCCCGTGGTGGACAGTTCGGGCAGGTCGACCTTGCCGTCCGCGCCGGTCGCCGGGAGCGCCAGCTCGGTCAGCTTCTTGCCGTCCTTGTCCAGGAAGTACGGGGTCTCCCCCGTCTTGGCCGGGTCCGCCGGGACCCACTTCCCGTCCTTGTCCTTGGTGCCGATCCCGGCCGTGGCCTTGGCTCCGGCGACCGGCTTGTCCTTCGCCGTCGCCAGGAACTGCACGCCCTTGATCCCGGTGCCGGCGACCGCGGTCAGCGGCTTGCCCGCGTTCCCGTCGCTGCGGACCAGCTCGTCCGCCTCGGGAACGGGGACCGGCGTGGCCGGGGTGACCTTGCCCCGGATGCTCACGGAGGCCTCGACCGCCATCTCGTAGCCCGAGGCCCGCAGGGTGAACTCGCCCGCCTTGCGGCCCGCCTTCAGCTTCGGGACCCGGATCAGGCCCTTGGCGTCGGTGATCAGGACCGCGTACTCCTGGCCGTCGGCCGCGAAGACGGTGCGGCCGGTGGTGTCGTCGTCGACGGAGACGATGATCCTCTTGCCGACGGCCGGCATGCCGTCGGTCAGCACGGCCTTGATGAGCGGCATGCGCCCGAACTCGGTCCCGGCCTCGGCCGTGAGCTCCCGGGTGCCGATCCTGATCAGCTTGTCCAGGGTCGGGGCGGGCTTCGGGGGCTTCGGCGGAGGAGTCTCCTTCGGGGGCTTGGTCGGGTCGGGAGCCGGCTTCGGGGGCGTCGTCGGGGCGGGAGGCGGCGTCGGCAGCTGCGGCGGGTTCGGCGTCGGGTAGTTGCCGGCCGGCGGGTTGGGGACCGGGGTCGCGCCCTGGCCCGCCATGTACTGCCGCATGTAGCCGAGCACGGAGTTCACGTACGCGCGCGACCTGTTGTAGCTGAGGATCGCCTTGTCGAGGTCGCCCGCGTCGGTGAGGTTGCGCTGGCCCGCGCAGAGGTAGAGGCCGGCGCCCAGCGCCGCGTCGTAGATGTTGTTCGGGTCGCGCTTGCCGTCGGCGTTGCCGTCGGCTCCCCAGGTGGTCCAGGTGGAGGGGATGAACTGCATCGGGCCGACCGCGCGGTCGAACTCCGTGTCCGCGTCCCACTCGCCCTTGTCGGTGTCCTTGACCTCGGCGAAGGCGTTGCCGTCCAGGCGCGGTCCGCGGATCGGCTTCTCGGTGTACCCGTCCGCCTTGAGCCCGTAGCCGGAGGCGTGCACGGATTCCACCCGGCCTATGCCCGCCAGCAGTTGCCAGGGCAGGTGGCAGCCGGGGAGGGCCGCGGCCACCGAGATCCCGGCACGCTTGTAGGCGTCGAGGGCGGTCGCGGGTATGCCCGCGGTGGCCGCGTCGGGGCTGGTGACGCCGGGGATCACCGGGGGCGGGTCGGCGACCAGGTCCGGGAGTTCCAGCCGGGCGTCACCGCGATCGGTGGCCTGGGGGCTGTCGGGGGTCGGCTCGGCTTCGCCCGCGCCCGCGATCGGTGTGTTGGTCACGACCGCGGCGGTGGTCAGGCTGGCCGCGAGGGCGGCCGTGCACACGACTTTGCGCGAGGTGTTGACGAGGTGACGGTGAAGTGGCTTCACAGTGCGGCGATCCCCCCAGAGCGGAGGCCGGTCCGGGCCCCCGTAATACGTAAAAAAGTCACATAACGCCCCGCGCACCCCAGCTGTCTTCGCGCGGACGGCCGATCGGGCCGTGGAGGTTAACTGTCTATCAGCTCTTCGCCCGCGACTCACCGCCGCCCCCGGAGATGTGGCCCACCATTTGCCGCATCTTCACGGACCCGCGCCCGGAGACGATTCGGGACTTAGGGCCCTGCCCGATTCGCACCAATGGCACATACTTGAGCGCTCTACGATCTTTATCCTTGGGGAATGGCAACCAGCAAGAAGACCCAGCGGCGCGAGGCCCGGACGCGCATGCGCGAGGAGCGCGAGGCCCTGGCCCGGCGCGACAAGCTGCGCGGGCGTCTGCTGATCGGCGGCGCGCTGGTCGCCGTACTGGCCCTCGCGACGGGCATCGGCCTCTACGTGTCGAAGCCCTCCGCCGACGAGGAGGCGGCCGGCAAGCCCTTCGTGCGGCCCGCCAACACCACCGGCAAGGACGGGATCGTGATCCCGTACGGCAAGGCGGACGCGAAGAACGTCCTCTCCATCTGGCTCGACCCGCGCTGCCCCTACTGCGCGGGCGCCGAGATCGGCCTCGGGAAGACCATCAAGGAGCAGGCGGACGCGGGCACGTACCGCGTCGAGTACCACTTCGCCACGTTCCTGGACAAGGCCATCGGCGCCGGCAAGGGCTCCAAGCGCGCGGTCAACGCCCTGGGCGCGGCCGCGAACGAAAGCCCGGAGAAGTTCATGGAGTACCTCCAGGTGCTCTACACGAACCACCCGGCGAAGGAAACGGACGACAAGTTCGGCTCCACGGCCACCCTGCTGGACCTCGCGAACCAGGTGCCGGGGCTGCGCACGCCGGCCTTCAACCAGGCGGTCAAGGAACTCACCTACATGCCGTGGGTCGAGAAGGTCGGCCAGGCCTTCTACGACCAGAACATGCAGGGCACCCCGGACGTCTCGATCAACGGCAAGAACCTCACCGTGAACTCGGGGCAGGGCATCGACTCGATCACCCCGGACGCGTTCAAGAAGCTGATCACCGCGAACCTGAAGTAGCGGGGCGGCCGCTCAGGCCGGCTCCGCCGCCGCCGCGCCCGCGGCTTTGGCCTTCTCGTCGAGCTTGTCCCCGTACCCGCCGGCGGTCCAGACGTGGTGCCGGAACCGCTCCGGGCTCGCCACGCCCTCCCACGGACCGCCCTGCGGCGCGAAGAACACGGCGTCGCACGCGGAGCAGAACCGGGCCCCCGCGGCCGCCTCGGCCGCCCGGCCCGCGCCCGCCTCCACCCGGCGCTTGTCCTTGCCCTCGCTGCGGATCACGGCGACCGTCCCCACCATCACGAGCAGCCCGGCCACGATCCCCACCGGCAGGAGCCACGGCCAGCCCCGGTCGTCGGCGTAGTACGCACCCCGGACACGACCAGCCCGGCGATCACCGTGCCCTCGATGAAGTTCGTGCACCCGTCACCGGTCGTGTTCGGCGCCGGGGCGAGCCGTATCCGGTCCTTGCCGCGCCGCACGTCCGCGACCGGAACGCCGTCCCCCGCCCCGCAGCCGGGACACACCACCGGACCGCCCTTCACTTCCCCGTCGTTCGTCATGGGCTCCATGATGACGGCCGTCCCCCAGCCCCCGGTGGCGCCCGGGGCCCGGGCCGCATTCCTCGGCGGGGTGTCGGAAGAGGCATAAGGCAAGGGGGCCACTGCCCGTGGCCCCCTTGCCTTCCGCTTTCCCCTTCAGCCCATCAGGGCCCTGACCGCCGCGATCACCGGAACTCCGGCCTCTCCCACGAGGGTGGCGATTCCGGAGAAGGTCGCGAGGATTCTCCGAAATCTCCCCTCGGGGGGATTCCCCTGGAGTTCTTCCACCGCCGCGTCGACTTCCGCCCGGTCGGTCTCGTCCAGGTGCTGCCTCATCGCCTGGACTTCTTCGAGGAGCTTTTCGAGCGCCGAGGGCTCCGGCGGAGTTCCGCCGACGTATTTGCCTCCGGCCACGATGTCTCCGGAACCACTGTGCGTGGCGTGTCCGATGCTTCCGGCTCCGTGCTGTGTATAACTGTCGCCGGCCATCACCGACCGCCTCCCCGGATGTCTCCGGCGCCGCTGTGCTCCGCCCGGCCGATGCTGCCGGCGCCGTACTGCTTGATCTGGTCGCCCATGACGGCTTCCTTGATGTTGATGGTCACCGGGGCGGCGTTGGGCCGGCCGATGGCCTTCGTGATCTCGAAGACCAGGTTCTCGATCTCTGCGCGGTCCAGCGACCACACCGCCTCGCGCTGGATGCCCGAGGTGTTGAGGACCAGGCCGTACACCGGGGGCCTGTTGATCACCTTCACGAGCTGCCAGATCAGCAGTCCGAAGACGATGACCGCGAGGACTCCGGCAACGTCGCCGAAGATGGCCGCCGCGATGGAACCGATGACAATGCACAGAAGGGCCCGGCCGATGAACTTGCGCCATGCCGCCCCCTTGTCCACCTCCAATACGCGCTGCCCCACGTGGGAGATGTTGTGCAAAGGATAGGCCTCACCGTCGACCCACAGCACACCCTCTTGAACACGGACTTGGACCGTCGAATTACTACCCGCCATTTCGCGCCCCCCTGGCTCTTTTTGGCGTTGACGGCTCGAAGTGTAGGACGGGTCCGACCGGTCAAGTAGGGATTGGACCATTTCGACGTAGTCATGATCGATTACGCGTTCCGCTTGACAGCCACGGACCGGAATGAATCATTTCCCCTCCCCCGCGCACGTGCTTCTCCAGCCTCTGCGTCCAGGCCTGCCGGCAGCGTGCCTGGTGGGAGCGTCCGCACTGTTCCGCCGGCGGCGGAACACCGGCCGGACCGGGTCGACGCTCACTACCGTCCCGTCTCATGACGACGATCACGACGATCACGACGCGCACGGTCGAGTACCCGGCCGACGGTTTGACGATGGTCGGGCACCTCGCGCTCCCGGCCGGCGGCGACCGCCGGCCCGCGGTGCTGGTCGGACCGGAGGGCATGGGGCTCAGCGACGTCGAGCGCCGCCGGGCCGATGCCCTCGCCGAGCTGGGATACGTGGCGCTGGCCTTCGACCTTCACGGCGGGCGCTATCTGGGCGACCCCGAGGAGATGCTGGCCCGCTGCCTACCGCTGCTCTCCGATCCCGGCCGGATGCGGGGCATCGGCCGTGCGGCGCTCGACGTGCTGCGCACCGAACCGCGGGCCGACCCCGACCGGATCGCCGCCATCGGCTACGGCACCGGAGGCGCCATCGGGCTGGAACTCGGCCGCGACGGCGCCGCCCTGCGCGCGATCGGCACGGTCAACGCGACCACCACGGGCCGGCCGGGCGAGGCCGCGCGCATCGGCTGCCCGGTGTGGGCCGGCGTCGGGTCGGAAGACCCGATCATGCCGCCCGCACAACGGGAGGCGTTCACCGCCGAGATGCAGGCCGCGGGCGTCGACTGGCGCCTCACGGTCTACGGCGGCGCCTTGCACGCCTTCCACCACCCGACGGTGGACCACCCCACGGTCCCCGGTGTCGGCTACCACCCCCTGCACGCACGGCGAGCCTGGCGCGACGTCGTCGATCTGCTCACCGAGTGCCTGCCCCTGACGGTGACGGAGGACCCGCGGGCGTGACCCCCGGGCGTGACCTCGGGCGTGACCCCCGGGCCTGACCCGGGCGGCTCCCGCACGGGCCACGACCAGGCCCGCGGCCCCGGCTCAGCCGTACAGCTCCTCGATCTCCGCCGCGTACCGCTCCGCCACCGCCCTGCGGCGCAGTTTCAGGGTCGGGGTGAGGGTGCCCGACTCCACGGTGAACTCCCCCGGCAGGACCCGGAAGGCGCGGACGCGGGCCGGGCGGGAGACCGTGGCGTTGGCCGCCTCGACCGCTTCCGCGACGAGGGCCCGTACGGCGGGGTGCTCGCCGGGGGCGGCCGGGTCCAGGGTCACCGACTCGCGTACGGCCCAGGCGGCGATCTCCTCCGCGTCCAGGGTGATCAGGGCCACCGGGTGCGGGCGGCGGTCGCCGATCATGACGGCGCGGGACACGTAGCGGGAGCGCTGCAGGGCGAACTCCAGCTCGGTGGGGGTGATGTTCTTGCCCGCCGAGGTGATGATCAGCTCCTTCTTGCGGCCGGTGATGTGGAGGTAGCCGTCCGGGTCCACCTCCCCCAGGTCGCCGGTGTGCAGCCAGCCCTCCCCGTCCAGCGCCTCCGCCGTCGCCGTGTCGTTGGCGTGGTAGCCGGGGAAGATCATCGGCCCCCGGGCCAGTACCTCCCCGTCCTCGGCGATGCGGACCTCGCACCCGGCGATCGGGCGGCCCACCGATCCGTGGCGGACCGCGTCCGGGTGGTTGAGGCTGATGACCCCGCCGGACTCCGTCATGCCGTAGCCCTCGAAGACCCCGATCCCGCAGGCCCGCAGGAAGTCGAGGGTGGCCGGGGCGATCGGGGCGCCGCCCGTCAGCGCCCACTTCAGGCGGCCCCCGAAGGCGCCCCTGACCAGGGAGTACAGGGATTCCTCGGCTGCCTGGTGGGCGGCGCGGCTCTCCGCCGTCAGACGGCCCTCCGCCGCCAGCAGCCCCACCCGGACCGCCTCCGCGAACCGCGCGCCGCCGCCCTCCTGCGACTCCGCGAGGGACAGGACCACCGAGTGCAGCTTCTCGAACAGGCGCGGTACGGACGGCAGATGGGTCGGTCGGGCCTCGGCGAGCTCCCCGATGACGTCCTCGATCCGGCCGCCGAAGTAGCAGAGCTCCCCGCCCTCCAGGAGGGTGGTGAACTGGATCAGCTGGGCCAGCAGGTGGGCGAGGGGGAGGTACAGGTACGTGGAATCCCCCGGGCCGCCCCTGACCAGCGGGAGGGTGGCGTCCTGGATGGCGCCGAGGTTGGCGTGCGTGAGGCGGCAGCCCTTGGGCAGGCCGGTGGTGCCCGAGGTGTAGACGATGGAGGCGTCGGCGGCGGTCTCCACCGCGGCGGCCCTGGCGAGGAGTTCGGCTTCGGGCGCCGCTCCGGGGAGGGCGCGCAGCCCGTCCATCTCCACCACCGCGCGCAGCGCCGGGAGCTTCGGGCGCAGCGCCTCCACCCGGGCGGCCTGCGCGGGGTCGTCGCAGACGACCACCACGGCCTCGGAGTCCGACAGCACCCAGGCGAGCTCTTCCTCCCCGGCCGTCGGGTACACCGGCACGAGGACGGCTCCGGCGGCCAGGACCCCGAAGTGGGTGTACGTCCACTCCGGCCGGGTCTCCGCGAGCACCGCGACGCGCTCGCCGGGAGCGATCCCGAGGCCGAGCAGGGCGCGCCCGGACTCCCGCACACGGGCGCGCAGTTGCCCGTAGGACACGGTGGTCCAGCCCTTCCCGCTCCCCTGACTCCCCTGGCTTTCGTGACTCCCCTCGCTCCCCTGGCTCCCCTCGTTCCCCTCTCCGCTCCTGTGGCGGAGCGCGGTCTCGGCCGCGTACCGCTCGCCGGTCCACTCCGTGAACACCGCCAGCGTCCGCGGCCGGCGCACGCCTCCGGCGGCCTCGCTCACCGGTTCGATCGGATCCCCCGCACTCGTCGCGCTCATAGGGCTCGCCTCCCCCTCGGTCACTCGGTCACTCGGTCACTCGGTCACTTGGCCGTACCAACGACGCTAGGCACCGGGATGCCGTCCGCGGCATGACCGGAAGCGTCACCCCCGCTGACCCCAGCGCTCATTGCGGCTACCGTCGGACCCATGGGGAGGCGGACGGTCACCGTGCACCACGTGCGTGCCGTGCTCGCGGGGGCGCGCGGCCGCGGGCTCGACATCGTGCCGCTGCTCCAGGAGGCGCAGATTCCGCCGCTGCTGCTGGGCGACGACCGGGCGCGGGTGACCCCGGCGCAGTTCGCGCGGCTGTTCCGGGCGCTGTACCGGACCACGCAGGACGAGTTCCTGGGCCTGGCGGCCGTCCCCAGCCGGCCCGGGACCTTCGCGATGATGTGCAGGGCCTCGCTCGGCTGCCGGGATCTCGGTGCGGCGGTGGAACGCTCCGCCACCTTCTACGGGCTGTTCCCGGGCGGGCCGGAGCTGGCGCTCGACGTCGAGGGCGGGCAGGCGTGGTTCGCGGTGCGGAACGATTTCGCGCGGGACGAGGAGCGTTTCCTCACCGAGTGCGTGCTCGCCATCTGGCACCGGCTGAGCAGTTGGCTGATCGGCCGGCGCATCCCGCTGGCCCACGCCTCCTTCGCGTATGCGGCGCCGCCGCACGAGGAGGAGTACGAGCTGCTCTTCGACTGCCCGGTCCGCTTCGGCGAGGCGCGCACGGGCGCGGCCGTGGCCTTCGACGCGCACTGGCTGACGGCCCCGCTGGTACGGGACGAGCCCGCGCTCGACGCGATGCTGCGGCGGGCCCCGTTCGACCTCCTCTCCCGGCCGGCGTACGGGACCACGGTCGCGGAGCAGGTCCGCCGGACCCTGACCCAGGCCCTGCGCGGCTCACCGCGCCTGCCGGAGCTGGGCGAGGTCGCGGGACGCCTGGCGGTGTCCCCGGCCACGCTGCGGCGGCGGCTCCAGCAGGAGGGCACGTCCTTCCAGCAGCTGAAGGACCACGTACGGCGCGATGCGGCCATCGCCGGGCTGGCGGAGAGCCGCGAACCGATCGCGGAGCTGGCGGCCCGCCTGGGCTTCTCGGAGGACACCGCCTTCCACCGCGCCTTCCGCCGCTGGACGGGCACGACCCCGGGGGCGTACCGCATCGCGTCGGGGGGTTAGGCCGTCTCTTTCGGATCTTGCCGGGCCCGCGACGCCTGGTACCGCGCGTACGAGGAGGGCGGGCCCGACGCCACGAGCGGCGTCGACGAGGTCACGGTCACCCCGTGGTTCCCGCTCGGCCGGTGGCTCCCGGCGCCCTCCCTACCGGGTGGCGCCGGGCACCTGAAGGGTGAACAGGCCGCATGCGCAGCCGCCGTTGCCGGCTGCGCACGAGCCCTTGGGGGCCGCGGCGCCGACCGGTACGGCGGCGGGGGCCGGGGTGGCGCGGGACGCGGAGCAGCCCGTGGGGGCGGCTTCGGCGCAGGTGTTGCCCGCGCAGGAGCGGCAGGCGGCGACTCCGCAGGACACGCACAGCTGCGTACCGCTGCCGCAGCCGCCCCGCTCGGTCCGCTCGCCGCAGTCACAGGCGCGGGCACGGGCGCTCCGGGAGACCGGCGCGGGGCGGGCGCCCGGCCCGAGGGTGCCGATGTCGGCGATGCGCAGCGTGGACAACCGGCCTCGGCTAGGCCAAGCTCAGCAGCTCCAGCACCCGGCCGACCGCCTCGATGACCGCCCTCCCGACCTCCCCGCCCGCGAGGGTCGCGAGGCCCAGTACGGCCATCAGGGCCCCGTGCCGCGCCTCCGGGCCGCTCTCCGCGGAGACGATCACGGGCAGGTTGCTGTCGATGGTGCCCGCACCGGCCGGCGCGACCTGGGCGCGAAGCTCCAGGAGCAGGCGCTCCAACTGGTGGATCGCCTCCTGCGGGGTGGTGGGTGCCGCCTGCTGGGCGATGGTTGGGGACTGGTTCTTGACGATGCCGATGTTGCCCGAGCCGTTCACGACGACGTGGTCCCCGAAGTGGTTCGAGCTGCCGGTGCCGCCGCCGCTTCCGCTTCCGCTCCCGCTTTCCGGCGTCATTTCTTCACCACTCCGATGTTTCCCGAGCCGTTGATGTTCGCGGTGTCCCCGACGTGGACGTAGTGCTTGATGTTCACCGTCAGCTGGGCCACGTAGAGGGAGAAATCCGTCTCGGGGCGCTCGATGGCGTCGACGATCCGCGCGACCAGCCTCCGCAGCTCGGCCCGGTCCGCCAGGGTCACCACCGCGGTGGACGCACCGGAGGTCTCCACTCCCATGACATACAGGTCCGGCCGGTTCAGCCGGCGCACGAGGGCCATCACCAGCAGGAGCACCGGGACGATCGTGATGATCACGCCCGGAGGGTTGGCGTCCATGACGGACACCGCGAAGAACACCAGGAGGAGGACGATCCACGGTACGTAGTCGGCGACGGCCTTCTTGCGGTCGACGCTGAGCACGTAGGTGTACACCCGGACGATGTTGTGCAGCGGATAGACCGCCTCCCCCACCCACAGCAGGCGATTGCTGACCCGCAGCACGAGGTCGGGTGCCCCGAAGTCCTGCCGCTGGGCCGGGTTCGCCGACGGGGTCGGCGCCGGCACCCACAACGGCGTCAGCGGAGCCGACGGTGGTGGCGGTGGTGGTGCTGATGGTGGTGGCGGTGATGCTGGCGGTGGTGCTGGCGTGGCCCCGTTGGACTCCATAACTCCCCCATGAGGAAACGCAGTTGACTGCGCGGGGAACCATTAAGCACCCGGAACCTCGACCGCGTAAGCGTCCAATACTCGCCAACTCGCAACCAGGCAGAGGATTTTGGGTTTTCGGCGCGGCAGCCCGTCAGGCCTTCCGCGCCCGGCGCCGCCAGATGGACCGCCCGCCGACAAGGTGGGCGGGGCGGGACGGCTGCGGTCCCGGGCCAGTAAAGCTGAGCTGTGCGGTCAGCGACGTTCCTACCGGTCGGTCACTACCTTCTCCTCACCCACCACCCCCACCCGGACCCTTGGGAGAGCCGCCCCATGCGCATCCGAAGCTCAGCCCTCGCCGCCGTGGCCGCCCTGGCCCTCTCGGCCGCCGTCCCCTCCGCCACCGCCACCGCCGCCGCCTCCACGCGGACGGAGGAGGCCACCGCCCGCCCCGGCGACATCGTCAGCAGCGCGCCGTCCGCGTTCCACCCACTGCCCGGTCAGCCCACCCACACCAAAGCCTGGAAGATCCACTACAACTCCACGACCGCCGACGGCGCCCCGAACGTCGTCTCCGGCACCGTCATCGTCCCGCAGGACGGCCGAACCGGCCCGCGCCCCCTGATCACCTACGCCGTCGGCACCGTCGGCATGGGCGACTCCTGCGCGCCGAGCAACAACCTCCCGTACGGCACCGCCCTGGAGGCCAACCTCATCCAGCAGCTCACCCTGCGCGGCTGGGCCGTCGTCGTCACCGACTACGAGGGCCTGGGCACCCCCGGCGTGCACACCTACACCGTCGGCCCCTCCGCCGGCCACGCCGTTCTCGACGCCGCCCGCGCGGCCACCCGGCTGCCCGAGGCCGGGCTGTCGGCCACGACACCCGTCGGGATCATGGGGTACTCCCAGGGCGGCCAGGCCAGCGCCTGGGCCGCCGAGCTGCAGGGCTCGTACGCACCGGAGTTGCGGGTCAAGGGCACGGCGACGGGCGGGGTCCCGGCCGATCTGCTGAAGGTGGCCGACTTCAACAACGGCTCCTACGGCTCCGGCCTCATCTTCATGGCCGCCGCCGGCCAGGACGCGGCCTTCCCGGAACTGAAGCTCGACTCCTACCTCAACCCGGCCGGGAAGGTCCTGGTCGGCGCCATGAAGGAGAACTGCGTCGCGATCGACGCCATCGGCGGCTCCTTCAAGCGGATCTCCGACCTGACCACCCGCGACCCGCTGGCGCAGCCCGACTGGCAGGCCCGCCTGAACCAGAGCAGGCTCGGGCGCACCGCCCCGGCCGCGCCCGTGTACCAGTACCACGCGCTCGGCGACGAGCTCATCCCGTACGCCGTCGGCAGCCGGCTGCGCTCCGACTGGTGCGCGCGGGGCACGAACCTCGAATTCGACACCATCTGGATCGGCGAGCACGTCAGCGGGGTCATCACGCAGTCCCTGGCGGCGGGCAACTGGCTCGCGGACCGTTTCGCGGGCCGCTCCACGCACCCCAACTGCTGACCCGGCAGCGGTGGTTGCCGCTGCCCCGCCGGGGAGGAGGCCGCGCCGGGCGGGCTCACTCCCCGGCGGGGCAGGAGCGCGTCCCGGAGGGCAGCCGGCCGTCGATCAGGAAGTGGTCCACGTACCCCTGCACACAGCGCGAGGCGACGTACCCGGTGTGGCCGTCGCCCTTGTAGTCCACGATCACGGTGTTGCCGAGCCGCTTCGCCGTCTCCTCCGTCCACTCGTACGGGGTGGCCGGATCTCCGCGCGTACCGACGAGCAGGATGCGCGGGATGCCGGCGGGGCGGTCGATCCTGCGGATGAAATCGGTGCCGGCGGGGCGCCCGTAGCAGGCCAGCACCGTCATCAGCTGGCGCGGGCCGAAGATCGGCGAGGCGGCGAGGAACAGCGGCTGGAGCTCGGCCAGTTCCCGCTCGACGGCCGCCGGGGAGGCCTTGGCGTCCCCGCGGTCCGGGTCGTCGGCGCAGTTCACGGCGACGAGCGCGGCGGCGGCGTTGTCGGCGGGCACGGCGGCGGCCCCCTCCTCCGCGGGGTCCTGCCCGGGGTCCTCCCCGACCGGGGACGGTTCGTCCGGACCGCCGAGCTGCATCAGCCCCACGGGGTCACGGTGGCGCTCGACCAGGGCCAGCGCCTCCGCGAGGGCGGGCCAGGCCTTCGGCGAGTACAGGGCGGTCCCGATGGCGTCGGCCACGTCCTGCCCGGTGAAGCGCAGTCCGCCCTCGCCGGTCAGCGGCTCCGCGTCCAGGCGGGTGACGAGGGCCTGGACCTTCTCCTTGGCGGTACGGGTGTTCGTGCCGTAGACGCAGTCCTGCCGGTGGGCGCACCAGACGAGGAAGTTGTCCAGCGCCCGCTGCTGGCCGACCGCCGACAGCAGGGCCTGCTCGCCGAGCGGCTCGGTGAGGGTGTCGACGCCGTCGAGGGCCATGCGGCCGGTGCGGTGCGGGAACAGCGCGGCGTAGACGGCGCCGAGGCGGGTCCCGTAGGAGAAGCCGAGGTAGTCGAGCTTGTCCTCCCCGAGGGCCTGGCGCAGCAGGTCCATGTCCCGGGCGACGCTGACGGTACCGACGTACGGGAGCACCCGGCCCGAGTCGAGCGCGCAGCGCTTGGCTTCGGCCCGCAGGGCGGCGAGCTCGGCGGCGGGCCCGCCGGGGGCTCCGGCGCCTCCCCCCTGCATGCTCCCTCCGCAGGTGACGGGGGCGCTGTGGCCGACGCCCCGGGGGTCGAAGACTACGAGGTCGTAGCGCTTGTTGAGCTCCGCGAAGGCGTTGGGGTCGGCCGCGAGGGTGGAGACGCCGGGGGCGCCGGGGCCGCCGAAGTTCAGCACGAGGGAGCCGATCCGCTGGGCGGCGGGGCCGGTGGCGGGGAGCCGCGCGACGGCGACCCGGAGGGTCCCCTGGGCCTTGCCCCGGGTCGCGTGATCGAGCGGCACGGTGAGGGTGCCGCAGCGCATTCCGTCGGGCACGGGCTTCTCCGGGCACGCGCCCCACTGGATCCCCGTCCGGGCGGCTCCCGTGCGCGCGGGTGCCGGGCCGGCCGGGCCGGGGACGGCGGCGAGCAGGGCGCCGGCCAGGGCGGTGCCGAGGAGGCCGGCGCCTATTCGGGAACGGGAACGGGAACGGGAACGGTGCACTGCACCCTCCTGGGGCGGCCCCCCGGACCAGTGACCCCACCCTATGCGCGCCCTCCGCGCCTCGCTCTGCGAGCCCCTCACCCGTCCGGCCCCTTGACGGGGGGCGCGGCGGGGTGGGCCCTGCGGGGCTGGTGTGTCCCCTACCCGCCCTTCCACCGTTCCCCGGGCTGCGCCCGGACCTCTGCCGCGTGCGGCCCCGTTCCCGGGGGCCATCCAGCCCCGCCGGCGTGCGAGGCGCGGAGCCCCGGAAGGGGTCCGGGCGCAGCCCGGGGAACGGGCGAAGGGCGGGTCGGGGGACTCCGCCCCGGCCCGGGCTGCGGCACCGCGAACGCCACCGGCCCGGGCTGCGGCCCGACCCGCGGGTCAGGACGGCCGGTACAGGGCTTCGATCTCGCGCTCGAAGTCCCGTGCGACCGCGCCCCGCTTCAGCTTCAGGGAGGGCGTCAGATGCCCCCGCTCCTCCGTGAACTCCCCCTCCAGCACCGCGAACCGCCGGATCGACTCCGCCCGCGACACCAGCCGGTTCGCCTCGTCGACCGCCCGCTGGAGGTCCGCCCGCAGTTCCTCGTCGGCCACCAGCTCCCGGATCGGCACGCCCGTCTTCTTGCGCATCTGCCGCCAGTGCTGGAGCCCCTCCGGTTCCAGGGTGATCAGCGCGGTGACGTAGGGCCGGTTGTCGCCGACGACCATGCACTGGCCCACCAGCGGGTGGGCCCGCAGCCAGTCCTCCAGGGGTGCGGGGGCCACGTTCTTGCCGCCGGAGGTGATGATCAGGTCCTTCTTCCGGCCGGTGATCGTCAGGTACCCGTCCGCGTCGAGCTCCCCGATGTCCCCCGTGGACAGCCACTGCTCCCCGCCCACCGCCACGCCGCTGTTCCAGTACCCCGCGAACACGTGCGGCCCGCGCAGCAGCACCTCCCCGTCGTCGGCGATCCGTACCGCCGTCCCCGGCAGCGGCCACCCCACCGTGCCCAGCCGGGGCCGCAGCGGCGGGGTGACGGTCGCGGCCGCGGTCGTCTCCGTGAGTCCGTACCCCTCGAAGACCTCGATGCCCGCGCCCGTGTAGAAGGCGGCGAGGCGCCGGCCGAGGGGGGAGCCGCCGCTCAGGATGTACCGCACGCGCCCGCCCAGCGCCCCCCGGATCCGCCGGTACACGAGCGGCTCGTACAGGGCCCGGCCCAGCCGCAGGCCCAGCCCCGGCCGCTTGCCCTCCACGACCGCCACCTCCCCGAGGCTGCGCGCGATCCGCGCCGCCCGGTCGAAGGAGGAGGCCCGGCCCATCTTCTCGGCCGTGGCCCGCGCGGTGTTGTAGACCTTCTCCAGGACGTACGGGATCGCCAGCAGGAACGTCGGCCGGAAGCCGGCCAGGTCGGCCAGCAGGTCCTCGCCGCGGATGCTCGGCGCGTGGCCGACCTTCACCCGTGCCCGCATGCACCCGACGGCCACCATCCGCCCGAAGACGTGCGACAGCGGCAGGAACAGCAGGGTCGAGGCCGGGTCCTTGCTGACCGACTTGAAGACGGGGTGCAGCAGCTCCACCGCGTTGTCGACCTCGGCGAAGAAGTTGGCGTGCGTCAGCACGCACCCCTTGGGCTGCCCGGTCGTCCCGGAGGTGTAGATCAGCGTCGCGACGGACTCCGGCGCGCACCCGGCCCGGCGGGCCGCGACGACCTCGTCGGGCACGTGCTCGCCGGCCTTGACCAGCCGGGCCACCGCGCCCGTGTCGATCTCCCAGAGGTGGCGCAGCCAGGGCAGGTTGGCCCGCTCCGAGCTGATGATCCGCGCCTGCGTGGTGTCCTCGACCGCGCAGGCGACGGCGCCGGAGTCCTGGATGATCCAGCGCGCCTGGAGCGCGGAGGAGGTGGGGTACACCGGGACGGTGATCAGCCCGGCCGCCCAGCCCGCGAAGTCCAGCAGGGTCCATTCGTAGGTGGTCCGCGCCATGATGGCCAGCCGGTCACCGGGCCGCAGCCCCTCGGCGATCAGCCCCTTCGCGACGGCGAGCACCTGGCCGGCGAACTCGGCGGCCGAGACGTCCCGCCAGGTCCCGTCCCGCTCCTTGCGGGCGAGTACGGGTTCCCGCGGAGCCTCCCGGGCATTGTCGAAGGGAATGTCCCCGAGGGATCCGCTGACCGGCACCGGGGCCAGCGGGGGCACCCACACCTGGCGCACCCGCCCTTCGATCACGGTCTTGACCGGTTCTACGTGCTTCGGCGGACTGACGACCCTCACCAGGCTCGATTCGGCGGTCACGGTGTGCCTCCCTGGCCGGAACGGAGTGTTACCGCCGGTAATTTACTTAGCGGTAACCACCCTGAACACCCCTGTGCCCGGCTTTTCACCGATGCTCCACGCCGTGCCGCCCACACCCCCACCTCGTGCGCACGCCTGCGGCCCCCGGCTGCGCTCCCGTGTGCCCCGTAAACCCGGTGAACGAAGATCGGCAGTCGACCAGACTGATCTCATGACCTCTCCCGAACCGCATCCCAAGGCCGAGCTCCACTTCTACCTCCAGTCCGCCCGCGAAGCGCTCCTCTGGAAGCTCGAAGGCCTCTCGGAGTACGACGTACGCCGCCCGCTGACCCCGACCGGCACCAACCTCCTCGGCCTGGTGAAGCACGCGGCCACCACGGAGCTGGGCTACCTCGGCGACACCTTCGGGCGGCCCTCCGGCGAACCCCTGCCCTGGGTCGCGGAGGACGCCGAGCCCAACGCGGACATGTGGGCCACCCCCGACCAGTCGCGCGCGGACATCGTGGCGCTCTACCACCGCGCGTGGGCCCACGCGGACGCCACGATCGAGGCCCTCCCCCTGGACACGATCGGCACGGTCCCGTGGTGGCCGAGCGGCGACGACAAGGTGTCCCTGCACCACGCCGTGGTCCGCATCATCTCCGACGCCCACCGGCACGCCGGCCACGCCGACATCCTCCGCGAACTCCTCGACGGCACCACGGGCATGCAGCCGTCGAACCCCGGCCTCCCGGACACCGACCCGGCCTGGTGGGAAGCCCACCGCGCCCGCCTGGAGCAGGCGGCACGGGAGGCCTGAGCCGGCCACGGGGGCGGACTGGGATACTCCCGCCATGGATACCGAGGTGAGGGGAAGCGGACCGCGGCCGGACACGACCGTGCCGCCGCCCGTACGGGCCACGCCGGCGCACGGCGCGGACTGGGCGCTGCGTCCCGCGGTGACGGCGGACGTGGAGGTGATCGCGGAGCTGCGGGCCCGGGTCATGCGCGCGGACCTGGAACGCCTCGGGCGCTACGACGAGCACCGGGTACGGCAGCGGCTGCGGGACGCCTTCTCCCCGCGGCACACGTCGGTCATCACCGTCGGCCGTGAGCTCGCGGGATGCGTCACGGTCCGGCCGGCCGACGGCAGGCTCTGGCTGGAGCACTTCTACCTCGCTCCGCCCCATCAGGGCCGCGGCCTCGGATCCGCCGTGCTGGGCACGGTCCTGGAGCGGACGGACGCGCAGGGCATGAGCGTGCGCCTGAACGTACTGCAGGGCAGTGCCGCCCGCCGGCTCTACGAGCGTCACGGATTCGCCGTGGAAACCGAGGACCCGGTCGACGTCTTCATGATGCGCCCGCCGGGCTGCCCGGCCACCGCTCCCGCGCGGCCCTGACCTGCGACGGGCGCCGCCCTCACGCGCGCCCCGGGCCCTCGCCGCCCTCCACGACCCGCGCGGGCGCGCCCTCTTCCGCTCCCTCCGCCTCTGCCTCTGTCTCTGTCTCTGCCGCTGCCTCTGACTCTGCCTCTGCCTCTTCCGTTTCCTCCTCGGGCGGCAGCACCTGGAGGATCTGGCCGGAGGACGTCATCAGGTACCGGATCTCCGTGTCGCCACCGGTCTCGGGCGGGGAGATCTTGGCGCGGAACTTCTCCTGCCAGTCCGTCACCGAGTTGCCGAAGTCGTGCCAGCGGCCCTTGAGTTCGACCGTACCGAGACGTTCGGTCAGCTCGGTCGCCATCGCATCGGCGTCCTCCACCTGATGGACCTGCGCCTCCAGGAGCCTGCGCAGTGCGGCGTAGGGATTGCCGGGATCCGCGAGGGCCACGGCCGCCGCGTGGGCGACCATCGCCTTGCGCCGGATCGCGATCGCCGCGCGGGCCAGGTGGAGCTCGCGGGCGAAGTGGTCCGTGTCCTTCGTCCGTCCGCCGAGCGCCTCCTCCAGCCGGCGGTGGTCGATCCTGCCGTCCTCGTCCGTCAGCTCGTCGACGACCCCGCGGTGCTTCTCCAGGAACTGCTGGGAGCGGTAGAACTCGTCGTCCGCGCTCTTCAGGGCGAGTTCGATGTGCGGATCGCCGCCGTCGAGCAGCGTGCTGATCACACGGGACAGCTGACCGTCGGCCGACCGCTGGGCCGTGATCCGGTCCTCGTAGTGCCGCTCCTCCTGACGTTCCAGGAGCCCTTCGACCCGGCGCTGGTGAGCCCGCTGTTCCCGTTGGGCGAACATGTCCATCGCCATGACCGTTCCCGCGACGGCGAGCAGGGGCCAGCCCGCCATGATGGCTCCTCCGGCGGCCACCGGCTTCAGAACGGCGTGCGCCGTCTGCCCGTCGGTCCGGGAGAACCCCCGGAACCCGGAGGTTCCGACGGCCTTCACGAGTTCCGCCCCCTTGGGCAGGACCACCCGGAACAACGTCTCGCTCTTCGGGTCGAGGGCCTTCACCATCCCGGTCAGCGCCTGCTGGGCCGTGGCGTTCACGGGCACGGTACGAAGCTTCGCGACCTCCGCTTCGGTGACCGGGTGGTACTCGACGGCGACCGGCACCGCTGCCGCTTCGAGCGCGTCCCAGATCGCGGAGGACGAGGAGCCGACGGATCGCAGGACCTCGTCGGAGACCAGGATCCCGGCCGGAGGAAACGCGGGCCGCGCTTCGGCCACGACCGCGCCGGGTGGCGTGGCGGTCCCGTCCGGGGCGGTGGCGTCACCGCCGGGGACGGCCGTGTTCCCGGGGGACCTCCAGCGCAGCCACCCGGCGACGAGCACGGCGGCGCCGGCGAGCGCCACCGGCGCGGCGATCAGCTCAACGGGCATGGATATCAAGCCGATTCACGTCCTCGGATACAGCTGCGGCGAATGGTTGGTGCAAACGACAGTCGAGCATAACGAGAACCGCAGCGGTCAGGAGCCCGCCCGCCGGCGCCCCTTCGGCCCCCAGGCCACTACTGCGCCCCCGCCGCCGCGATGATCTCGTCGATCCGCCGGGCGTTGTCCTCCAGGGCCTTCCGCTCCTCCGTGAGCGTCTCGGTGTTCTGGGCGATCTGCTCCTTCTGGTACACGGTCTCCACCGCCACCCAGATGCCGACGACGTTGGCCTCCTTGCCACACGTCCAGGAAGCCACCGCCGTCCCGATCTCCTCCGAAGTCGCCTCCGGGGCGCTCCACTTCTTGTCGCCGATCGCGTCGAACGGGCCCCTGTAGGCGCCGTAGCCCTTGCCGGCCATGCACGCGGCCCACTTCTTCTCGGCGGCGATCACGCGCGGGTCGTTCTTGGCCGTCTCGAAGGAGCGTGCCTTGATCGCCGCGGCGGTCTCGGCGTGCCCGGTACGGGCGCCCGTGCCGTCCGCGAGCTTTCGCTGGGCCTCCCCGGAGCAGCCCCCCTCGGGCACCTTCATGCCGTTGTACGTGGTCAGGGGTTCGCCACTGCCCTCCTTCATGCCGC
Organism: Streptomyces sp. NPDC002104; assembly: GCF_053593795.1. Classification (NCBI taxonomy): domain Bacteria; kingdom Bacillati; phylum Actinomycetota; class Actinomycetes; order Kitasatosporales; family Streptomycetaceae; genus Streptomyces; species Streptomyces sp. NPDC002104. The sequence continues at coordinate 76,523 of NZ_JBSFDF010000030.1, read as the reverse complement.
GCGCCACCTCGATGACAGCGACCGGCTGACGCACCATCCGATCGGGAGTCAGGGCCCGCGGGTCGTTCTGCGCCATGTGGAAGCCGTACTTCTGGGCGACTTCGAGAGAGGCGGGGGTGCCGTAGCGACGGGAGTGCACGGAGCCCTGGGCGACGGCCGTGGCGGGCGGTTCCTTCATCTGCAGGCCGAAGCGGGAGAGGCACTGCTTCCTCAGCAGGTTCAAGGCCTGCCCGGTCTGCACGATGCGGTCGGTGGACACGTCGTAGGCGTCGATCGGCAGGACCAGGTCGCCGGTGCCGTCCTTGTCCTCGGCCTTGCCCGCGCCGGGGCCCCCCGGCTGTTCCTCGGCGGGCGGCGCCGACCTGTCGCCCCCGGCCTGCTCGGCGCCGGAGCTGCACGCGGTCGCGGCGAGAACGCTGAGAACACTGAGAACAGCCGCGGTCAGCCCGGTGCGAACGGAACGAGACGTGATCATCAAGGCACCTCGCGTGGGAAGCGGGCCGGCACAGCGGGGTCGGAGCAGGCGTCCGCTCAGGCGGGTTCGATGCTGAGCTGAGCGCCCAGTTCCGCGAAGCCCAGCGCGGCAGCCACCCGCCGGGAGGCGGGGGTGCGTGCCCGCCATTGCGGCAGCAGCCCGGCGGCGAGGGCGTGCGCGACCGCCGCCGATCCCGTCAGCCGGGCCAGTCCGCGGCCCCGCGCCGCCGGCGCCGTCAGTACGGAGACGTGGGCCGTCCGGCCCGGCCAGGTCCGGAATCCGGAGGCGGCGACCACTCGGCCGTGCCCGTCGCGTACGAGGAACGCGGGCGAGGTGAGCTCGTCGAGCGCGGCCTCACCGGCGTCCTCGGCGCCGGCCGCCCGCTCCAGGGCCCGTACGTCCGGATGGCCGGCCGGAAGCCGCTCCACCGTCAGCACCCCGGCCGCCACCGGCCGGAACCCGTCCGGGGACACGTACGCCAGGGCCGGTGGCCCGAGCACCCGGGCCACCGGAAGGACGTCCCGGACGGCGCCGCCGTCCACGACGGCCTCCGCCGACAGCCCCGCCAGCGCATCGCGCACGAGCCCGGCGGCAGCCTCGCCCGGCACCGTCACGATCGCCGAGCCGCCCAGGGCCACCGCCCCGACCCACCCGGCCGGGCACAGCCCGGACCCCGGTGAGACCGCCACCTCCACACCGCCCGACGGGGCGAACGACACCGGCACCCGGGCCAGTTCCTGCCACACCCCACGGGCCCGGACCAGCAGCGGACGATCCATCGACATGGCACCGATACTGCCAGCCGCAGCAAGCCGTGCGCTGGTGAAGTGGCGGCGATACCAAGGCTCTTGACCCTCACGCGACGTCAGGCCGCATAGTCGTGGCCGTGGAGGATCACTGGAACGTGGGACGCGTGGCCGAGCTGGCCGGGGTGAGCGTCCGCACCCTGCATCACTACGACGCGATCGGGCTCGTCCGGCCCTCGGCACGGACCTCGGCCGGGTACCGGGCCTACGCGCCGGGCGACGTGGAGCGGCTGCGGGAGGTACTGGCCTACCGGCGGCTGGGCTTCGGCCTGCGGGAGGTCGCCGAGCTGATCGGCGAGCCGTCCACCGACGCGGTCGCCCACCTGCACCGGCTGCGCGGCCTGCTGCTGGAGCGGCGGGCGCGCGCCGACGCCATGGTGGCGGCCATCGACAGGGAGCTCGTAGCGCGGGCGAAGGGGATGACGGTGACACCGGAGGAGCAACTGGAGATGCTCGGTGCGCGGCTGTACGACGCGATCGGCGGGGGCTACACGACGACACGGCGTACCGAGCCGCGGATCGCCGCGCAGATCTGGGACGCGCTCGGGGACGCCCGGACCGTGCTGAACGTCGGCGCCGGCACCGGTTCCTACGAGCCCGCCGACCGGGCCGTGACCGCGGTGGAGCCGTCGGCGGTCATGCGCGGGCAGCGGCCGGCCGGCGCGGCTCCGTGCGTGGCCGCCGCCGCGGAGAGCCTGCCGTTCGAGGACCGCTCCTTCGACGTCGCGATGGCCGTCTCCACCGTGCACCACTGGGCGGACCCGATCGCGGGGCTGCGCGAGATGCGGCGGGTGGCGCGCCGCGTGGTGGTGCTCACCTTCGACACCGACGAGCCCGGATGGCAGGACCGGTTCTGGCTGACCCGCGACTACCTGCCCGAGTTCTCCGCCGTCCTGGCCGGCTTTCCCCCGCTCGCCGGGATGGCCGGCGCGATCGGCGCCCGCGCCGAGCCGGTGCCGGTCCCGTGGGACTGCGCCGACGGGCTGTTCGAGGCGTACTGGCGCCGGCCGGAGGCGTACCTGGAGGATCACGTGCGCCGTGCGATGTCGGTGTGGACGAGGGTCGGGCCGCAGGCCGAACAGCGGGCGGTACGAAGCCTCCGCACCGACCTCGGCTCCGGCCGGTGGGCCGAGCGCAACGGCGGCCTCGCCGGCCTGCCCGAGGCGGACCTCGGCCTCCGCCTCCTCACGGCGTGAGTGCCCTCCGCCCGCTCCGCCCGGTCCACCCCCGCCCCCGCCCCCACCCCCCGGTGCCGCCGGAATTGCCTTGCCCGGGTGCCACGGCGCTCGCATCATCTCCGCATGGACGACACTCCGAACCAACTCCCCTCCGCCCTGCCCGCGTTGCGCGCGAGGGCGGCCGGCGCCGGCTTCTCCCTGTCCTGTGAGGACCGCACGGGCAGCCTCCTGGCGGGGCTCGCCGCCGGGCGGCCCGGGGGGCGCATCCTGGAGCTCGGTACCGGTGCGGGCGCGGGCGCCGCCTGGCTCCTCAGCGGGATGGACCGGGCCTCCCGGCTGACCACCGTCGAACTCGACCCCGCCGTCCAGGCCATCGCCCGGGACGAGCTGGGCACCGACCCGCGGGTGACCTTCGTGTCCGGGGACGGCGGCACGTGGCTGGAGGGGTTCGGCGGCCCGCCCTTCGACCTCGTCTTCGCGGACACCTGGCCGGGCAAGTTCACCCACCTCGACCGGGCCCTGGCGCTCGTGGCGCCCGGCGGGACCTACCTGATCGACGACCTCCTCCCCCAGCCCGGCTGGCCGCAGGACCACGCGGACTCCGTCGTACGCCTCCTGGCCGAGCTGGAGGCGCGCAAGGACTTCCGGTGCGTCCGCCTGGCCTGGGCGAGCGGCCTGCTGATGGCGGTGCGTACAGCCGCCTGACGGGGCCGGGACCGGCCCCGCGTCACGTGGCGCGCCGCGCCGGAACCCGTGCCTGCGGCCGGCGAGGACCAGGCCCAGGCCCAGGGCCTGCCCACGGGTCGGGCGGGCAGAGCGCGAGGACCCGCACGAAGGACCGCACGAAGGGCCGCACGAAGGACCGTACGAAAGACCGCGCGGCGAACACCGCAGCCCCCGCCCGGACGGGGGCGGAGGCTGCGGTGGGTGTGCGGGGTACGGCGCGGGGTCAGGCGGAGACCAGGACCTTGTCCTTGTCGGCGGCCTCGGCCGTGTCGGCGTCCGCGTCCGCGTCGGCGAGCTCGGCCGGGGCCTCGTCCAGGAGGGAGGAGGAGGCGGTGGCGTAGGCCACCTTGTCCAGGATTCCCTCACGGGCCGAGACGATGACCGGGACCAGCGCCTGGCCGGCCACGTTCGTGGCGGTGCGCATCATGTCCAGGATCGGGTCGATCGCCATCAGCAGGCCCACGCCCTCCAGCGGGAGGCCCAGCGTGGAGAGGGTCAGGGTCAGCATGACCGTGGCGCCGGTCAGACCGGCCGTGGCGGCGGAGCCGACGACCGAGACGAAGGCGATCAGCAGGTAGTCGGTGATGCCGAGCTGTACGTCGAAGATCTGCGCGATGAAGATCGCGGCGAGCGCCGGGTAGATCGCGGCGCAGCCGTCCATCTTGGTGGTCGCGCCGAACGGGACGGCGAAGGAGGCGTACTCCTTCGGGACGCCGAGGCGCTCGGTGACCTTCTGGGTGACCGGCATCGTGCCGACGGAGGAGCGGGAGACGAAGGCCAGCTGGATGGCCGGCCAGGCGCCCTTGAAGAACTGGAGCGGGTTGACCTTGGCGACGGTCCACAGGAGCAGCGGGTAGACGCCGAACATCACGAGCGCGGAGCCGACGTACACGTCGACCGTGAAGGTGGCGTACTTGCCGAGCAGGTCCCAGCCGTACGTGGCGATCGCGGTGCCGATCAGACCGACGGTGCCGATCGGAGCGAGGCGGATGACCCACCACAGGGCCTTCTGGAGCAGTTCCAGGACCGACTCGGCCAGGCTCAGCACCGGCTGGGCCTTGGCGCCGAGCTGGAGGGCGGCGATGCCGGCGACGGCGGCGAGGAACACGATCTGCAGGACGTTCAGTTCGGTGAACGGCGTGATGATGTCGGTCGGCACGATGCCGGTCAGGAAGTCCAGCCAGGACCCTTCGCGCTTCGGCAGCTTGCCGTCCTGCGGGGTGAGGCCGGTGCCGGAGCCCGGGTTGGTGATCAGGCCGATGGCGAGGCCGATGGCCACCGCGATCAGCGAGGTGATCATGAACCAGAGCAGCGTGCGGGAGGCGAGCCGCGCCGCGTTGTTCACCTTGCGGAGGTTGGTGATCGACACCAGGATCGCGAAGAAGACGAGCGGGGCGACGGCCAGCTTCAGGAGCTGGACGAATATGTCGCCTATCTGCTCCAGGGTCGTGCCGAGCCAGCTGATCTCCTGGCTGCGGGAGACCCAGCCGAGCAGCACGCCGAGCACGAGGCCGGTGACGATCTGGGCCCAGAAGGGGAACTTGAAGGACTTCTTCGCCGGGGCGGACTCTACGGGGGCCTCGGCGGCAGGGGTCTGCGGTGACGCGGACACGGACACTCTCCGGGTGGGTCTGCGGTTTCTGCGGTGGGGTGGTGGTGCGGTGCGGCAGCACCCGGAAAAGCCAAGAGCCGGGCGGGCGGGACCGCTGCTGTGCCAGAGCTGGTCGCGGAACGGGTCGCGGGACTCAGCGACAACAGCAACAGGCCGCGGACGCGCGGCGGCAGAGGTCGACGTGCAGGCGCGCCACGAGCGGAACGCTCGTGATCGTTCGGTGCGCGGCTGTCGTCAACATGTTGAATACGCTAACACTTCACCTTTGGGAATCTCAAAGGCTCCCTTTGGGCCGACGGGCCCACCGCAGCCCGCGAAGCCCTGCGAACCCCCCGGAAAACGCCGAAAGCCCCGGCGTTCCGGGGGTGAACCCGGTGCCGAGGCTTTCGGTGTGTGATGAAGCTAACTGCGCCGACCGCGCTATCGAGCGGCGCGCGCGGCCTCGTCGACCGCGTCGTCCTCCTGGCTGCGGTTCGCGGCGAGCTTGTCCTTCGCGCCCGCGACGCGTCCGGCGATGACCGCGGACATCTCGTCGCGCTGCTTGCGCAGCAGCACGAAGGAGAGCGGCGCGGAGAGGACGAGGGCGAGCAGGACGACCCAGGCGGGGTTGGCGTCACCGAGGCCGGAGGGCACCCAGCCCAGCCGGACCAGAACGGCGACGACGACGAGGCACCCGACGAAGATCCCCAGGCGCATCGCGGTGTATCGGATCGTCGCGCTCGGCTTGAGGGACACGGTGACCCCTTCTCTCTCGTCGTCCTACGGCGGTACGTGCCCGTCCAGTGAAGCACGTCCGGGCCGCGGTCCGGGGCGCCGGGGGTCACCCGGCCCGGCCCCCCGGACCCCCACCGTCAGGAGATGCGGACGCCCGACCAGTTCGTGGCCTTGCCGACCTGCGTCCGGTTCTCGAAGCCGCCCTTGCCGTTGCCCCGGTTCAGCCAGGCGTGCCCGTCCTTGTCGACCGAGACCAGGTCGGCCTTGCCGTCCCCGGACAGGTCGAGCCCGCCGACCACGTCCTTGTAGGTGGTGCCCCAGTCCTTGAAGACCAGGGTCCGGGCCTTGAAGGTGCCGGCGCCGGTCCCGCCGAACCGCCACAGCTCGTTCGACGCGTCGAGGCCGAGCAGGTCGTTCTTGCCGTCGCCGTCGAGGTCCCCGGCGGAGATCAGCTTCTTGTACGCGCCGAAGCCGGACCCGGCGAGCGTGCGGGCCTTGAAGCCGACCTCACCGGTGTTCGCGTACACGTACAGCTTCCCGGTCGAGGCGGACCGGGTCACCAGGTCGGCCCGGCCGTCGCCGGTCACGTCGCCGGGCGAGAGGACCTGGTCGTACGCGCTCCAGTCCGAGGAGACGTTGACGTGGGCCGACTGCAGGTCGGGCAGCCCGCCGCAGGCCGTCAGGTAGACGCGGGCCTCGCCCTTCGGGAAGCGGACGAACACGTCGTTGCAGCCGTCGCCGTCGAGGTCGCCGAACGGCAGCACCTGCGTGTCCACCGACGTCCAGGTCATCGCGCGCTTGCCCGCGGTCAGCTTCGTCGCGTCGCCCGCGTACACCTTCGTCCCGGTGCCGCTCAGGCCGAACAGGTCGGCCTTGCCGTCGTCCGTGTGGTCACGCCACGCGGGCAGCGCGCGGCTGGTGGTGGTGGCCCGGTAGACGCCGGTCAGGACGACGTTGTTGGCCTCGTTCCGCTTGTACTCGTCCCACAGGACGACCGGCAGGCCGAGCGCGTCGGCGGTGATCCGGGGCTCCCCGGCCCAGCTGGTGCCCGTCGAGCTGAGCCGCTGCGGAGCGGACCAGCTGCCGCCCTTGAACACGGAGGCCATCACGTACTGCCCCTGCGAATACCCCTCCCGCCAGGTCAGCGTGACGGTGCCGCCCGACGTGGCGGCCGCGGAGACCGCGGTGACCGACTTGTGCGTGGAGAAGGGCTGCGTGTACGGCATCCACTCCCCGAGGGCCGCCGAGCGCACCGCGTACGAGAGCTGCCCCTGGGTGAAGGGGTCGACGGCGACGAAGAGGTCGCCGCCCGGCAGGTAGACGGGATCCCCCGCCATCTCGTACGTGTTGGTGCTTGGGAGCACGGCATGCGGGGTGCTCCACTCCCCGACCGCCGGGGACCAGCTCGTGTTCATGAGGGGCCCGACGCCGCCGTAGAACACGTCGAAGCCGCCCTGCGGCTGGGCGATGACCTTCGGGAGCGCGTTGACCACGCTGGGGACCGGGAAGTCCTTGACCGCGGTCCACCCGGCCGCGCCCGGGGCCTTCTGCAGGGCCACGACGGCCTTGCTCTTCTTCCACTGCCACACCAGCAGGGCGGTGCCGTTCCTGGCGACCGCCAGGTCCATGGAGACGATGTCCCGGCTGCCGGACGGCGGCTGCTCGTTGAGGACGGCCGGAGCGCTCCACGCGGCCTTCGGACCGGCCTTCTCGACGGCCTTCACGACGCCGAAGACCGACCACACCGCGGTCAGCCGGCCGTCGGGGGTGGCCGCCAGGTAGTGGTGGCCCTTCTCGGGGACCGGGGCCACGTACTCCGGCTCGGAGAAGGCGGTCGCGCCGGGCGCGAGGGTGGCCACCTTCAGCCAGGGGTTGTCGTGGTCGTCGGCCCGCTTGGCCCGCCACACCAGGCGTACGGAGCCGTCGGCGAGCGCGACCAGCTCGGTGTTGTACCCGCCGGCGTCCGGCCAGGCCTGCGCGGAGAGCCAGCTGGTGGCGCCCGCGGGCCGGATCCGGGTGGAGCGGGAGAGCCCGTCGCCGGTGAGGGAGACGAGCGCGCCGTTCCCCGCCGACACCAGGGCGTTCAGCCCGCCCGAGGCGGAAGCGGGGTCGGGGCTCGGAGCGTGCAGGGTACTGGCGCCCCACGGGCCCGGCGCACGCGTCGCGGCGGCGGCGGCCGGAGCGGCGGCCGCCGCGAGGGCGTCGGCAGCAGTGGTGGCGTCGGCCGCCGCAGCCGTGCCCGCGGCCGGAGCGGCGGCGACGGCCGGAGCCGCGGCCGCCAGGGCGAGTACGGGAGTGAGCGCGATGCCCAGCAGCGCGCGGGAATACGAAGTCATGAGAGAAGCCCCCCCGGGCAGGACGATCCGGTGGCCCGGATGCGCCGGACTGTTCGAACAGATCGTGCGCAGCGTATATCAGCCAAGATCACCCGGGGCCGGGGATTCCCGAGAGACGGCCTAGTGCAGCGGCAGCAGCATGGTGATGTCGTCGCGGTCGTCGCCCGGGGCCACCCGGATCGCGTCGGGGACGCGGCCGACCTCCTTGTAGCCGCAGGCGGCGTAGAAGTGCTCCAGGCCCAGCCCGCCGCGGCAGCCGAGGCGGATCGCCTCGATGCCCTCCATCGTGCGGGCGGCGTCCGCGACGGCCTCCATCAGCGCGCGGCCGGCGCCGCGGCCCTGGAGGGCGGGGTCGACCATGACGGTGTAGGCCCAGACCCAGTGCTTCTGCAGCCGGTGCTGGTTGGCGGCGAGGACGGCGGTGGCGCGCACCCGGCCGGTGGCGTCGCGTCCGACGAGCAGGCGGCTGCGGCCCCCGGCGGCCGCGGCGAGGTGTTTGTCCACCTCCGGCCGCACGTCCTCGACGGCGACGGGCGCCACGAAGCCCACCGCACCGCCGGCGTTGGTCACGTCGGCCCAGAGCACGGCGAATTCCTCGGCCAGGGCGGGGCCGACGACCGGATCGAAGGTGTAAGTAAGGGTCATGATCCGAGTTTAACTATTACCGCACCTCGTGCGCAAAGGGCCCCGGCCACCCCCTGAGGGGGACCGGGGCCCGAAGCGTCACAGCAGGGGCCGGACCGTCAGACCCGCATCGCCTGCGGCGTCTCGCGGAGCTCCGCGTCCGCGCCGGGGTACTCGCGGATGATCTCGTAGCGCGTGTTGCGCTCGACCGGGCGGAAGCCCGCCTCGCGGATCAGCTCCAGCAGGTCCTCGCGGCCCAGCTTGTTCGGGGTGCCGTAGTTGTCCGCGTCGTGCGTGATCTTGTACTCGACGACCGAGCCGTCCATGTCGTCCGCGCCGTGCTGGAGCGCGAGCTGCGCCGTCTGCACGCCGTGCATCACCCAGAAGACCTTCACGTGCGGGACGTTGTCGAAGAGCAGGCGGGAGACCGCGAAGGTCTTCAGTGCCTCGGCGCCCGTCGCCATCGTCGTGCGCGCCTGGAGCTTGTTGCGTACCTTGCCGTCCTTCATGTCCACGAAGTCGTGCTGGTAGCGCAGCGGGATGAAGACCTGGAAACCGCCGGTCTCGTCCTGCAGTTCGCGCAGCCGCAGCACGTGGTCCACGCGGTGGCGCGGCTCCTCGATGTGCCCGTAGAGCATCGTCGCCGGGGTCTTGAGGCCCTTGGAGTGCGCCAGGCGGTGGATGCGCGACCAGTCTTCCCAGTGGGTGTTGTGGTCGACGATGTGCTGGCGGACCTCCCAGTCGAAGATCTCCGCGCCGCCGCCGGTGAGGGACTCCAGACCGGCCTCGATCAGCTCGTCGAGGATGTCGGAGGCCGACATCCCGGAGATCGTCTCGAAGTGGTGGATCTCGGTCGCCGTGAACGCCTTCAGCGAGACGTTCGGCAGCGCCTCCTTCAGCGCGGAGAGCGAGCGCGGGTAGTACCGCCACGGCAGGCTGGGGTGCAGGCCGTTGACGATGTGCAGCTCGGTGAGGTTCTCGCCCTCCATGGTCTTGGCCAGGCGGACGGCCTCCTCGATGCGCATCGTGTACGCGTCCTTCTCGCCCGGCTTGCGCTGGAACGAGCAGTACGCGCACGAGGCCGTGCACACGTTGGTCATGTTGAGGTGGCGGTTGACGTTGAAGTGGACGACGTCGCCGTTCTTCCGCGTGCGCACCTCGTGGGCGAGGCCGCCGAGCCAGGCCAGGTCGTCGGACTCGTAGAGGGCGATGCCGTCCTCACGGGTCAGCCGCTCGCCGGAGCGAACCTTGTCCTCCAGCTCACGCTTGAGCCCAGCGTCCATGCCGGTCCACTCCCTCTGTCCTCTGTCCTCGCGCCGCTCGCGCCTGCCGCCCTACGCGGACCGCGCCCCCACCGTACTCTCAGCGCCCTCAGGCTTCTTCCGGCAGGCCCCCGACCCGGTTCTCCCACTTGGTGGAGAGCACGATCGTCGTGCGCGTGCGCGAGACGCCCTTGGTGCTGGAGAGCTTGCGGATGATCCGCTCCAGCCCGTCCACGTCACCGGCCCGGACCTTGAGCATGTAGGAGTCGTCGCCGGCGATGAACCAGCAGTCCTCGATCTCGGAGAGGTCGCGCAGCCGGCGGGCCACGTCCTCGTGGTCCGCGGCATCGGAGAGCGAGATGCCGATCAGTGCCGTGACGCCCAGGCCGAGCGAGGCCGCGTCCACGGTCGCGCGGTAGCCGGTGATCACTCCGGCCGTCTCCAGCCGGTTGATCCGGTCGGTGACGCTGGGGCCGGAGAGGCCCACGAGCCGGCCCAGCTCGGCGTACGAGGCACGTCCGTTCTCACGAAGTGCCTGGATGAGCTGCTTGTCCACCGCGTCCATGTACCTGGAACCTTCCATTATTCGGCAATCCCTCAAGTTTACGTATAGAATCTAAGGTGCACAGGGTCGACACCCTGTGAATCTTTCAACAGATCAACGACGATCTGACAATTTTCAGGAGTGGTTCACCGTGTACACGATCGAGATGGCCTACGCGCACATGCGACAGCTCCAGGAGCTGGCCAACCGATCCCGCACCGACCAGCCCGTCGCCGCCCACCGTGTCGACAAGATGCGCAAGCCGGGGCGCGCCAAGAAGCGCTAAGCGCCACCGCTTTCCCCCCGGGGACGGGAGCCTCCGAGCTCCCCTTCCCACCGGCGGTACAGCCCGTGCGGCACCCCTGCCGCGTCGAGCACCCGCCCCGCGACGAAGTCCACCAGATCCTGGATGTGCGTCGCACCCGCGTAGAACGCCGGAGAGGCGGGCAGCACCACTGCGCCCGCCTCGTCCAGGCTCACCAGATGCTTCAGCGTCTGCCCGCTCAGCGGGGTCTCCCGTACCGCCACCACCAGCCGGCGCCGCTCCTTGAGCGTCACGCTCGCGACCCGCTGGAGCAGGTCCTTCGACAGCCCGAGCGCCACCCCGGCCACGCAGGCCGTGGACGCGGGCACGATCAGCATCCCCTTGACGGGGTACGAGCCGCTGCTCGGTCCGGCCGCCAGGTCCCCCGCCGCCCAGTGGCGCACGCCGTCCAGTTCCGGGCGCGCGAAGGTGCCGGGCTTGCCGTCGGCCCCGCGCTGCAGCCACTCCCCCAGGTCGCCCTGCCAGTGCGCGTCGCGGAAGGCGATCCCCGTCTCGTCCAGCAGGGTCAGTCTGGACGCCCGGCTCACCACCAGGTCCACGCTCTCGCCCGCCGCCAGCAGCCCGCGGATCACGGCGGCCGCGTACGGCGTCCCGGACGCCCCGGAAACCCCGACCACCCACGGGGTGCGCTTGCCCTCAGTCATACCTCCGAGACTATCCGGCCACCGACGACGGGCACTGGCTAAGGTGTCGGCACGTTCAAGGGGTGGACACGGCGGAGGGGTCGTCATGAGCGCAAGCAGTACACACCCGGGCGGTACGGGCCCCGTCGCCCGGAGCCTGACCGGCCGGGCCGCGGCCGCCGCGAAGCTGATGCTGGGCTGGGTCGCACTGCTGTGGCTGATCGAGGCCGTCGACCACGCCACGGGCCACGCGCTCGACGCCTACGGGATCAAGGCCCGGGAGGCCGACGGCCTGAGCGGCATCCCCCTGGCGCCCTTCCTGCACTTCGGCTTCGACCACGTCGCCTCCAACAGCGTCCCGCTGCTGGTCCTCGGCTTCGTCACCGCACTGAGCGGCATCGGCCGCTTCCTGGCCGTCTGCGCGGCCATCGCCCTGGCCGACGGGTTCGCCGTCTGGCTGATCTCCCCGCCCCACACCATCACGGCGGGCGCCTCGGGCCTGATTTTCGGCCTCTTCGGCTACCTGCTGATCCGCGGCTTCGTGGAACGCAACCCCCTCGGCGTGGCGGTCGCCGTGGTCATCGCCGCCGTCTGGGGCACGACCTTCCTGGCCGGAGCCCTCCCCACGGACTCGGTGGTCAGCTGGCAGGCCCACCTCTTCGGCCTCCTGGCCGGCGCGGCGGTGGCCACGGTGGCCCGGCCCCGGCCGGAGGTGGCGGCCCTCTAGGCCGCGAACCGCCGGATACCGCCGGATACCGACGGATACCGCCGGGCACACACGATCGAGCTACAGCGACAGGCCCCGCACCACCAGGTCCGCCAGCGCGCACACGAACAGCGCCATCCCGATGAAACCGTTCACCGTGAAGAAGGCCCGGTTCAGCCGGGACAGGTCGTGCGGGGTGACGATGGTGTGCTCGTAGACGAAGGCCGCCACGACGATCAGCAGGCCCAGCCAGAACAGCCAGCCCGCGTCCGTCGCCACCGCGTACCAGGCCAGCAGGCCCGTGGTCACCACGTGCGCGCCGCGCGCGCCCCACAGGGCGGCCGGGATGCCGAAGCGGGCCGGGACGGACCTGACGCCCTCCGCGCGGTCCGCGGCCACGTCCTGGCAGGCGAAGATCAGGTCGAAGCCGCCGATCCACACGCCCACCGCGAGGCCGAGGATCACCGCGTCCCAGGACCACTCACCCGTGATCGCGATCCAGGCCCCGACCGGGCCCATCGCCTGGGCGATGCCGAGGATCGCGTGCGGGAAGTTCGTGAACCGCTTCCCGTACGGGTACACCACCATCGGCACCACGGCGATCGGCGCCAGCATCAGGCAGAGCGGGTTCAGCAGCGCCGCCGAGCCGAGGAAGACGGCCAGGGCGATCCCGGCGCCGGTCCACGCGGAGCGGACCGAGACGGCGCCCGTGACCAGCTCCCGCCCGGCGGTGCGCGGGTTCCGCGCGTCGATCTCCCGGTCGATGATCCGGTTGGCGGCCATCGCGAAGGTCCGCAGGCCCACCATGCAGACGGTGACGAGCAGCAGCTTCGTCCAGTGCATCCGCTCGTCGAGCGTGTACATGGCGGTGAGCGCGGCGATGTAGGCGAAGGGCAGCGCGAAGACCGAGTGCTCGATCATCACGAGCCGCAGGAAGGCCTTGACCTTGCCGACCGGCTGCGGCGCCGGGCCGGACGAGCCGAGCAGTTCGTCGGCGGTCGTCATCATGCGAGGCTTCTCCGGAAGTCTTCGAGGTCGGCCAGCAGGTCGGCCGTGGGGAGCGTGCCCAGCTCCAGGGTCCACGGGCCCTCGTCGTGGCCCTCGGGCGGGGTGACGTGGGCGGTCAGCCGCCAGGTGGTGGGGGACGGGCTCGCGTCCAGGCGCAGGAAGTTCCCGGCCTCGGCGGTGAACGGCTCGCCCGCGACCAGGGCGCGCTGGAGCTGCTCGGTGAAGTCGTCGGCCTCGATGTCCCGCGCGCCGGGCAGCTCGAAGCCGTCGCCCTCGCCGTCCTCCTCGAACATCAGCGCCCAGACGTTGCCGGGCCCCGCGAACTCCTCGGGCGTCACGCCCGCCTCCTCGGCGGCCAGGACGACGCCCGGGTCGGCCGGGTCGAGCTCCGGGCGGACCAGGGCCACGTAGACCTCGTCGGTCCCGATGAAGAGGGCCGGGCCCCCCATGGCGACGGTGCTCACAGTCCGTACTCCTTCCAGCGGCTGTCGACCAGGGCGGCGGTCGCCGGGTCGGACTCGACCATGTCAGGCCAGCCGCCGTCCCGGGTGTACCCCTCCGTCGGCAGCTTCTTCGTGGCGTCGATGCCCGCCTTGCCTCCCCAGAACTGCTGGTAGGAGGCGTGGTCCAGGTGGTCGACGGGGCCCTCCACGACGGTGAGGTCGCGGGAGTAGTCCGTGTTGCCGAGCGCCCGCCAGGAGACCTCGTGGAGGTCGTGGACGTCGCAGTCCTTGTCCACCACGATGATCAGCTTGGTCAGCGACATCATGTGCGCGCCCCAGATGGCGTGCATGACCTTCTGCGCGTGCTTCGGGTACTTCTTGTCGATCGAGACGATCGCGCAGTTGTGGAAGCCGCCCGACTCGGGGAGGTGGTAGTCCACGATGTCCGGGACGATGATCTTCAGGAGCGGCAGGAAGAAGCGTTCCGTCGCGCGGCCGAGCGGGCCGTCCTCCGTCGGCGGGCGGCCGACGACGATCGACTGGATCAGCGGACGCTTGCGCATCGTCACGCAGTCGATCGTCAGCGCGGGGAACGGCTCCTGCGGGGTGTAGAAGCCCGTGTGGTCGCCGAAGGGGCCCTCGGGGAGGGTCTCCCCGGGCTCCAGCCAGCCCTCGATGACCACCTCGGCGTGGGCCGGGACCTGGAGCGGGACCGTCTTGCAGTCGACCATCTCGATCCGCTTGCCCGCCACGAACCCGGCGAAGAGGTACTCGTCGATGTCGCCCGGCAGCGGCGCGGTCGAGGCGTACGTCACGGCCGGCGGGCAGCCGAAGGCGATGGCGACCGGCAGCCGCTCACCGCGGGCCGCGGCCACCGCGTAGTGGTTGCGGCTGTCCTTGTGGATCTGCCAGTGCATGCCGATGGTGCGCTTGTCGTGGCGCTGGAGGCGGTACAGGCCGAGGTTGCGCACGCCCGTCTCCGGGTGCTTGGTGTGCGTCAGGCCGAGGTTGAAGAAGGACCCGCCGTCCTTGGGCCAGGTGAACAGGGCCGGGAGCCGGTCCAGGTCCACGTCGTCGCCGGTGAGGACGACCTCCTGCACGGGCGCGGACTCGCCCTTCACCTTCTTCGGCGGCACGTGCACCATCGAGCCGAGCTTGCCGAAGGCCTCGCGGACGCCGATGAAGCCCTGGGGCAGCTCCGGCTTGAGCAGGCCGCCGATCTTCTCGCTGATCTCGGCGTACGACTTCAGCCCCAGCGCCTTCAGCAGGCGCCGGTCGGTCCCGAAGACGTTCATGGCCAGCGGCATCGCCGAGCCCTTGACGTTCTCGAAGAGCAGCGCGGGTCCGCCCGCCTTGTTCACTCTGTCGACGATCTCCCCGACCTCTAGGTACGGGTCCACCTCGGCCTTGATGCGCTTGAGGTCGCCCTCCCGCTCGAGGGCCCGGAGCAGCGAGCGGAGATCGTCGTAAGCCATGCGGCAATTGTGGCATCCCCGCTCCGAGCCCGAACCGCGGCCGGGCCTCTACCCTGGAGGAGTCCACGGCGGACCCGTCCGGTCCGCGCCGTTCTTCTGGGGGTCGGTCCCACACCGTGCTGCGCTATCTGCCGTTCCTGCTGATCATCGCGCTGACCATCTACACCTTCATCGACTGCCTGAACACGCCGGAGGAAGAGGTCAAACACCTTCCGAAGGTCGTCTGGGTGCTGATCATCCTGCTCTTCTCGATCGTCGGTCCGGTGGTGTGGCTGTTCGCGGGCAAGAAGCGGGTGCCCGGCGGCGCCGGCCGGCCGCGGCAGGGCCGCCGCACCTGGGTGGCCCCCGACGATAACCCGGAGTTCCTGAAGTCCCTGCGCGAGGAGCAGGACGAGAAGAACAGGAACGACAAGGACACGGACTGACGGCTCCTCGGCGGGGGTTCCCCGGCCGAAGACGCCTCAGGCCGGGGCGTGGTCACCGGCCTTCGCCGTGCGCTGCGCCGCCTGCGCGAAGGCGCGTACGGCGCCGGTGTCCTCGCCCGCGCGCCAGACCAGGCCGTAGCCGACCGGCTCGGCGTCGGCCACGGGGACGTGGGTGACGCCCGGCCGGGCGTGGTAGGCCGCGGCGTGGGCCGAGGTCAGCAGGGCGCCCCGGCCGGCCGCGACCATCATCAGCGCCTCCTGGAGGTTCGTCACCTCCGGGCCGCGCCGGATCGGCCGGCCGCCCGGGGTCCGCGCGGGGGCGTGGTGTTCGCGCAGGTACGGGGGCAGGTCCCCGGCCACGCTCAGCAGCGCGACCCCCGCCAGCTCCTCCAGCGTCACGGAGTCCCGCGCGGCCAGCGGATGCCCGGCGGCGACGGCCAGCGACCGCGCCTCGGTGAACAGGGTCGGCCCCTCCCCCAGGTCGGGTTCGCGGACCGGGAACTCGGCGAAGGCCACGTCGAAGGCGCCGCCGCGCAGTTGCCCGTACGGGTCGGAGAGCGGCACCTCGCACACCTCGACGGTGATGCCGGGGTGGGTGCCGCGCAGGGCTTGCGCGGTGCGCAGGACGAGTTCGCCCGCGGGCGGGGTGGTGAAGCCGACGTGCAGCACCCCGTCCGCGGCGCGGGCCGTCGCGGCGGCCCGGTCCAGGGCGGCGGCGATGCCGCGGTGATGGGGTTCGAGGTCGGCGCGGAGCTGCGCGCCGAGCGCGGTGAGGGCGACGCTGCGGCTGGTGCGCAGGAAGAGCCGGGCTCCCACGCGCCGCTCCAGGCGTTGGACGAGCTGGCTGACGCGGGCCCGGGAGAGCAGCATGCGCTCGGCGGTGCGGCCGAAGTGCAGTTCCTCGGCCAGGATCAGGAAGCAGTCGAGCTCATCGCGATCGGTAAGCATGGCTGAACGAACGTTGAGATGTTCGGCGTTGTTCCCGTGCGGGCGGCGGGCGAGGGTGGTTGAGCCGGCAACTTTCCGCTCCTCCCTCCGTACTGCGAGGTCTCTCCATGCACACCATCCGCGGGCGCCGGCTCGGCGTCCTGCTCGTCCTGTGCGGCGCCATCTTCCTCGAAGGCATCGACGTCGCGATGCTGAACGTGGCCCTGCCGTCCATCCGCGCCGACCTAGGCCTCGAAACCGGCACGCTCCAGTGGGTGATGAGCGCCTACGTGCTCGGCTACGGCGGCTTCATGCTGCTCGGCGGCCGCGCGGCCGACCTCTTCGGACGCCGCCGGATGTTCATCGGCTGGCTGACGGTGTTCCTGCTCTTCTCCGGGCTCGGCGGCCTGGCCACCGAGGGCTGGCAGCTGATCGCGGCCCGCTTCGTGACCGGGGTCGCCGCCGCCTTCATGACCCCGGCGGGCCTGTCCATCATCACCACCGGCTTCGACGAGGGGCCCCAGCGCGAGAAGGCGCTGCTGGTCTACTCGGGCACGGCCGCCGCCGGGTTCTCCGTCGGGCTGGTCGCGGGCGGACTGCTCGCCTCGGTGGGCTGGCGCTGGGTGTTCTTCGCTCCGGTGGCGCTGGCCGCGCTGATCCTGGCGGGCGCGCTGGCCTTCGTACCGAAGGCCGCGGCGGCCGAAAGGGCCGCACTGCGCGAGCGGGGCCGGATCGACGTGTGGGGCGGGGTGCTCGTGACCGCGGGCGTCGTCCTGCTCGTCCTCGGCGTGGAGGAGCTCGCGGCGCTGCCCGTGGTGGCGGGGCTGGCGCTGCTCGGGGCGTTCGCCCTCGTGGAGCGGCGCACGGCCGAGCCCCTGGTGCGGCTCGGCATCCTGCGCTCGCCCGGACTGCTGCGGGCCAACGCGGCGGCGCTGCTCTTCTCGGCGGCGTTCTTCGGCTTCCAGTTCCTGGTGGTGCTCTACCTCCAGGAACTGCGCGGCTGGTCCACCCTGCAGACCAGTCTCGCGATGCTGGTGATCGGGATCGACGCGGTCCTCTCGCCGACCGTGGTGCCCAAGCTGGTGTCGCGGTACGGGAACGGCCGGCTGATCTTCGCCGGTCTGCTGCTGGCGGCGCTGGCGTACGGGCTGTTCCTGCCGCTGGGCGCCGACTGGTCCTACCTGCTCATGCTGCCGAGCCTGATCGTGCTCGGGCTGGCCTTCGCCCTGGTCTACGGGCCGCTGACCATCGTCGCCACCGAGGGGGTCGCGGAGGAGGAGCAGGGCCTGGCGGGCGGTCTCCTCTACACGGCGTTCCAGTTCGGCGCGGCGCTCGGCCTGGCGGGTGTGACGGGTGTCGCGGCCGGCGCCGCCGAGCCCCTGGAGGGGTACCGGGCCGCGCTGCTCGTCCCCTTCGCCGCCGTACTGGTGGCCGCGGCGATCAGCCTGCCGGGGCTCCGGCGGGGCTCACACCGCCCAGGGCAGGGGGCGGGCGCCCTCGGTGCCGGGGACGCTGACGAGGCCGTCGGCGCGCATGGCGACGTACACCTCGGTGTCCGCCAGGGCGTGGACGTGGCGCAGGACGTCCGGGGGTAGCACCACGGCCCCGCCCGCGGCGACCGTCTCGGTACGGCCGCCGCAGGTGACGTCCAGGGCGCCGGCGGTGACCGTCCAGACCTGCTCGCGGCTGACGGAGTGTTCGGGGCCGGTGGTTCCGGCGGGGATGGCGGCGTGCCAGGTGCTCAGCTCGGCGCTGCCCCGGCCGGGGGAGGCGAAGCCGGTCATGGTCGCGTTCGGGGTGGTGATGACGTGGTCGGGTGACGGGTTGATGACGCGCACGGCGGGTCCTCCGCTTTCTCCGAGCCTGCTCAGAGCCTTCTCCGGGCGAGTGAGTCAAGCTGCTTTACTCACACGAGTAAAGCAGCTTGACTCGCTTGTGTCACCATGTTTCCGTGACCACCCAAGACAACGCCGCCCCGGACATCGAGCTGGCCTTCCTCCTCGGCCTCGGCTTCCAGCTCCTGCTCGGCGAGTTCACCCGGCGCCTCGAAGAGGACGGCCACGCCGACGGCCTGCGCCCCCTGCACGGCATGGCCTTCCAGGCCCTGGGCACCTCCGGCGCCACCGCGACCGAGCTCGCCGAACGGCTCGGGGTCACCAAGCAGGCCGCCGGTCAGCTCGTCGACGACCTGGAACGGCGCGGCTACCTGCGCCGCACCCCGCACCCCGGCGGCGGCCGCCGCAAGCTGGTGGTCCTGACGGAGGCCGCGACCGCCCACCTGGGCGCCGCCGGCCGCGTCCTGCACGAGCTGGAGGCCGAGCTCGGCCGCGGCAGCGTCGACCTCGGCGCCCTGCGCACCGAACTGGGCCGCCTCGTCCGCACCCTGAACGGCGACGGCCCCCTCCCGCCCCTGCGCCCCTCCTGGTGACGGCGTGACCGGCGAACCGTGACCGGCGAACACGGAAAGGGGCCGGGCGGCCTTTCGGCTGCCCGGCCCCTTCGGCCATCGGTCCCGCGGGTCAGACGCCCGCGTACGAGTGCTTTCCGCTCAGCAGGATGTTCACCCCGTAGTAGTTCCAGATCCAGCAGGCGAAGGCGAAGAGCGCGAGGTACGCGGCCTTGCGGCCCTTCCAGCCGGCGGTGGCGCGGGCGTGCAGGTAGCAGGCGTACGCCACCCAGGTCACGAAGGACCAGACCTCCTTGGGGTCCCAGCCCCAGTAGCGGCCCCACGCGTCGCCGGCCCAGATCGCGCCCGCGATGATCGTGAAGGTCCACAGCGGGAAGACCGCCGCATTGATGCGGTAGGAGAACTTGTCGAGCGAGGCCGCCGACGGGAACCGCTCCATGACCGAGGTGGCGAACCGGCCCGGCGTGCCGCCCCGCACGAGCTTCGCCTCGTAGGAGTCGCGGAACAGGTACATGACCGCGCCGGCCGCGCCGATGTAGAAGACCGCACCGCAGATGATCGCGGTGGAGACGTGGATCAGCAGCCAGTACGACTTCAGGGCGGGGACCAGCTGGTCGCTGTCGGTGTAGAGCACCGTGGTGGCGATGCCCAGGTCGAGCAGGACCGTGGTGACCAGGAACAGCCCGAGCCACCGCACGTTCTTCTTCAGCACCAGGAGCAGCAGGTACGCGCCGACGGCCACCGTGGAGAAGGTGATCGAGAACTCGTACATGTTGCCCCACGGGGCCCGCTCCACCGAGAGCGCACGGGCGCCGACCCCGCCCGCCGCGAGGAGGAACCCGAGGGTGGTCAGCGAGACCGCGATGCGCCCGTACAGGTCGCCCTGGACGGTGCCGCCGGCCGCGCCGGGGCCGTCGGGGACGTCCCGGCTGCCGGCGGCGCTGCGCGTGACCACCGTGGGCTTGTCGAGCACGGCGGTGGCGCCGCCCTTGCCGCGCACCTGGACGGCGGGGGCGGCGGCCTTGGCACCGGCCTTCTCCCCGGCGCCGGACTGGGTGAGCGCGGCGGCCGTACGGGCCACCTTGCTGCGGCTGCCGAAGATCCACTCGGCGATGTGGGCGAAGAAGGCGAAGGTGTAGACCGCCATGGACGCGTAGATCAGGTTGTTGCTGAGGTGAGCCAGACTCTCGTTGGCTGCGGCCGCGAGCTGCATCACGCGCGCTCCCCTTCGACTTCTTCGGGTTGTTCGGCAGGTTCTGCGGGTTCGGTATCGGTGCCGGTGTCGGCGGCGGGCGCCGCGCTCGGCGCCCGCTCGTGGAGCGCGCCGGCCAGGGCCCCGAGCTCCTCGGGGAGCTTGGCGGACTCGCTGCGGCCCAGGCCCGCCATCTCGACGACGGTCACGCCGTCCTTGCCGCGGACCGCGCGTACCCAGATCCGGCGGCGCTGGATGAAGAGGGACCCGGCGAGGCCCGCGATGGCGGCGGCGGCGCCCGCGAGGGCGAGTCCGCTGCCGGGCTGGTGGGTGATCGAGAAGGTGGCCCAGCGCTCGATGCTCTCGAACTTCACGGTGCCCTGGCCACCGGGCAGCTCCATGGACTCGCCGGGGTGGAGCAGCTTCTTGAAGAGCTCGCCCTTCTCGTCCTTGAACATCTCCATCTTCGCCGTGTCGAGCTGGTAGACGTTCTGCGGCAGGCCCGAGTCCACGCCGAGGCTGCCGTGGTAGGCGTTGAGCGTCATCACCGGGTCGAGCAGGTCCGGGAACTGGGAGAGCATCGTGCCCTGGTTCTTGCCGGCGTACGCCGGGATGAACCAGGTCTGGAAGCCGAGCTGCTCGGACTTCCCCTCCTTGTTCCTGTACCCGTCGGTGACCTTGACGGCTCCGGAGGAGGTGAGGTTGCCGTCCTGCGGCAGCATCGGCACGGCGTCCCGGTAGATCACCTTGCCGGTGGGGTCGGTCACCGAGATGACCGGCGCGTAGCCGTGGCCGAGGAGGTAGACCTTGGAGCCGTCCACCACCATCGGCTTGTTGACCTGGATCTCGCGCTTCTCCGGCTTGCCGTGCGCGCCGTTGGTGAAGGTGACGTACGCCTTGAAGTCGCGCGGGGTGCCCTTCTGCGGGCCCGAGCGCTCGAAGGTGGCGTCGAACTTGTCCAGGGTGAAGGAGAAGGGCGGCAGGTCGTCCGTGTCGAAGAGGCCGCCCGACTTGAAGTCGTCGTACTGGGTGAGCGTGTTGGAGAAGCCCTTGCCGCGCAGGACGAGCTTGCCGCCCTCGGACTTGAAGTACTGGCCCCAGGCGAAGGCGATCAGCATGACGATGAGCGCCACGTGGAAGATCAGGTTCCCGGCCTCGCGCAGGTAGCCCTTCTCGGCCGAGACCGATCCCGCGCCCGCCTCCGTACGGAAGCGGCGGCGGCCGAGCAGGCCGCGCGCGGAGGCGAGCACCTCGTCCGGGGAGCTGTCCGTGCGCCAGGTCGTGTACGCGGGCATCCGGTCGAGCCGCTTGGGCGCGGCCGGCGGCCGGCCGGTGAGCTGGCCGACGAACTGCCAGGAGCGCGGCAGGATGCAGCCGATCAGCGAGATGAACAGCAGCAGGTAGATCGCGGAGAACCACACCGAGCTGTAGACGTCGAAGAGCTGGAGCTTCTCGGCGACCGTCACCCAGGAGGGGTGGTCCTTCTTCCAGGCGGCGACCTTCATCAGGTCGACCTGGTTCTGCGGGATCAGCGAGCCCGGGATGGACGCCAGCGACAGCATGAAGAGCAGGATCAGCGCGACCCGCATCGAGGTGAGCTGCCGCCAGAACCAGCGGGCCCAGCCGAGCACCCCGATGCCCACGGGGCCGCCGGGGGCGTCCTCCAGGGGTGCGGTGGACAGCTGCGCGCCGGCGGCGGCCTCGGTGGAGGCCTCGGCTTCGGCCGCGGTGGCGGAGGCGGTGGTGGAGTCGTGCGGCGCCTCGGGGGACGCCTTGTCGGTCGTACTCATGTCCGTGTAGTCCTCAGATCCCCACCGTGAAGCCATTGGTCCAGCTCTGCATGTCACTGACGATGCTGCTCCACATTCCTGTGACGAGCAGCAGACCGGTCAGGATCAGCATGCCGCCGCCGATCCGCATCACCCACGCGTAGTGCTTCTTCACCCAGCCGAACGCGCCGAGCGCCTTGCGGAAGGCGAGTGCGGTGGCGATGAACGGCAGCCCCAGTCCCAGGCAGAACACCACGGTCAGCAGGGCGCCGCGGCCGGCCGTCGCCTGGTCGATGGACAGGGTGCCGACGGCGGCGAGGGTCGGTCCCATGCAGGGGGTCCAGCCGAGGCCGAAGAGGACGCCGAGCACGGGCGCGCCGATCAGGCCGACGGCCGGCTTCTTGTGGAAGCGGAACTCGCGCATCGTCAGACCGGGGATGGCGCCCATGAAGAACAGGCCGAGCAGGATCACCAGGCCGCCGAGGACCCGGGAGATGACGTCCTTGTTCGCGTCGAGGGTCTGCCCGAAGTAGCCGAACAGCGCGCCGGTCGAGACGAACACGGAGGTGAAGCCGAGGACGAACAGGCTCGCGCCGCCCAGCATCCGGCCGCGCCGGGCCTCGGCCAGGTCGGCTCCGCCGACGCCGGTCACGTAGGACAGGTAGCCGGGGACCAGGGGCAGGACGCAGGGCGAGAAGAAGGAGACCAGCCCGGCGAACAGGGCGATCGGCAGGGCGAGCAGCAGGGCGCCGTTGAGCACGGTCGTGTTCACGCCGGTCGATTCGGCGGCGAGCACGACGTCGGCGAAGCCGGCGGGAGCGGCGGGACCGCCGGGACCCGTGAGTGCGGAGAGTGCGGTGACCACGAGGTCACTTCTCCGCGAGGATCGGGTCGATCATCGAACGCAGCTTCTGCTCGTTGACCGCGGCCAGGGTGCGGGCGGCGATCTTCCCGTCCTTGTCGAGGATGAGCGTGGAGGGGATCGCGTTCGGGTTGAGCGTGCCCTTGGGGAACCGGAGCATCAGCTTGCCGTCCGGGTCGAAGAGGCTCGGGTAGGTGATCTTGAAGTTCTCCTCGAAGGAGACCGCGCTCTGCTTGGTGTTGTCGCGGGTGTTGATGCCGACGAAGGCCACGGGCTGCCCGGCCGCCTCCAGCTCCTTGGAGACCTTCGCGAAGTACTGGGCTTCGGCCCGGCACGGCGGGCACCAGGAGCCCCAGACGTTGAGGACGACGACCTTGCCCTTGAGGGTGGTGGTGTCCAGCGTCTTGCCGTCCACCGTCTCCCCGTCGAGCTTGGGGGCTTCGGTGCGGTCGGCCTTGGCGACGGTGGCGATGCCGCTGGAGCCCACGACGTAGTTGCCTCCGGCGGAACCGGAGGATTTGCTGCCGCCGTCCGCATCGCTGCACGCCGTGAGGGTGAGGGCGCCGGCGAGGGTCACCGCGGTCAGCAGGATGGCGCGGCCGCTGGTCGAGCGGCTGCGGCGGGGGGCGCGGCTAAGGCTCATGTGAAAAGTTTCGCATGTGCGGTTTGCGGATCTTCCGCGCCCCCCGGGGGGTCTGCTAAGCCGCTGGTCAGCTGCGGACCCGGAGCGGGTCAGACCGCCGAGACATACGTGCCCCAGCCACCGGTCGGCGCCTGGCCGGGACCCAGCGTGCGCAGCTTGGCCAGAACCTTCGGGTCCTGGACGTCCAGCCAGTCGGTGAACTGCCGGAAGGATACGAGGCGTACGTCCTTTTTGTCCGCCATGCCCTTGAGGGCCTCCTCGACGGCGTCCATGTAGATGCCGCCGTTCCACTCCTCGAAGTGATTGCCGATGAAGAGGGGCGCGCGGTTGGTCTCGTAGGCCCGCTTGAAGCCGCCCAGGTAGGCGGCGGTGGCCTGGGTGCGCCAGGCCGGGTAGCGGGAGGGGACGCCCTTGGTGGTGTTCTTGGACTGGTTCGCGAGGATGTTGTAGTCCATCGACAGCACCTCGAAGGAGTGCCCGGGGAAGGGCAGCGACTGCAGCGGCAGGTCCCACAGGCCGCCGCGCTTGACCGGCCACTGCTGCAGGCCGCCGGGCGAGCTGGAGTCGTAGCGCCAGCCCAGCTTGCGGGCCGTCGGCAGCAGGCCGTCCTGGCCGAGCAGGCAGGGGGTGCGGGCGCCGACCAGCTCCTTGCGGTAGTCGAAGGGCAGCGGTTCGAGGTCGGTCCAGCCGGTGTTGGTGCGCCAGTTGGTGACGAAGGACACGGCCTGGTCGATCTCGCTCTGCCAGTCCTCCGGGCTCCACCGGCCGACCGAGCCGGAGCCGCCGCAGAAGTGCCCGTTGAAGTGGGTCCCTATTTCGTGGCCGTCGAGCCAGGCCTCGCGCACGTACTTCAGGGTGTTGCGGACGTTCTCGTCCTTGAGGTACCCGATGTCGGAGGCGCCGACGGGGTTGTTCGGCGGCCGGTAGAGGTCCTTCTTCGACTCGGGCAGGAGGTAGAGCCCGGAGAGGAAGAAGGTCATGGCCGCGCCGTGGTCCTTGGCGAGCTTGAGGAAGCGGGGGAAGAGGCCGTTGCCGATCTCACCCGCGCCGTCCCAGCTGAAGACCACGAACTGGGGCGGGGTCTCGCCCGGCTGGAGGGGTACGGGGGCGGCCGGCTGGTGCGGCTGCGGCCCGGTGTCCGCGGTGGATCCGTCGCCGATGGGCCTGACCACCGGTCCGGACGGGCCGGTGGGACGCGGTGGGCCCGACGGGCCCTCAGGTCCGGCGTTGCCCGTGTCCGACGGGCCGCCGACGCTGCACCCGGCGATGCCGGCCGCGGCCGCGGCTCCAAGTCCGAGTCCGAGCACTCCCCTTCGACTGACGCCGCGCATGTTGCTCATGGAAAGTCATACAAACGGACTTTCCAGCGAAGTCCAGAGCCGACACGGCAACTTCGAGCCACTTGTATGAAATTAGGGTGAAACTTGAAGAAAGGGACACCCGGCTCACCGTGTGAGGCGGTCACGTCCGGGCAAACGGGACGCCTTCGGGGGCGCCCCCGAAGGGCCGCCCCCGAGAACCGGGCCGTACCGCGCGCGGTACGGCCCGCCGCGCGCTACGCCCCGAACGCCTTGGACTTGCCCTTCACCGGCTTCGCGCCCGCGAGCAGGTGCGCCGGGACCAGGTCCCGGGCCGGCTCGCTGTAGCCCACCGACACCAGCGCGTCGCCCTGGTAGGTGAACGAGGTCAGCGAGGCCAGCGTGCACTGGCGGCGGCGCGGGTCGTGCCACAGCCGCCGCTTCTCCGCGAAGCTCCGTACGATCCAGATCGGGAGCTGGTGGCTGACCGCCACCGCCTCGTGGCCGCGGGCCGCGTCACGGGCCGTCTCGATCGCGCTCATCATCCGCACGACCTGCTCGACGTACGGCTCGCCCCAGGACGGCTTGAACGGGTTGGTCAGGTGCTTCCAGTTCTCGGGCCTGCGCAGCGCGCCGTCGCCCACCCCGAAGGTCTTGCCCTCGAAGACGTTCCCGGCTTCCAGGAGGCGGGCGTCGGTCGCCAGGTCCAGGCCGTGCGCCTTCGCGATCGGCGCCGCCGTCTCCTGGGCCCGCTCCAGCGGGGAGGCCACGACGTAGGTCACGTCCCGGTTCTCCAGGTGCTCCGCGACCCGGTCCGCCATCTTGCGGCCCAGCTCGGAGAGGTGGTAGCCGGCGCGGCGCCCGTAGAGGACCCCGTCCGGGTTGTGCACCTCGCCGTGGCGCACCACGTGGACGACGGTGATCTCGCTGCCACCCGCTACGGCGCTCATGCGGTGGCCTCCGCGGCAGCCCGGGCGGCGGCCGGCAGGGCGGCCGCGATGCGCTCGATCGCCTTGTCGTCGTGGGAGGTGGACACGAACCACGACTCGAAGGCGGAGGGCGGCAGGTAGACGCCCTGCGACAGCATCGAGTGGAAGAAGCCGTTGAAGCGGAAGGCCTCCTGCTTCTTCGCGTCGTCGTAATTGCGGACCTCGTCCTCGGTGAAGAACACCGAGAACATGTTCGAGGCGGTCTGCAGCCGGTGCGCGACGCCCTCCTTGCTGAGCGCCTCGGTCACCAGCCCCTGGATCTGGAGCGACACCGCGTCGACCTTCTCGTACGCCGCCTCGTCCAGCAGCCGCAGCTGCGCCAGACCGGCGGCCGTCGCGATCGGGTTACCGGACAGCGTGCCCGCCTGGTAGACGGGACCGGCGGGCGCCAGGTGGCCCATGACGTCCGCCCGGCCGCCGAACGCCGCGGCCGGGAAGCCGCCGCCCATGACCTTGCCGAAGGTCATCAGGTCGGGCGTGACCCCGTCCACGCCGTACCAGCCGGCGCGCGAGGTACGGAAACCCGTCATGACCTCGTCGGAGATGTACAGGGCGCCGTTCGCCCGGCACAGGTCGGCGAGCCCCTGGTTGAAGCCCTCCCCCGGGGTCACGACGCCCATGTTGCCGGGCGCGGCCTCGGTGATCACACAGGCGATCTCGCCCGGGTGCGCGGCGAAGGCCGCCCGCACCGCTTCGAGGTCGTTGTAGGGGAGCACGATCGTGTCCCCGGCCTGCGCGCCCGTCACCCCGGGGGTGTCCGGCAGCGCGAAGGTCGCGAGACCGGAGCCGGCGGCGGCCAGCAGCGAGTCCACGTGCCCGTGGTAGCAGCCGGCGAACTTCACGATCTTGGCGCGGCCGGTGAACCCGCGGGCGAGGCGGATCGCGGACATCGTCGCCTCGGTGCCCGAGGACACCAGGCGGACCTGCTCCACGGGCGCGATGCGCGCGACGATCTCCTCGGCGAGCGCGACCTCGCCCTCACCGGGGGTACCGAAGGAGGTGCCGCGGACGACGGCGGCCTGGATGGCCTCCACCACGGCCGGGTGGGCGTGGCCGAGGATCATCGGCCCCCACGAGCAGACGAGGTCGACGTACTCGCGCCCGTCGGCATCGGTCAGGTACGGACCGGTACCGGACACCATGAACCTGGGCGTTCCGCCCACGGCGCGGAAGGCACGCACCGGAGAGTTCACGCCGCCAGGCGTCACGAGGGACGCGCGGTCAAAGAGAGTCTGCGAGACTTTGGCTTCATACGGGTACGGGTAGCTCACACCAGCCATGGTCTCATCAGGCCGCGACTGACTTGCGGACGGGCGTTTCACCGCGCCGCCCCGGGGGAGGTCACTGCCATGATGATCAGGCTGCGTGGCGGGGGTCACGGGGCCGGGGCAGGCAAGACACGTCGGGTGGAGATATGCAACGCGGTGGTGGACCGGGCGAGGGCACGGACGGCCTGGACCCGCAGCGCGCCCGGGAACGTCGCCGCGGCAAGCACCGCCGTCGTGCCACGGACGCGGCAGAACCCGTACCGGGGCCCACGCAGGATCCCGACGGCCTCCCCAGGGGCCGCGGCATGGGTGTGACGTACAAGTACTTCGGCGCCCCCGACGGGGCCACGGCCGCGCGCGTCCCGGTGACGATGCGGCCGGAGGAGCTCGGCGGCGACGAGCTCGGCATGGGCGGCATGTTCACCAAGATCAAGCCGGAGACCGTCGCCGCGATGGTCCTGACCGGCATCGAGGGCATACCCCTGCACAAGGTGCCCCCGCTGGAGCTGGTCGTCCTCCACCCCGACTACGCCGTCGTGAAACTCCCCATGACCGTCGTCGACCCGCTGCGCGGCATCGGCGAGGAATCGGTCGGCGCGGCCGCCTTCATCTGGTCCACGGTCCCCGACCGCGGCGGCCCCCGCGACGCCTTCAACGTCTACCAGCTGCTCCACGAATGGCAGGATTTCAGCCACCGGCTGCACGAGGCGGGGCACCAGCCGTACTGCCTGGTCTGGCCCTGACCCGGGCCGGGTCCGGCCCGGCACGGCCTTCCCCCAAGGAGGGGTCCCTGCCGTACAAGTCGGGTTCCCTGCCTTACGAATCGGGTTCCCTGCCGTACAAGTCGGTTTCCCTGCCGTGCAAGTAGGGGTCCCTGCCGTACAACCCGGCGGGGCGCTCGGATGTCTCCCTTGCGAGTAACAGCCTTTCGCCCCAGGGGGATCCATGCACCTGCCCATGTCCGCCCGTCCCGCGCGCGGCCCGCGCCGCCGCGGCCTGTCCGCGCTGGTCGTCGCCGCCGTCATCACCGGCACCGCCCCGGCGCTGGCCGGTACCGCCCACGCGGCGGACCAGCCGCCGTGGACCAGCTGGTCGACCGTCTCCAAGGTGCGGGTCGAGCCGTACACGCAGGGGCTCGTCCAGCGGGACGACGGCTCCGCGGTGGTGGTCTTCTACCAGGACGCCCTCATCTCCGGATCGTGGCGGCCCGTGCTCCAGGCCGCCGTGCGCCCGGCCGGCAAAGACACCTGGGAGACCCCGAAGCAGCTGTCCTCGTCGGCCGCGTGGAAGGGACAGGGCACCCTCACCCTCGTGGGCGGTGACGTGGTCGCCGCGTGGACCGAGTACCCGGACGACCCGGATCCCGCCCAGTGGGGCAAGGTGCCGCTCCGGCTCGTCACCTCCACCCTGAAGAACGGCACGTGGTCGGCGCCCACCACCCTCTTCGACCTGGACCAGAGGCTCGTCCCGACGGAACCCGACCTGGCCGCCGGCGCCGACGGCACCGTCGCCCTCACCTGGCAGCAGCGCAAGACGTACGGCACCGAGTCTTCCGTCTGGGCGGCCACCCGCACCCCCGACGGCACGTGGTCCGCCGCGGCCCAGGTGAGCAACGCCGCCGCGGACGACGACCCCGGGGCCGAACAGCCCGAGGCCACCGTCGACTCCGACGGCACACCTGTGGTCGCCTTCCGCCAGCTCAAGGAGAACGGCGGCTCCAGCATCCGTACGTCCGCCCGCCCGGCCGGCTCGGCCGGCTGGACGGCGCCCGCTCCGGTCGCGGACTCCGCCACCGTGCTCGGCGAGCCCCGGCTGGCCGGCGGCGCCGGCCGCGCTGTGGCCCTGACGTGGTCCGAGCAGCTCAAGGGCGAGAACGACCGGCTGCTCCACACTGCCGTCGTGCCCGACGCGAAGGCCGACTGGCGACGTGCGCCGGACCTCAGGGTCGGCACGAGCGGGTGGACGTCGACCTCCGAGCCGCTGATCGAGCCCGACGGCGACGTGACCCTGATCTGGACCGAGGGGGGCGACAGCGATCACCACGTGGCATCCGCCACGCTGAACCACACGGACGGCAAGTGGTCCCGCGTCACTCCCCTCTCGCCCTCGGTGGACCGTTCGGTCTTCCAGGACGCCGTCGTGGGCAAGGACGGCACCATCAGGGCCCTGTGGCTGGCCGAGAACGAGCTGTACCAGGCACGCCTCAAGGACGGCGCATGGTCGGGCGGCACCCTGCTGTGGGGCTCGCAGGGCGCCGACTACGTGGACGGCCGGATCGCAGCGGGGCCGGACGGCCAGGCGACCGCCACCTGGGACATGGGCGGCGAGAGCGAGATCTACGGCGTCCGCAGCGCCCACACCACGAACGCACCCCTGACGGTCCGTAGCAGCGCCGACGTCCCGTCGCAGAACGACCGCCGCTACGGCGACTGGCGCCCGTCGTGGCAGCTCAGCAGGCCCGTCTACTCCTACACCGTGACCCTCACCGACGCCACCGGGACCTTCCGGCGCACCCTCAAGGGCGGCACGACGCCGAACCC
Source organism: Streptomyces sp. NPDC002104 (assembly GCF_053593795.1). Lineage (NCBI taxonomy): Bacteria > Bacillati > Actinomycetota > Actinomycetes > Kitasatosporales > Streptomycetaceae > Streptomyces > Streptomyces sp. NPDC002104. The sequence continues at coordinate 47,346 of NZ_JBSFDF010000030.1, read as the reverse complement.
CTCGGTGGTCTGGGACGGCTACGGGGACGACGGGACCACCCTCACCCCCAGCGGCCCCCTGAAGTGGACCCTCAAGGCCACATCGATGGCCGGGGACACCAGCGAGCAGACCCTGGCCACGGGCACGGTCACCGTCTACAACGGCGCCTCCGCCCTCCGCGACATGGGCAGCGCCTCCGGCAAGCCCGACGGCATCGGCGACGCGCTCGTCATGACCACCAACGGCGGCATCCGCTCGATCTACGGGGACCGCGCCACCGGCGCCTTCAAGGGCACCGGCACCGGCTACGGCTGGCCCGCCGGCACCCTGCCCATCCCGGTCAAGGGACCGGCCCTCGACCTCACCAACGACCTGCTGGTCCGCAATTCCAAGGGCGAGCTCCGCCGTTACACCGTCAACCCGGGCAGTACCTTCACGCCCAAGACCCCCAAGACGCTCATCGGCGGCGGCTGGAACCAGTACGACGTACTGACCTCCCCCGGCGACGTCGCCGGCGGCGGCCCGGCCGAACTCGTCGCCCGCAACGCCTCGACCGGCGCCCTGTACCGGTACGCCCGCGCCAAGGGCGGCCTCTTGGCGCCGCGCGTGCAGATCCCCGGCTCGTACAAGGGCTACAAGAAGATCCTCGGCGCCGGCGACCTGAACGGCGACCGGTTCGGCGACCTGGTCCTCCAGGACAAGTCCAACCGGCTGTGGCGCATGAACGGCACCGCCACGGGCGCCTTCGCCGCGCCGGTGAAGATCGCCGACAGCTGGGGCTCGACGTACGACTCCGTGGTCGCCGCCGGCGACCTGAACGGCGACGGCCGGGCCGACCTGCTGGCCCGCGACACCTCCGGCACCGTCTGGCGCATCCCCGGCACCGGCAAGGGCACCTTCGGCAGCCGCGCGAAGATCGCCACGGGCTGGCAGGTCTACAAGGGCCTGTTCTAGTACGGCGCCCCCGGCCCGGCGCTGCGCGTGCTCCGCGAGCGCCGGGAGCACCGGTCCCGTATTCGTTCCCACATCTGGAGAGCCGTGAGCTTTGACATCTTCGTGATGCGGTTCGACGAGGGCGGGACGGCTCCGCTGGACATGGCCATCGCCCACGAGGTCCTCGACCCCTTCACGGTGGCGCGGGACCCACGGGCTGACGTCCTGTGGGTGAGGACGGCGGAGGGCGATGAGGCGGACGTCCACCTCCAGCCCCCCGACGGCATCACCTTCAACCGCTTCGGCGGCGGCGGGATCATGGACCTCCTCGCCGACCTGCTGCGACGCCTCGACGCCGTCCTCATCGTTCCGGGCGGGCCGGTCGTGCTGACGCGCGACGAGGCCCGCCACCACCTGCCGGAGGCCGTGGTGAACGACTGCCCGGTGGTCGTCGCCCGCACCGGCGCGGAGATCGACCGTGCGATCAGGACCGCCTGAACGGGCCGTCCGTCACGGCCGCGCGGCCGTCCCGCGCCCTCCCCCCTCCCCCTCCCGCACCGGATTCGGGCGCCTCAGGCCGTCAGGACGATGCGGCCGCGCGTGCCCGGGTCCGCGAGGTGGGCGTGGGCCTTGGGGGCCTCCGCCAGGGGGAAGGTGCGCGCCACCCTGAGCGTCAGCTCGCCCGCGTCGACCAGCGTCACCAGGCGGGCCAGGTGCGCGCCGTCCGCCGCGACCTCCTGTTCCACCACGCGCACGCCCCGCTCCGCCGCCGGGGCCCCGTGGGGGATCAGGCCGATGTAGGTGCCGCCGTCACGGACGAAGGCCAGGGCCTGCCCGCCGAGGACCGCCGTGTCCACGACACCGTCCACGGCCTCGGCCGGAGCCGAGCCGCGCGGGACGAAGTGGGCCGCGCCCAGGGACCGTACGAGTTCCTCGTCACCGGCTCCGGCCAGGGCCGTCACCACGTAACCGGCCCGCGCCGCGAGCTGGACGGCGAGCCCGCCGACCGCGCCCGCCGCGCCGGTGACCAGGACCGAGGATCCGGCCGGAAGCTCCAGCTGGCCCACCGCCCGGGCGGCCGTCAGACCGCTCAGCGGCAGCGCGGCCGCCGTCACCCGGTCGACCGCGACCGGGGCCGTGGCGAGCGCCGACGCGTCGAGCACCACGTACTCCGCGTGCGTACCGAGCGGCTTGACCGTCCCGTAGTGCAGGCCGACCACCCGGTCGCCGACCGCCCAGCCGCTCACGCCGGCGCCGAGCTCGTCGATGTCGCCCGCCACGTCCCAGCCGAAGCCCACCCGCTGCCCCTCGCCGCCGAAGACCCCGGCCCGTACCCCGCCGTCGACCGGGTTCAGGCCGGCCGCCCGGACCCGTACCCGGACCTGCCCGGCGGCCGGCCGCGGGATCGCCACCCGTACGACCTCCACCCGCTCGGGACCGCCGAAGCCCTCGGTCACTGCCGCCGCCATCGTCCCGCTGACCTCGCTCATCGCCATCGCCTCTTCCGTGGGCTCGTTCGTTCGCTCGTGCATTCGTTCGCCCGGTTTCGGTGTTCCCGGTGAGAACTAACCTAGGGAGAGTTACGCTCGAATCGTAAGTACGTACCTCGGAGTGCGTACCCGACCCGGAAGTGGGGCACCCATGGCCACCCGTACCGCCGAGGCCCGCCGCGAAGAGGCCCGCGAGGCCTACGACGCCTTCCTCAAGGAGTGCCCCACCGGCCAGCTCCTGGCCCGCATCAGCGACAAGTGGGTCGGCCTCATCGTCAGCGCGCTCGCCCAGGCCGAGGACCGGACCATGCGCTACAGCGAGCTCGGCCGCAAGATCCCCGGCGTCAGCCAGAAGATGCTCACCCAGACCCTGCGCTCCCTGGAGCGCGACGGCCTCGTCGCCCGCACCGTCACCCCCACCGTCCCCGTCCGCGTCGACTACCGGCTCACCGAACTCGGCGCCAGCCTCGGCTGCCTGCTCGGCTCCGTGAAGGCCTGGGCCGAGAACCACTTCGACCAGGTCAACGCCCATCGCGAGCTGCACGACGCGGCCACCGCGGACGCGTAGGACCGACGCACAGGGCGGACGCACAGGACAGCCGCGCCCCGGCCACCCCAACGCGTGTAAATCCCCCGCCGCGCCCCGCCCCGCGATGGCATGCTGACCCCGTGAACGGACCCGGAATTCAGCTCACCCTCGCCCCCGAACTGCACGTGTTCGCCGCCCCCGCGCGCCGCGGCACCCGCGTACCGACCACCACCGACGGCGTCTCCAGCCTCGGCCACGTCGTCGAATCGGCCGGCGTCCCGCTCACCGAAGTCGGCCGGATCCTCGTCGACGGCGCCGAGACCCCCCTCGCCCACGTGCCCCGGGCCGGCGAATCCGTGGAGGTCTTCGGCGTCGACCGCCCCCAGCACCTCCCCCGCGTGCCCGGAACCACCCCGCTGCGCTTCCTCCTCGACGTCCACCTCGGCACCCTCGCCCGCCGCCTGCGGCTGCTCGGCGTGGACGCCGCGTACGAGAACGAGGACATCGGCGACCCGGCCCTGGCCACCCGCTCCGCCGCCGAGCGGCGCGTCCTGCTCTCCCGCGACCGCGGACTGCTGCGCCGCCGCGAGCTGTTCGCCGGCGCGTACGTCTACAGCGACAACCCCGACGAGCAACTCCGCGACATCCTGGGCCGGTTCGCCCCGGCCCTCGCGCCGTGGACCCGCTGCACCGCATGCAACGGGACCCTGCGCGAGGCCGACAAGGACAGCGTCGGCGACCGGCTGGAGAGCGGCACGCAGCGCTCGTACGAGGTCTTCGCCCAGTGCGCCGACTGCGAGCGCGTCTACTGGCGCGGCGCGCACCACGCCCGGCTGGAACGGATCGTCGACGAGGCCATGGCCGAGTTCGGCGGCGTGGGCACGCCGTAGCGCACCCCTGCGGGCTCGCACGCGGGGCACGCACGCAGGACACGTACGTGCCGGAACACGTACGTGCCGGGACGCGTACGTGCCGGAGCGCCCACGCGCCGGAGCCCGCGGGGCCCACCCGTCAGAACGCGTACGTGTCCCCCGTGTCCAGCGCCAGGACCACGTGCTCGTTGTTGGCGTGGTTCCGGTCGGCCGCCCCGCCGTTCCACCAGGTGTCGACCCGCACCACCACCTCCGGCGCCGCCGCCTTCAGCCGCAGCACCAGCCCGATGTGCCGCCCGCGCCCGTGCAGCGGCAGCTCCCCGGTCTCGCACACCACCTCGCGCAGCCCGGCCCGCGCACAGCCCTGCGCCAGCTCCTGCCGGTCCGCGAGATCCTCCGACAGCCGCAGCCGTACGGTCGCGTTCGCCAGGGCGGACGGACCCTCGTTCTCCGGGACCAGCAGGATCCGCAGCCGAGCCCCGTCCAGGGCGACCCGCCCGTGATAGGCCACATCGGCCTCGGGCCCGGCCCCGGCGCGGGCGTTCCCGACACCGCTCCCCAGCCCTCCGAGCAGCACCAGCAGCCCGGCCATCACCACACTCCGTACGGCACCTCGGCGCACCGCGACCACCTCCACGCGCGGACGCTAGCCCTCCCGCCCGCCCGATGGTCGGACCATCACACGAACGAGGGCGAGCCCTCCTCCGCCACCCGGACCTTCGCTCCCCATAGGGTTTCGGCCATGCTCATCGCCCGCTCCGCCGCCCTCTTCGCCCTCGCCGCCCTCCTGGAGATCGGCGGTGCCTGGCTCGTCTGGCAAGGCGTACGCGAGCACAAGGGCTGGGCCTGGATCGGCGCCGGCGTCATCGCCCTCGGCCTCTACGGGTTCGTCGCCACCCTCCAGCCCGCCGGCGACTTCGCCCGCGTCCTCGCCGCCTACGGCGGGGTCTTCGTCGCCGGATCCCTCCTGTGGGGCGTCGTCGCCGACGGCTACCGGCCCGACCGGTGGGACGTCGCCGGCGCCCTCGTCTGCCTCGCCGGCATGGCCCTGATCATGTACGCCCCGCGCGGCCGGTGACCTGCGCGGCGACCGGCCTATGCTGGCCAGTACCCACCCGTACGAACACACGAGCACACGAACACGCGAACCCACGAGGAGCCCGCATGAGCACGGCCACCCGAACCGCCGTAGTCACCGGCGCGAGCAGCGGCATCGGCGCGGCCACCGCCCGGCAGCTCGCCGCGGCCGGCTACCACGTCGTCCTCACCGCCCGCCGCAAGGACCGCATCGAGGCCCTCGCCGCCGAGATCACGGCCGCCGGCCACGAGGCGACCGCCCACACCCTCGACGTCACCGACCGCGCCGCCGTCGACGCCCTCGCCGCCTCGCTCGAACGCTGCGACGTGCTCGTCAACAACGCCGGCGGCGCCATCGGAGCCGACCCCGTCGCCACCGGCGACCCCGCCGACTGGCGCACGATGTACGAGGTCAACGTCATCGGCACGCTCCACGTCACCCAGGCCCTGCTCCCGGCCCTGACCGCCTCCGGCGACGGCACGGTCGTCGTGCTCTCCTCCACCGCCGGCCACGCCACCTACGAGGGCGGCGCCGGCTACGTGGCCGCCAAGAACGGCGCCCGCGTCCTCGCCGAGACCCTCCGCCTGGAGATCGTCGGCCAGCCCGTGCGCGTCATCGAGATCGCCCCGGGCCTGGTCAAGACCGAGGAGTTCGCCAAGACCCGCTTCCGCGGCGACGCGGAGCGCGCCGAGAAGGTCTACGCCGGCGTGGCCGAGCCCCTCTCCGCCGACGACGTGGCCGACACCATCACCTGGGCGGTGACCCGTCCCAGCCACGTCAACATCGACCTCCTGGTGGTCCGCCCCCGCGCCCAGGCCTCGAACACGAAGCTCCACCGCGAGCTGTAACCGGTACCGCTCCCCTACGGGACCAGCCCGGCACTCCTCAGGTGCGGCATCAGGGCCGCCGGCTTCAGCCCGGCGGCCTTCGCCGCGTCCAGGGCCCGCTTCAGGTCCGCGGCGAGCGTCGGCGTGAAGTGCAGCAGCACGATGTCACCGGCGTTCAGCTTCGGCGTGGGCGGAGTCTCGCTCCACGTCGTGAAATCGTGCGTCCACGTGATCAGCGCCTTCACCCCGCACGCCTTGGCGGCCAGCCGCACCTCGTCATTGACGGCCCCGTAGGGCGGCCGCAGCAGCTTCGGCTCCCGCCCGAAGGCCGCCGCGAGCTGCTCCCCGGCCCCGCACACCTCGGCGTCCTTGCCGGCGGCGTCCAAGGTCGTCAGGTCAGGGTGGTTGACGGTGTGGTTCTCGACGCTCACCGACCGCCCCTGCGCGACGAGCCCGGTGAAGTACTGGGCGTCGTACGAGAACGCCCCCGGCAGCAGGAACAGGGACGCGGGCACCCGCTGGTCCACGAGCGTCTGCGCGACGGCGGGATCGTGCGCCCACCCGTCGTCAATGGTGATGAACACGACCTTCTCACCGGTCGGCACATGGGACACGACGGGCGGCAGCCCGACCGCCCGCGAGCCCGCGGCGGCGGCGGCCGGAGCGGCGGCCGAGGCTGCGGCCGGGCCGGCATCGGCCGCCTGAGCGGCACCAGCGGTGAGCGACAACGACGCGAGCGCGGCAAGAACCGCACGGGATCTCCACATGCGGCACACCTTGGTCTAGACCAACTCCCGCCGTCAATCCCCCAGTACCGAGTTCCTCAACCCGAAATCAGCCCCACCCCAAGGGAGTTGACGACGAGCACCCCGCCCGAACCGCTCGCCGAAACCTCGAACACCACGACCACCGCGAACCACACCGCCCCATCGACCCAGCGCCGCTCCCCACCCGAAAGGGAATGTGACACCCCACCACGCGTTCGAGTGAAGCCGCCCCAAAACCCCGATAGCGGCCCGACCCCCTACCTACGTTCGGTGACAACACAAACGGCCCCCGCCCGGGATGGCAGTCCCGGCCGAGGGCCTCACCGACAAGGAAGGAACTCACTTCCCCATGGCTGACCAGGACCCTAGCGCCCCCGTGCGCTTCATGGACCTCGAAGACCCCCGCTACGCGTACATGTTCGGCTTCCTCCAGGCCGATGGATACCTCACGCAAGGCAGAGGGCAAAAGGGGCAGCTCGCCACTGAGATCAACGTTCGCGACATCCATATCCTCCGCGAGTTCCAGCAGCTCACGCCCTACTACAGCTCCATAATCGAGCGCGTCCGAAGCACGAACTTCGCCGAACGGCATCACTCAGTGACCTGGTCCGTCAGCTCACTCGAAGCCCGGACCATCGTCAACGAACTCGGCATCCCCTACGGCAAGAAGTCGCTGACCATCAAGCCGCCGAGCACGAACTTCTCGCATCCCGACTATCTCCGCGGAATCATCGATGCGGACGGGTCCCTCGGCTGGACTGCCCAAGGATGGCCCTTCCTCTCCCTGGTTTCGGCCAGCACCGCGATCACCGAATACCTGTGCCACTACGGCAAGAACCTCACAGGGACAGAGCGCACGAGCTCACGCAACACGCGAGACGGTGTCTACAACGTCTGCTACTACAAGGAATCGGCGCAGCGGCTTGCCGCGCACCTCTACTACGACGGCTGCCTCGCCCTCGCCCACAAGAAGGCCAAAGCGAACGCAATCCAAGGCTGGGTCCGTCCCGCGGACATGAGGATCGCCCCGCCGCGCCGCCGCTGGACCGTGAAGGACGACGAGGAACTGGTCCGCCTCAACGACCCGGCCGCAGCGGCCTCGGCCCTGCACCGGACCGAACAGAGCTGTGCGATGCGCCTCTGGCGGATCCGCAGCGGACACGTCGTCGCACCACCGCAGTAACCGCACCTGCCGCACTAGCCGCACTAGCCGCATAACGAAGGGGGCACCGGACATCCCGTGCCCCCTTCTCGCGTTCAGCCCTTGACGCAGACGACCTGCCGGAGCTTGGCCACGACCTCCACGAGGTCGCGCTGCTGCTCCATGACCTGCTCGATCGGCTTGTACGCCGCCGGGATCTCATCCACGACGCCCGAGTCCTTACGGCACTCCACGCCCTTGGTCTGATCCGCCAGGTCCTGCGCCGTGTACCGCTTCTTCGCCGCCGTCCGGCTCATCCGCCGGCCCGCTCCGTGCGACGCCGAGTTGAATGCGGCCTTGTTGCCGAGGCCCTTCACGATGTACGTACCGGTGGCCATCGAGCCCGGGATGATCCCGTACTCGCCGCTGCCGGCGCGGATCGCGCCCTTACGGGTGACCAGCAGGTCGACACCGTCGTACCGCTCCTCCGCCACGTAATTGTGGTGGCAGCTGATCTCCTGCTCGAAGGAGACCTTCGCCTTGCGGAACTGCCGGCGAACGACCTCCTTCATGAGGCTCATCATCACCGCACGGTTGTACTTGGCGTACTCCTGGGCCCAGTAGAGATCGTGCCGGTACTCGGCCATCTCCGGTGTCGCCGACAGGAAGACCGCAAGGTCCCGGTCGATCAGCCCCTGGTTGTGGGACAGCTCTCGCGCGATGCCGATGTGGTGGTTGGCGAGTTCATTGCCGATCCCTCGGGATCCGGAGTGCAGAGTCAGCCACACTGACCCGTTTTGATCGATATTGACTTCTGAATAGTGATTTCCGGCGCCAAGTGTCCCCATTTGCCGCAGCGCCCGCTCCCGCCGGAACTTCACCGCGTCCGCGACGTGGTCGAACCGCTCCCACAGGTCCCCGAACCCCCGCTCCGAGAACCCGTACAGCCGCCCCGGATCCACCGCCTCGCGGTGCATCCCCGCGCCCACCGGGATGGCCTTCTCGATCTGCGAGCGCAGGCCCGACAGGTCCCCCGGGAGGTCGTTCGCGGTCAGGGAGGTCTTCACCGCCGACATGCCGCAGCCGATGTCCACGCCCACCGCCGCCGGGCACACCGCGTCCTTCATGGCGATGACCGAGCCGACCGTGGCGCCCTTGCCGTAGTGGACGTCCGGCATGACGGCGAGGCCCTTGATCCAGGGGAGGCCGGCGGTGTTCTGGAGCTGGCGCATCGCGCTGTCCTCGACCGACGCCGGATCGGTCCACATCCTGATGGGGACCTGCGCCCCGGGAACTTCTACGTACGACATTTCACCCTCAACACCCCGTCAACACCACAAAAGTCACGAAACGCAAAAAGCCTCGCTCATGACCCCAAATGCGACAGGGGACCGGCGCCGGCACCAGCGTGTGCGATAGACATTGTGTCCATCCGCGCCCGAGCCGCGGCAACGCATTTTCCCGAAGGGAGCCGGTGGAACGTGCAGCGCAAGACGGTACGAGTACGTGGAGTCCTGCCAGCCATCGCGATGCTCACCGCCCTCACGGCCGGCCTCACCGCCTGCACCGACGGCGGCGGCGACGGCGGGATCACCAGCGACTCGAAGGCCGGCGGCAGTGCCGGTGCGGTTCCGCAGCCCGGCAAGTACCGCAGCCTGCCCATGCCCTGCAAGGCCGTCGACGCCAAGAAGGTCAAGGCGATGCTCCCGGCCGCCGAGGGCCTCGCCCCCGAGGCGCTCGCGGCCCTCTACGCCGGGGTCGCCAACCCCTCCTACGACGCCGACCGGCGCGTCGGCTGCCGCTGGACCGCGCAGACGCCGACCGAGACCCGGCTGCTGTCGGTGGGCTTCGAGCGCGTGGTCTCGTACGACCGGGCCACCACGAGCGACGACGACAAGGCGCGCCAGGTCTACGGCCGCCAGCTCACCGCCGCCAACCTGCCCGCCCCGGGGCCGTCGGCGAGCCCGACGCCGTCCGGGGCTCCGGCCCCGTCCGGGGCTCCGTCCGGGGCTCCGTCCGGGGCTCCCTCCGGGTCCGGGGCGCCCGCACCCGCGGCCTCCGGCGCGACGCCGGGCACGGGCACAGGCACGGGCACGAGTGCCTCCCCCGGCACCAGCCCGAGCACCTCCCCCTCACCCTCCGCCCCGCCCGAGCTCGGCTCGCGCGTGCTCGCCGGGCTCGGCGACGAGGCCTTCGTCGACGACAAGCTCGCCGCGGCCGGCGCCACCGCGGCCCAGGCGCGCACCGTCCGCATTGTGTTCCGTACCTCGAATGTCATCGTCACCGTCGAGTACAGCGTTCAGCCCGCGGTCCCCGGCACGGTCCCGCCCAGCGGTGAAACCCAGGACAGGGCACGGCAGTTGGCGCAGGCGCTGGTGGAGCGCATCGACAACTAGCCGGTCCGGGCCGAGGGGGGCGTGCGGGGCCTTCGTGACGGCGCGCACAGCAGCCGGGCGCCGGGTCGGGCTACCGTTGCACGGGTCCCGCGCCCGCCGGAGGGCCCGAACGAGCCCGCACGAAGACCCACAAACGTCTGAAGGAATCATGCACCGATCAGCCTCGCGCCTCACCCGCGTCCTCGCCTGCGCAGCCGTCCCGGTGATCCTCACGGTCGCCGGCTGCTCGTCCGACTCGGGCAAGAAGTCGGGCACCGACAGCGGCAAGAAGTCCGAAAGCTCCTCCTCGGCCCAGCCGAGCTCCGCGCCCTCCAAGCAGGCGCTGGAGAAGGCCGTGTACGCCACGCTGCCGGAGCCGTGCAAGGCGGTCTCCGCGAAGACCATCGGGGCGATCGTCCCCAAGGCGAAGGACGCCAACGGCACCGCCGCCAAGTCCAACGACCTCACCAGCCGCGCCACCTGCACCTGGAACGGTCTGGACGAGGCCGGGCTGAAGGGCTCGCAGTACCGCTGGCTCTCGATCTCCCTGGTCCGCTACGACTCCCTCGCCTCGGTCGGCACCGGCAACAAGCGCGCCGAGGACGAGTACGCCAAGCAGGTCGAGAAGGCGAAGGCCGTCGAGGGCGCGGAGAACGTGAAGCCGGAGGCGGCGGGCGGCATCGGTGACCAGGCCACCTCGGTCACCTTCACCACCAAGAAGGACGGCGACTTCTTCAACACGTCGATCATCGCCCGCACGCAGAACGTCGTCGTCACCCTCGACTACAACGGCACGGCCTACGAGGGCGCGACCGCTCCGGACCAGGCCAAGCTGCTCCAGGACGCCATCGCGGCGGCGAAGGAGACCGTGGCCTCGGTGCAGGCCGCCAACGGGGCGCAGCAGCCCGAGCAGTCGGCCCAGCCGGAACAGTCCGCGCAGCCTTCGCAGTCCGCGCAGCCTTCCCCGTCGAGCGTCTAGACCGATGGACCGGTAGGCCGGTAGGCCGGCAGACCGGTAGGCCGGTAGACCGGCTCCCGGGTCCGAACTCCCGGACGCAGCACGCCGTCGGCGGCCCGGAAGGCCCGGGTCCGGACCGCCGACGTCCCCTTCCCCGTACGCGCGTACGCTGTGCCCTGCCGTAGCTCGACAAGGGGAGGGGATCGCGGGTGGCCGCGATGCAGCTGACTCGTACGCACCGGATACTGATCGGTGTCGTGGTCGCCGGAGCCGTCGTGATCGCGGGGATCGGTTTCGCCGGTTCGTACTCCGCCGTGCGCGCCCTGGCCTTGAAGAAGGGCTTCGGTTCCTTCTCGCTGGTCTTCCCGATCGGCATCGACATGGGCATCTGCGTGCTGCTCGCGCTGGACCTGCTCCTGACGTGGATCCGGATCCCGTTCCCGCTGCTGCGCCAGACGGCGTGGCTGCTGACGGCGGCGACGATCGCCTTCAACGGCGCGGCCGCCTGGCCCGACCCCCTCGGGGTGGGCATGCACGCCGTGATCCCGATCCTGTTCGTGGTCACGGTGGAGGCAGCCCGGCACGCGGTGGGCCGGATCGCGGACATCACCGCCGACCGGCACATGGAGGGCGTCCGCCTCACGCGCTGGCTCCTTTCCCCGGTGCCCACCTTCAAGCTGTGGCGCCGGATGAAGCTGTGGGAGCTGCGTTCCTACGAGCAGGCCGTCGGCATGGAGCAGGACCGTCTGATCTACCAGGCCCGTCTGCAGGCCCGTTACGGCCGTGCCTGGCGCCGCAAGGCTCCCGTCGGGGCGCTGATGCCGCTGCGGCTGGCCCGCATAGGCGTCCCGCTGGCCCAGACCGCTCCCGAGGGCCTGGCCGCGGCGGGCATCGAGCCGCTGCTCATCCCGCCGCCCCCGGCCGCCGACCCGACGGCCGCCCCGGCGCTCCCGAAGGGCGCGGAGGGTGCCGAGGGCGTGCAGCACCCGGCCGCGGCGGCGGCCCTGGCCGCCAACGCCCCGGCCCCCGCACCGGCCCACGCCGCCGCGGGTGCCTCCGGCCCCGAGGCCGGGCAGCAGCACCAGCTCGCCGCCCCCGGCTCCCCGTACGCGGAGGGCCCGGCCGGGCCCATGGGTCCGCAGGGGCACCCCGACGCGGCGCCCTTCGTGGTGGACCCGACCGCCATGCCGGCCGCGCACAACAGTGCGTGGTTCGCGGCGCCGCGTGCGCCGCAGGCCGCGTACGAGGGCGGTTACAACCCGCAGTACGTCGAGGGTCTGGAGCCGATCCCGGTCATGCCCCCGACGGGCCCGGAGCAGGAGCAGGCCCCGGAGCAGGGCCCGGGACAGGCGCAGGGGCAGCCGCAGGGGCAGCCGCAGGAAGAGCAGGGGCCGGCGATACCGGCTCCCCGCCAGGAGGAGGCCTTCCCGGAGGGCGAGCCGCCGAGCGACGACGACGTGAAGTTCGCGGAGGCGGCGTACGAGGTCTTCCGCTCGCACCTGGAGGAGAACGGCGAGGTCCTGACCGCCGAGCAGCTCGACATACTGCTGTCCGACCGGCACGGCGTGGTGCATCCGCGCAGCGCCTCGCTGATCCGCAAGATCTTCCCGCAGCTCAAGCAGCGCTACCAGACCGAGCTGGAGAACGAGCACATCGCGTGACTCCGTGCAGGGCGAGGGGCCCGCACCCCGAAGGGCCCGCACCCCGAGGGGTGCGGGCCCTTCGCCCTGTCGTGCGTCCTCAGGCGGCGAGCAGCTTGCGCACCCGCTCCGCCCCGACCGCGAGCAGCAGCGTGGGCAGGCGCGGGCCGGTCTCCCGGGTCACGAGGAGGCGGTACAGCAGGGCGAAGAACGTCCGCTGCGCGATCTTGAGCTCGGGCGTCGGCTTGGCGTCGGGCTCCAGGCCGGCCATCACCTTCGGCACGCCGTAGACGAGGGTGGTGAGGCCATCGAGGGACCAGTGCGAGTCGAGCCCGTCGACGAGGCGGCGCAGGGATTCGCGGCCCTCGTCGTCCAGGGAGGACAGGAGCTCGGTGTCGGGCTCCTCCCGGACCAGGGTCCGCTGGTCGGCCGGGACCTGGGTGGTGATCCAGTTCTCGGCGCGGTCCAGGCGGGGGCGCACCTCGTCGAGCGAGGTCAGGGGCCGGTCGGGCTCCAGGTCGCTGAGGATGCGCAGGGTCTGCTCGTCGTGTCCGGCGGTGATGTCGGCGACGGAGGCGAGGGTCCGGTACGCCATGGGGCGCGGGGTGCGCGGCAGCTCGTGGGAGGCGACGCGTACGGCGCGGGCGTGGGCGGCGGCGTCGGCGGGCAGGACGGAGCCGTCGGCGACCTTGGTCTCCAGCTTGTCCCACTCGTCGTAGAGCCGCTGGATCTCCTGGTCGAAGGCGATCTTGAAGGACTGGTTGGGCTTGCGGCGGGCGTAGAGCCAGCGCAGCAGCTGCGGCTCCATGATCTTCAGCGCGTCGGAGGGGGTGGGGACCCCGCCCTTGCTGGAGGACATCTTGGCCATGCCGCTGATGCCGACGAAGGCGTACATCGGTCCGATCGGCTGCTCGCCGCCGAAGATCCCGACGATCTGGCCGCCGACCTGGAAGGAGGAGCCGGGCGAGGAGTGGTCGACGCCGGAGGGCTCGAAGATCACGCCCTCGTAGGCCCAGCGCATGGGCCAGTCGACCTTCCAGACGAGCTTGCCGCGGTTGAACTCGCTGAGCTTGACCGTCTCGGTGAACTGGTCCTCGGTGCAGACGTAGGTCAGTTCGGTGGTCTCGTCGTCGTAGGACGTGACCTGCGTGAAGTCCTTGCCGCACTGGCCGCAGTAGGGCTTGTACGGGAAGTACTCGGTGCCCTCGGCGCTGCCGTCGTCCTCGGCGGCCGCGCCGGAGCCCTCGGCGGCCTCCAGCTCGGCCTCGTCGACCTGCTTCTGCTGGGGCTTCTTGCCGCCCGGCTTCTGCTTGGTGCGGTACTGGTCGAGGATCGCGTCGATGTCGCCGCGGTGCTTCATCGCGAACAGGACCTGCTCGCGGTAGGTGCCGGCGGTGTACTGCTCGGTCTGGCTGATCGGGTCGTACTCGACGCCGAGCTCGGCGAGCGCCTCGACCATGGCGGCCTTGAAGTGCTCGGACCAGTTCGGGTACGCGGAGCCCTCGGGGGCGGGCACGGCGGTCAGCGGGCGGCCGATGTGCTGGGCGTGGGACTCCTCGGTGACGCCGGGGATGCCCTTGGGCACCTTGCGGTACCGGTCGTAGTCGTCCCAGGAGATGAGGTGGCGGACCTCGTGGCCGCGGCGGCGGATCTCGTCCGCGACCAGGTGCGGGGTCATGACCTCGCGGAGGTTGCCCAGGTGGATCGGGCCGGAGGGGGAGAGTCCGGAGGCGACGACGATCGTTTTGCCCGGGGCTCGGCGCTCCGCCTCGGCGATGACCTCGTCCGCGAAACGGGAGACCCAGTCGGTCTCGGTGCTGCTCTGCGCGCTCTGAGCCACGACACGTCCTTCTATCTCGAATGCTGGCTGTGGGCCATTCTCCCAGACGGAAGGCAACGCTCCGGGGTTGCTTCCACCCACCGATATACCGGGAAGTGGCGGGCCCCCTCGTGGGATACTCGGTCCTTGTCGCAAACCCCCGTCGAAACCCCAGTGCGCGCATCGGCACGACCTCACAGGAACGGCAGCTCATGGCCTCGGTCCCTTCCCTCGCTTCCTCCGTCAACCAGCGCGTCGCCGACGCACTCGTCTCCGCCCTGCCGGAGGCCGGTGCGAGCGACCCGCTGCTGCGACGAAGCGACCGGGCCGACTTCCAGGCCAACGGGATCCTGGCGCTCGCGAAGAAGGCCAAGGCCAATCCGCGTGAGCTGGCGACCACGGTGGTCGAGGCCGTCGAGAGCGGCGACACCGCCGGCCTGATCCGGGAGATCGAGGTCTCGGGTCCCGGGTTCCTCAACATCACGATCACCGACAGGGCGATCGTGGAGACCCTGGCGGCCCGTGCCGCGGACGACCGTCTCGGCGTGCCGCTCGCCGCGAAGCCGGGTACGACGGTGATCGACTACGCGCAGCCGAACGTGGCCAAGGAAATGCACGTGGGCCACCTGCGTTCCGCGGTGATCGGCGCGGCGATGGTGGAGATCCTGGAGTTCACCGGCGAGAAGGTGGTCCGGCGTCACCACATCGGCGACTGGGGCACCCAGTTCGGCATGCTCATCCAGTACCTGATGGAGCACCCGCACGAGCTGGACCACACGGCGGGAGAGGGCGCGGAGGTCTCCGGCGAGGAGGCCATGTCCAATCTGAACCGCCTCTACAAGGCCTCGCGCACGCTCTTCGACTCCGACGAGGAGTTCAAGACGCGGGCCAGGGCCCGGGTGGTGGACCTGCAGGCCGGGGAGCCGGAGACGCTGGCGATGTGGCAGCGGTTCGTGGACGAGTCGAAGATCTACTTCTACTCCGTCTTCAACAAGCTGGACATGGACATCCAGGACCCGGACGTCATCGGCGAGTCCGGCTACAACGACATGCTCGTCGAGACCTGCAAGCTGCTGGAGGAGTCGGGCGTCGCCGTCCGTTCCAACGGCGCGCTCTGCGTGTTCTTCGAGGACGTCAAGGGCCCGGACGGCAACCCGACGCCGCTGATCGTCCAGAAGTCCGACGGCGGTTTCGGCTACGCCGCGACCGACCTCTCGGCGATCCGCAACCGGGTGGCCGACCTCGGCGCGACCACGCTCCTCTACGTGGTGGACGCGCGGCAGTCCCTGCACTTCAAGATGGTCTTCGAGACGGCCCGGCGGGCCGGCTGGCTGAACGAGGACACCAAGGCCGCGCAGCTGGCCTTCGGCACCGTGCTGGGCAAGGACGGCAAGCCGTTCAAGACCCGTGAGGGCGAGACGGTGCGGCTGGTGGACCTCCTCGACGAGGCCGTCGACCGGGCGACCGCGGTGGTCCGGGAGAAGGCGGAGAAGATCGGCCTGAGCGAGGCGGAGATCGTCGAGAACGGCCAGTACGTGGGCATCGGCGCCGTGAAGTACGCGGACCTGTCCACCTCGGCCGCGCGCGACTACAAGTTCGACCTGGACCAGATGGTGTCGCTGACCGGTGACACGTCCGTGTACCTGCAGTACGCGTACGCCCGGATCAAGTCGATCCTGCGCAAGGCGGGCGAGGCGGGCGACCGCAAGCCGGCCGCGCACCCGGAGCTGGAGCTGGCGCCGGCCGAGCGCGCGCTGGGCCTGCACCTGGACCACTTCGGCGATCTCATCGCCGAGGCGGCCGCGGAGTACGCCCCGCACAAGGTGGCGGCGTACCTCTACCAGCTGTCCTCGCTGTTCGCGACGTTCTACGAGCAGTGCCCGGTCGTGAAGCCCGAGCCCGAGCTCGTCGTCGGCGAGAACCGTCTGTTCCTGTGCGACCTGACCGCCCGCACCCTCAGCAAGGGCATGTCCCTCCTGGGCATCCGCACCCCCGAGAAGCTCTGACCCGGGGCGCCCGGATCACCGGCGGCCCCCGTCTCCCCCACCGGGAGACGGGGGCCGCGGCATGTGCGAGGTCCACGGGAAGGCGCGCCGCCCGGGACCTCGTTCACCCGTACGGTCCGATTTCGGCCATGCGGGCCGGGTAGGGGACGGGCCGTCCATCCCCTACCCACCCCTACGGAGGGCCCCGTGCCCGACATGAACGGTCCCTACAAGTCCGGTACCCCCTGCTGGATCGACCTGATGGTTCCCGACCAGCAGGCCGCCATCGACTTCTACGCCGACCTCTTCGGCTGGCAGGGCGAGGTCGGCCCGCCCGAGACCGGCGGGTACGCCGTCTGCACCCTCAAGGGCAAGGCGGTCGCCGGAATCATGAAGGCGATGAACCCGGACGGCAGCACCCCCGACCCGATGCCCCCGACCGTGTGGACCACCTACCTGGCCACGGACTCCCTCGACTCCACCCTCAAGGCCGTCACCGACGGGGGCGGCACGGTCATGATGGGCGCGATGGACGTCATGGACCTCGGCCGGATGGCCGTCATCGCCGACCCGACCGGCGCGGTCGTCGGCCTGTGGCAGGCGGGCACCTTCGACGGGGCCGGCATCGTCAATGAGCACGGCGCGCTCATCTGGAACGAGCTGAGCACCGGCGACGTGCCCGCCGCGAGAGCGTTCTACGGCTCCGTCCTGCCCGTCACCACGGCCGCCTCCCAGATGCCGGGGGCCGAGGGGTACACGGAGTTCCAGGTCGACGGCCGCTCGGTGGCCGGAATGATGGACCTGAGCACCCTCCCGCCGGGCACCCCGCCGAACTGGATCCCGTACTTCAGCGCCGACGACGTCGACGAGATCCAGGCCGCCGCCACCCGCGCCGGAGGCTCCGTCATCGCCCCCGCCTTCGACATGGCGGCCGGCCGCATGGCCGTCCTGGCCGACCCCCAGGGCGCCGTCTTCTCGGTGATCAAGGCCCGCCCGGAGACCACCGGCTGACGGACGCGCACACCCGGGCACCCAGGTGCGTGCGTGACGGGGCTCACAGGGAACGTATCCCCTGTGGGCCCCCTCCTCTGTGTGCCGGAAGGTTTCATCACCGAGGGGGCACCGCATGAAGGGCATGACGCACACGACACGCAGGCGCACCGGGCAGGCGCTCGCCGCGCTGCTCGCCGCCGACGGACTGGTCCACCTGTACTGGGCCACGGGCCTGACCTGGCCCGCCCCCGACGAGCGGACCCTGTCCCTGGCCGTGCTCGGCTCCGAGGTGTCCTTCGGCCGGCCCGTGGTCCTGCCGCTCGCCGCCCTCACCCTGACCGGGGCCGCCGCCGTGCTCGCGCACGCGCACGGCCGGGGCAGCGGCCCCGTCCGCCGGGCCGCCCGCCTGGGGACGGCCGCGGTCGCCGCCGGCCTGGCGGTACGGGGCCTCGCGGGCCTGGGCTGGGCCGCCGGCCTCCTCCCCGCCCCGCAGGACGGCCCCTTCCGCACCCTGAACCTCGCCCTGTACACCCCGGCCTGCCTCGGCTTCGGCTGGGCCGCGGTCCGCCTGGCACGGGCCCGGTGACCCCGCCCGATCGCCCCGCCGCGGGGCCCCTCACCCCCGACGCCCGCGCCCGCGGAGTCGCCCTCGCGCGCGCGGCCCGCGCCGGGGACACCCTCGCGCTGCACGAGCTCCTCGACCACCTGACCCCGTACCTCGCCCGGATCTGCCACCCGATCGCCCTCGCGGACGGCCCCGACGCCACGCAGGAGGCCCTGCTCGCGGTCTTCCGGTCCCTGCGCACGCTCCGCGACCCGGAGAGCCTGTACGGCTGGGTCCGTTCCATCGCGGTCCGCGAGGCCGTCCGCACCGCCCGGCGCGCCTCCCGCGACCGGCCGGCCGAACTGGCCGACGTACCCGCCCGGGACGATCCGCAGCTGGCCGCCGACATCGAGGACGTCCTGGCCCGCCTCACGCCCGGCCACCGGGCGGTCCTGGTCCTGCGCGACGTCGAAGGCCTCGACGAGGAATCCGCCGCCGCCCTGCTCGGCGTCCCGCCGGGCACCGCCAAGTCCCGGCTGCACCGGGCCCGTACGAGTTTCCGGAAGGCGTGGTCCGCATGACGTACGAACTGGATCAGGTCGCCCGCCTGCGCATCATGGCGGCCGCCGTCCCCGGAGCCCGGGTCGTCGAAGCGACCCTCCCCGCCCCCCTGCCGGACGTCTGGGCGGTGATGTCGGACCTGGAGGGCGACTTCGGCCGCTTCCAGCCGGACATGCGCACCGTCCGCGTGCTCCGCGTCACGGGCGACCGTGTGGAGGCCCTGGCCCGCAGCAAGTACGGCCTGCGGGCCCACTTCCGCGGCGTCCTGCGCCCCGGCTGGTGCTGGCTCCAGAGCCGCTTCCTGATCATCGGCATGGCCGCCGCCCAGCATCCCGACGGCGGCACCCGCGTGGCCCTGACGGGCGGGGTACGGGTGCCCGGCCGCGCGGCGATCGTCCCCGTGGGCGCGGAGCGGGAGCTACGGGTGGCGATGGCCCGACTGGCGGCCCGGGTCAGCGCCTGAGGCGGTCCCGGGGCACGGAAGCCAGCGGCCGAGCCCCCGGAACTCGCACCAGACGACCTTCCCGGGAGCCCGGGGCAGCACCCCCCACGCATCGGCCAGCGCCTCGACCAGGAGCAGCCCCCGACCGCCCGTCCGCCCGCGGATCCGCGAGAGCCCGGGCCCGCTGTCGTGCACCTCGACGCGGACGGTTCCGTCGTACGTGAGCAGCCGCAGCAGGTAGCCCCGGCCGCGCGGGACGCCGTACCGCAGCGCGTTGGTCGCGAGTTCGCTCACGCAGAGCAACACGTCGTCCTGCCGGGAGGTCCTGCCCCACGCGTCCAACGTGTCACGTGTGAAGTGTCGTGCGGCGCTGATGGTTTGGGGTGAGCGCAGGTAGAGGCGCTCCTGAACCAGGGCGGGTTGAGTATGCAGATTCACCCTTCGATCGTCGCGTTACGTCACTAGCGTGTGGCTGAGCGCCAACCCGTACTCAGTGATGAGTACGGGTTGGCACGGGGTAGTTCAGCCGCAAGGGTGGGGAGTCCATCGTCATGCCACCGAGGAAACGCGCACGGCCCAACGCGACGACCATGAAGATGGTCGGCAAGCAGGTGGCCGCGGCCCGGATCGCCAAGAATCTGACGCAGAAGCAGCTCGCCGTGTTGCTGCAGCTGGACGAAGAAACCGTCGCGTCCATCGAGCAAGGGCGGCGGGCGCTGATGCTGAACATCGCGGAGCTGATGGATCACCATCTGGGTTTGCCAGGGCTGCTGACCGTTGCTGCCCACGAGATGCCGCTTGTGGACACCACTCCTCCGTGGGCGGAGGAGTACATGGATCTGGAAAGCAGAGCCCTTGCACTCTCCTGGTACGAGTCCATCCGCATCCCGGGACTGCTCCAGACCGAAAACTACGCACGGGCACTGTTCCGCAACCGCGTACCGGCCCACCCCGAGGAAGAGATCGAAGCTCTCACCGTCCGCCGTGTCGCCAGGCAGACCATCCTGCACCGAAAGGCCCCACCGAGCATCAGCTTCGTCCTCTGGGAGGCCGCGTTCCAGGCCCGAATCGGTGGGGAGGACGCCTATCTGGAGCAGCTGCACCATCTGCGCGCCTGCATGGACCTGCCGAACGTCACACTGCAAATCCTGCCCTTTGGACAGACCACTCACCCCGGCCTCAACGGTCCGTTCATTCTTCTGGAGACGCCGGCACACCAGCACTTCGCGTACTCCGAAGTGCAGCGCGGCAGCCTGTTGGTCTCCAATGCGGACGAGGTCAGCATCCTCGCCCGCAGGTATGCAATGCTGCGGACTCAGGCCCTCAACACCGAGCAGACGCGGGGCCTGTTGAGCCGCCTGCTAGGAGAGACATGACTGCCACGACCGCACCGAAGTGGTTCAAGTCCAGCTACAGCGGTGACGACGGCGACGCCTGCCTGGAGGTGGCCATCGCCTGGCAGAAGTCCACGTACAGCGACGGCAGCGCCGCCGCCTGCGTAGAGGTCGCCACCTGCGCGACCCAGGTCCACGTCCGGGACTCGAAGGTCCCGCACGGACCCGTGCTGGACCTCACCCCCACCGCCTGGGCCGCCCTCACGGAGTGGACCGCTCGCTGATCAGCGCGGCCAGGCCGTCCAGGATGCGGTCCAGGCCGAAGCGGAACTGGAAGTCCGGCTCGTCCGCGCCCGAGAACGCGTCGGATTCCAGCAGGCGGGTCACCGCCGGGTGGGTGTCCGGGGCGGTCATCAGCCGCAGGGTGCGTACGTACTGACCCAGGACCTGGTCCGGTGAGACGCCGGCCTTCACGATGGCGTCCATCATGTCCGCGACCATCGTCGCCTCGTTGCGCACCAGGCCGCCGATCAGGATGATCGCCGAGACCTTCTCGCCCTCCCTCAGCGCCGTCCCGGCCATCGCCGCGAGTCCGCGTTCCATCCAGGCGAGCTGGTTCGGGCTGACCGGGGCGCCGGTGAGCGGGATGCGCACGATCCAGGAGTTGGCCATCAGGACGGCCCGCTGCGCGTACGCCCAGTCGGTCAGCAGCTCCCGCCAGTCCGCGCCCGATGCGGGGTCGGGCAGCGCCGGCGGGGCACCGACGCCCGCGTCGGCCATCAGGATGTAGAGCTCTTCCTTCGCCGTGACGTACCGGTAGAGGGACATCGTCGAGACGCCCAGCTCCTTGGCCACCCGGCCCATGGAGACGGCGTCCATCCCCTCCGCCGCGGCCAGTGCCACCGCCGCGTCCACGATCCGCTGGAGGGTGAGGGTGGGGCGCGGGCCCTTGCCGGGGCGTTCGCGCAGGCCCCAGGCCATGGCCAGGCTCGCCGGGAGCCCCGTGCCGTCGTCTTCCGCTTCGTTCGTCATCGCCGTGCCGCCCCCTTCCCTCCGTCATGAGTCGTTGACGCACATCCTAGTTCTGTGTATTACTTACGCAATGGCGCGTAACCCATACGCAGAACGCAGATCGGAGTCCTCCGTGGACGACCTCGGCATCCACGCCACTGCCCTGACCAAGTCCTTCGGCGCCCTGCGCGTCCTCGACGGCATCGACCTCGCCGTCCCGCGCGGCAGCGTCCTCGCCCTGCTCGGCCCCAACGGCGCCGGGAAGACCACCACCGTCCGGATCCTCGCCACCCTCACCGAGCCCGACTCCGGCACCGCCCGGATCGCGGGCCACGACACGGCGTCCGCGCGGGCCCTCGTACGCCGCTCCATCAGCCTCACCGGGCAGTTCGCGGCCGTCGACGACCTCCAGACCGGCGCCGAGACCCTGCGCATGGTGGGCCGGCTGCGCGGACTGCGCCCGCGCGCGGCCCGGGCGCGGGCCGAGGAGCTGCTGGAACGCTTCGGCCTCACGGAGGCCGCACGCCGCACGGCGAAGAGCTACTCGGGCGGCATGCGCCGGCGCCTCGACCTCGCCGCGAGCCTGGTCGCCCGGCCCGAGGTGATCTTCCTGGACGAGCCGACCGCCGGGCTCGATCCGCGCAGCCGCCAGGACCTGTGGGAACTCGTACGGGAACTGCGCACCGACGGCACGAGCGTGCTGCTCACCACCCAGTACCTGGAGGAGGCCGACCGGCTCGCCGACCGCGTGGCCGTCCTGGCCGGCGGCCGGATCGCCGCCGAAGGCACCCCGGCGGAGCTCAAGTCCCGCGTCGCGGGCCACCGGCTCGACCTGACCCTCGCCGGCAGGGCCGCCTACGACGCGCTGGCCCCGCGCGCGGCCCGCCTCACGGCGGGGGCGGGCGCCACCGGCACGGAGAGCCTCACCCTCGCGCCGGAGGAGCTCGGCCTCAGTCTGCCCACCGACGGCAGCGCCGCCCACGTCCGGTCCCTGCTCGACGCGCTCGACCCGGACCGCACGGCCGTGGACCGCTTCGCGGTCCGCGGCGCCACCCTCGACGACGTGTTCCTCACCCTGACGGGAGCCGCTCCGTGACCACTTCCACGCCGCCCCCCACGACCGCCCCCACGCTCCCCCGCCCCGGCGCCGCCACCGCGGCCCTCGCCCTCGCCGGGCGCGGCCTGCGCATCAGCCGCCGCCAACCCGACGTCCTGATCACGGCGTTGATGCTGCCGGTCATGCTGATGCTGATCTTCGTCTACTTCTTCGGCGGAGCCATCGACACCGGCACGGCCTACGTCACCTACGTGGTCCCGGGAGCGATGCTGCTCTGCGCGGGCTTCGGCGCGGCGAGCACCGCCGTCGGCGTCGCCACCGACATGAAGGAAGGCGTCATCGACCGCCTGCGGTCCCTGGACGTGGGCGGCGTACCGTTCCTGGCCGGGCACGTCGCGGCCTCGGTCCTGCGCAACCTGGTGTCCACCGTCCTGGTCCTGGCCGTCGCCCTCGCCATCGGCTTCCGCCCGCAGGCCTCGCCGTCCGGCTACCTGGCCGCGGCCGCGCTGCTGGTCGCGTACATCGCCGCGATCTCGTGGCTGGCCGCGACGCTCGGACTGCTCGCGGGCAATCCGGAGGCGGCGGGCGGGTTCACCTTCCTGATGATGTTCCTGCCGTACCCCTCCAGCGCGTTCGTCCCCATCGACACCATGCCCGGCTGGCTCCACGGCTTCGCCGACCACCAGCCGCTGACCCCGGTGATCGAGTCCCTCCGGGCCCTGCTCCTGGCCCGGCCCGCGGGCGACGCCCCCTGGATCGCCCTGGCCTGGTGCGCGGGCATCGGGCTGGTGTCCGTAGCCCTGTCGGCCGTCGTCTTCGAACGGCGGACGCGGTAGGCACCACCACGGCGGACACCACCGCGGCCCGTCCCCCGTGAGCGGACGGGCCCCGGCGTGCGGATCCCGGTGTCTCGGTGCGTCAGTGCAGCGGGTACGAGTGCCGGCCCGTCGCCGCGTCGATCTCCGAGTGCGCCTTCTGAAGCATCTGCGACGCGATGTCCATGAGCGCGCGAGCGCCCGCGATCTCCTCCCCGACCCTCAGCTGCTCCGGGTCGGAGGGGTGACGCATGGCGTAGCCGCGCGCCCGTATCTCGGAGCCGTCCCCGAGTCTGACCAGGGCCGCCGCGCTGGTGCGGTGGCCCTCCTCGGTGAATTCGAGCTCCACATGCCACCCGACGAGCGTGGTCATGGCGGATCACCTCCAGGGGTCAGTGCACCCTGTTTCCAGGGTGCACCTGAGCGGGAGGCGATGCGAATCGGCTCAGCCGGCGGCCTTCGTACGGGGGCGCGAGCGGCCGAGGCGGCGGACGAGCGGGGTCTCCACCCAGGCGAAGAGGCCCCAGGACATCAGGAGCGTGGCCGCTCCGACGCCCGCGAGCAGGCCCAGGGTGACGGGGAGCGAGTACATCTGCTCCTCGCCGAGCGCCCAGCGCAGCGAACACATCGTGATGTAGTGCAGCAGGTAGAAGGCGAAGGAGATCTCGCCCAGCCACACCATCGCGCGGTGGCGGAAGACACTGGGCCGCCCCTCCACGTCCGCGCTCGCGGCGGCCGCGATCAGCAGCACGATCGGCACGATCATCACGGCGCGCTGGCCGTAGAGGTAGGGCACGTGGAAGGTCAGCCAGTAGCCGGCCGCCAGCAGCAGGCCCGACCACACCATGCCGATGTTGCGCCAGCGCCCGTGCTTCACGGCGAGCGCCACCAGGATGCCGAGGGCGAAGTCGGCCATGCGGACCGGGGGCAACACGTAGCTGAACCAGTACTGGGAGACCGAGCTGTCGTGACCGCTGGGGATGCGGTCGCCGCTGGGGAACAGGGCGTAGGCGAGCGCGGGCGTGGCCACGACCAGGGCGACCACAGCGCCGATCCAGTACTTCAGACGGGCGGGGTCGATCCGCTTGAAGGCCGCCAGCAGGGCCGGGAAGCAAAGATAAAAGACCGCTTCCACGGCGAGCGACCAACTCGGCGCGTTGACACTGAAGTTGGTCATGTACTCCGGCCACCACACCTGCACCATGAACAGGTTGGCCACCGCGACGCCCGCGGAGGTGTAGTACAGCGCGAACAGCGACAGGGCGAGCGCCCAGGTGACCACGTAGTTCGGGTAGATCTTGACGAAGCGGCGCCGCCAGAACGAGGTGGTCGTGTCCCGGTCCCGGGCCGACCAGGTCAGGACGAACCCGCTGAGGACGAAGAAGAAGGTCACCCCGAGCCCGCCGGCCTGGGTGAACCAGCCGGCCAGCCGGTACTCGGTGGCGTCGTCCGCCAGCAGCCGCAGCGGGGGTATCGGCAGGAAGGCGTGATGGGCGAAGACCAGCAGCGCGGCGGGGAAGCGCAGACCGGTGAGCGAATCGAGCCGGGGCGTACGGGACGGCGGTGCGGCGGTGCGGGGCGGCGCCGTTCTGGAGCGGGTCGGCGCAGAACCGGTCGAGATCTGGTCAGTGGCCATGGGGCTTCCTTCGGGGATGTGGTCCTGCGGCGCGGCCCTGATTCGGCAGGTGAGCGCCTTTGTACCGGCGCCCACTCGCGGCCCGCTCAACACGCCCACCCCGACCGATTCCGGCCGCGCCCCGCCCCGGCGCACGACAAGGGGCCCGGGCATCCCCGCCCGGGCCCCTCCGCATACCGCTCAGCCGTGCCGCTCAGCCGTGCCGCTCAGCCGTGCCGCTGCGCGGCTACCGCTCGGCGCGCAGCCACTGGGCGACCTCCGTGGCCCAGTACGTCAGGATCGTGTCCGCGCCCGCCCGCTTGATGCCGAGCAGGGTCTCCAGGATCGCCCGGTCGCGCTCG
This sequence comes from Streptomyces sp. NPDC002104, assembly GCF_053593795.1. NCBI lineage: Bacteria > Bacillati > Actinomycetota > Actinomycetes > Kitasatosporales > Streptomycetaceae > Streptomyces > Streptomyces sp. NPDC002104. The sequence goes on along the minus strand of NZ_JBSFDF010000030.1, from coordinate 22,218 downwards.
ATCCAGCCCTTCTCCGCCGCCGCCTCGATCATCGCGAACTCGCCGCTGATCTGGTACGCCGCCACCGGGACGTCCACCGACTGCGCGACCCGGTAGAGGATGTCCAGGTAGGGCCCGGCCGGCTTGACCATCACCATGTCGGCGCCCTCCTCCAGGTCGAGGGCGAGCTCGCGCAGCGACTCCCGCGCGTTCGCGGGGTCCTGCTGGTACGTCTTGCGGTCGCCCTGGAGCGAGGAGGCGACGGCCTCGCGGAAGGGACCGTAGAAGGCCGAGGTGTACTTGGCCGTGTACGCGAGGATCGACACGTCCTCGTGGCCCGTCTCGTCCAGCGCGTCGCGGATGACACCGACCTGGCCGTCCATCATCCCGCTCGGGCCCACCACGTGGACGCCCGCGTCGGCCTGCACCTGCGCCATCTCGGCGTAGCGCTCCAGCGTCGCGTCGTTGTCGACACGGCCGTGCTCGTCCAGGACCCCGCAGTGGCCGTGGTCGGTGTACTCGTCCAGGCACAGGTCGGACATGATGACGAGATCGTCGCCGACCTCCGCCTTCACGTCGCGGATCGCGACCTGGAGGATCCCGTCCGGCTCGGTGCCCGCCGTGCCCCGCGCGTCCTTGTTCTCGTCCGCCGGAACCCCGAAGAGCATGATCCCCGAGACCCCGGCCTCGACCGCCTCCACGGCCGCCTTCCGCAGCGTGTCCCGGGTGTGCTGGACCACGCCCGGCATCGCCGCGATGGCGAGCGGCTCGCTGATGCCCTCCCGGACGAACGCCGGGAGGATCAGGTCCGAGGGGTGCAGCCGGTTCTCCGCGACCATCCGCCGCATCGCCGGGGTGGTGCGCAGCCGGCGGGGCCGCGAGCCGGGGAAGGATCCGTACGTGCTCATCTTCTAGTCGCCTCTTCGAGCTTCGACAGCAGTCGGGACCAGCCTAGGCCCCGGCCCCGGCCCGCCCGGCCCCGTTGCGTTCCTTCCAGGCCCAGAGCGCGTTCAGCCGGTGGTCCGGCGAGAAGAACGGGCCCAGTTCCAGGACCCGCTCGTACGCCCGCGGGGTCTCCGGGTGGTCCCGCAGGGCCAGTCCGTAGGCGCCGATGATCCGCGTCAGCGCGTCGTCCGCGTCCAGGAGGGACAGCAGCAGCTCCGTGGCATCGTCCGTGCGGTCGGGGGACTCCGCCATGCTGTCCGCGGCCGCCCGCCGCATCGGGCTGCGCGGATCCCGGGCCAGGTCGCGGACCGCAGCGCGCAGGGCGTCCACGTCCTCGCCCCCTTCCGCCCTCAGCAGGCTCAGGACCGCTCCGAACCGCACCGCGTCATCGGGGTCGCCCGCCAGGACGCGCAGGGCCTCGCGCTCCGCGGCCGTCCCGGTCCACAGGCACTCCACCGCCTGTACGCGCACCCGCGGATCGGGATGCCCGGCGTACCGCAGGGCGATGGCCCCCAGTCGCGGGTGTTCCGCGTCGCCCGCGCGCAGACCCATCAGCACGGCCTCCAGCACCGCCGGGTCCGTCTCCAGGTCGGCCCAGCCGGCGAGGGTCTCCAGATCCTCCTCGTGGTGCGGGTACGCGTCCACGTGCTGCATGCTCCACAGCCAGTCGGCGCCGAAGAGCCGGTGACCGGCGGACGGATGGCGGCGCAGGGCCGTCACCGTCTCCCGGGCGCCCTCGGCGGAGCGCTCCCCCAGCAGGTGCCGGGACTCGGCCCAGGCCGCGTGGCGGGTGTCCGGGTGCCGCACGGCACGCTCCACCAGTTCCTCCGGCGTGGCCACGATGCCGAACACCCGCTCCAGGGTGGTCAGTACGGCTCCGTGCCCCGTTCGCACCGTCAGCCCGCCGAGCGCGATCTCCTCGACCCGGCACCACTCTTCCTCGACCGACGAGACGTCCGCCGGTCCCGTCGCCCCCGTCAGCCGTCGCAGCTCCGCCTCCGCACCCGCCCCGTACCAGCGCCGGGCCGCGTCCAGCAGCCGTGTCCGCTCCGTCTGCGGCAGGCGCTCCTCCGGCTTCGCCAGGTCCTGGGACCACAGCAGCGCGCCGACGACCGCCCGGGAGCCGCTCTCGACGGCCCGCAGCAGCGGGGTCGTACCGTCGGGCAGCACCCGGTCCGGGTCGGCGCCGGCCTCCACCAGCACCCGGGCGAGCGCGTACGCGTACGAGGCCACCGCCGCGCACAGCGGTGTCAGCCCCTCCGCGCCGTCCGGCCCGTCGGGATCGGCGCCCTGCTCCAGCAGCACCCGTACCGCTTCCACGTCCCCCGACCGGACCGCGTCCCCCAGTGCCGTCATGTCTGGTCTCCGGCCGCCTAGTCGCCGGTCGTGCCGTCGAGCAGCTCGCGCAGGATGTCCAGGTGGCCGTTGTGGCGGGCCGTCTCCTCGGTGAGGTGCAGGAGGATCCAGCGCAGGTCGACGTGGGAGCCGTTGCCGCGGGGCCGCTGGGCCTTCTCGTCCAGGCTGTTCCCGGCGACCAGTTCGCGGTACCGGGCGCTCTGTTCGGCGTACTCGTCGAGCAGCTGCGCGAGCGGGAAGTCGACGGCGATGCGCATCTCGCGGTCGGGGTCCTCATCGGTCCAGGGGCCCTGGTCCTCCTCGCCGAGGAAGACCACCTGGAACCAGTAGTACTCGACCCAGCGGAGGTGGTTGATCAATCCGCTCAGGGTCATCAGCGGTGAGCCCGGCAGGATCGCCTTGCGGGCGTTCTCCGCCGAGACGCCTTCGCACTTGGTGCGGGCGGTGTCACGTGCGTAGTCGAGGAACGTGGTGAGCTGGGTGCGCTCGTCCCACGCGGACGGCGTGTCTTCGATTCTTGTCATCGCGCGAAGCGTCCCCGATCACCGCACCCGGTGTCGAAGCATTTAACGGCTCTCCCCACCCGGACCGTTCCGGTGCCTCCACCGCCACAGCCCCTCCGCCCGGATGTCGTCCGCGTACGGTCCCAGCGGCCCGATCCTCGCGTACGCCTCCGGGGTGCGCGGATCGTCCCGCAGCGCCAGGCCGTAGGCGGCGCTCAGCCGGACGTGGGTGTCCCCGGAGCCGAGCCGCTCCACCAGCAGCTCGGCGGTCTCCGGGGAACGGTCGGCGCCCCGCCCGAGGGCGTAGGCGGTCCAGCGCGCCACCACCGGGTCCGCGTCCCGCAGCAGCGCCGCCACGCGCTCCCGGTCCGCCTCCGCCAGTTCCTCCCCGGCCAGCACCTCGGCGGCCGCCGTCCGCACCGCGGCGTCGGTGTGCCGGCACAACGCCCGCACCGCGTGCAGCCCCCGCGGGGACAGCGGGCGCGCGAGGAGCCCCGGCACCTCGCGCAGCACCCCCGGGTCCGGATGCCCGGCGCGCCGCACCCCTACGGCCTCGTTCTCGGCGAGTTCCTCCTGCCTCAAGACCCCGAGGATCCGGGCCAGCACGTCCGCATCGGCCTCCACGGGCTCCCACTCCAGGAGGATCCGATGACACTCGTTCTCGTACCAGACCGGGTGCGCGGTGTCGTACCAGGCCCAGGCCGACAGCCGGTCCCGGACCACGTCGACCGCGAAGGCCCGCCGCCGCGGATCCGGGTCGCGGCGGAAGGCCGCCGCCTCGGCCCAGGTCTGCGCGCTGCGCCGCGCGGACAGCACGTGCAGCGAGGCGGCCCGGTCCACGTGCTCCTCGTCCGCCCGCCCCGGGACCGGGAACCGGACCGCGCGCTCGACCAGCTCCGCCACCGGGGCCAGGATCCGGAACTCCCACTCCAGCCGGGTCAGGACCCCGCCGTGCCCGGCCCGTACCCGCCGCCCGCCGAGGCCGATCTCCGGGACGCCCTCGTACTCCGAGTCCGTCACCCATACGGTGTCCGCCGGGCCCGCCGCCCCCGTCAGCCGCCGCAGCTCCGCCTCGGCGCCGGCCCCGTACCACCGCCGGGCCGCGTCCAGCAGCCTGCCGCGCTCCGCTTGCGACAGCGGCGGGCGGGCGGCGCCACCGAGCAGCGCACGCACCAGGGCCGGGGAGCCGCCCTCGACGGCCCGCAGCAGCGGGGTCGTCCCGTCCGGCAGCGCCCGGCCCGGATCCGCGCCCGCGGCCACCAGCTCCCCGGCGGCCTCGTGGTCGTACGCGTCCACCGCCGCGCACAGCGCGGCAACGCCGCCGTCGTCCTCATCGGGATCCGTGATCACGGCCCGAACATGCCACAGGGCCCGGATGCGCATCGCACCCGGGCCCTGCCACGTAACACCCCTGACGCCACTGACGCCGCCGATGGCGCCGACGCCACCGACTCCACTAAGCCGGCCGCCATCAGGTCGTACGACGCCTGCGCGCCCCCGGCCGCCGCTCACTCGGCCGGTACACGCTCTCCCCGGCCTCCTTCGCGGCCTCGCGGCGCGCGGCCCCGTACTCCGCCAGGGCCTCCGCCAGCTTGCCCACGCTCGGCTCCGGCGACAGCACGTCGACCCGGAGCCCGTGCTCCTCGGCCGTCTTGGCCGTGGCCGGGCCGATGCACGCGATGACGGTGACGTTGTGCGGCTTGCCGGCGATGCCGACGAGGTTGCGCACGGTGGAGGACGAGGTGAAGAGCACGGCGTCGAAACCGCCGCCCTTGATCGCCTCGCGGGTGTCCTGCGGCGGCGGCGAGGCACGCACGGTCCGGTAGGCGGTGACGTCGTCGACCTCCCACCCGAGCTCGATCAGCCCGGCCACCAGGGTCTCGGTGGCGATGTCGGCGCGCGGCAGGAAGACGCGGTCGATCGGGTCGAAGACCGGGTCGTACGGCGGCCAGTCCTCCAGCAGACCGGCCGCGGACTGCTCGCCGCTGGGCACGAGGTCGGGCTTGACGCCGAACTCCACCAGCGCGGCGGCGGTCTGCTCGCCGACGGCGGCGACCTTGATGCCGGCGAAGGCACGGGCGTCGAGCCCGTACTCCTCGAACTTCTCGCGCACGGCCTTGACCGCGTTGACGGAGGTGAAGGCGATCCACTCGTAGCGGCCCGTCACCAGGCCCTTGACCGCCCGCTCCATCTGCTGCGGGGTGCGCGGCGGCTCCACGGCGATGGTCGGCACCTCGTGGGGCACCGCGCCGTACGAACGGAGCTGGTCGGAGAGCGAGGCTGCCTGCTCCTTGGTGCGCGGCACGAGCACCCGCCAGCCGAACAGCGGCTTCGACTCGAACCAGGACAGTTCCTCGCGGCGCGCGACGGCGCCGTGCTCACCGACCACGGCTATGACGGAGCGCGCGCCCTCGGGCGAGGGGAGGATCTTGCCCTGCTTGAACACCTGGGCGATGGTGCCCAGGGTCGCGCTCCAGGTGCGCTGGCGGGTCGTCGTACCGGCCACGGTCACGGTGAGCGGGGTGTCGGGCTTGCGCCCGGCGCCGATCAGCTCGGCCGCCGCCGCCGAGACGGTCTCCAGCGTCGCGGAGACGACGAGGATGCCGTCGCTGGCGCCCACCTCGCTCCAGCAGCGCGGGGAGGCGGTCCGCGCGTTCACGAAGCGCACGTCCGCACCCTGCTTGCCGGTCAGCGGGACACCCGCGTACGCGGGCACGCCGACGGCGGTCGCGACGCCGGGGACGACCTCGAAGGGGATGCCGCCGGTGGCGCAGGCGAGCATCTCCTCGGCCGCGTTCCCGTCGAGCCCGGGGTCGCCGGTGACGGCACGGACGACCCGCCTGCCGGAGCGCGCGGCCTCCATGACAAGATTGGCGGCATCTCGGATGACCGGGACTCCGGCGGCTGCTGACTTCTCGTCAGCAATCGTCAGCTGTGGCGTGTCCACCCCCGCGCGCGCATGCGTACGTACGACCTCGAGCACCTCGGGCTCCGCGATCAGTACGTCCGCGGCGGCCAGGGCCTCCACGGCGCGAAGCGTCAGCAGTCCCGGGTCGCCCGGGCCGGCACCGAGGAAGGTGACGTGCCCCTGGACGGCGACGGAAGCGAACGCGGAGGTGGTTGGGCTTGTGGGGTTCAAAGCGACCGCTCCCCCATCAGACCGGCCGCGCCCTTGGCCAGCATCTCGTCCGCGAGTTCGCGGCCGAGCGCCATGGCCTCGTCGTACGACTGGGGCACGGGACCGGTGGTGGACAGCTGCACCAGCGTGGAACCGTCGAGGGTTCCCACGACTCCCCGCAGGCGCATCTCATTGACAATCTGCCCGTCGGCCAGCAGGTCGGCGAGCGCGCCCACGGGGGCGCTGCAGCCGGCCTCCAGGGCGCCGAGCAGGGCGCGTTCGGCGGTCACGGCGGCCCGGGTGTACGGGTCGTCGAGCTCGGCGAGCGCGGAGATCAGGTCCGTTTCGGACGCCAGGCACTCCACGGCCAGGGCACCCTGGCCGGGCGCGGGCAGCATGTTGTCCACGGAGATCAGGTCGGTGGCCTCGTCGCCGCGGCCGATCCGGTTGAGCCCGGCGGCGGCGAGCACGACGGCATCGAGCTCGCCGTTCCTCACGAAGCCGATCCGGGTGTCCACGTTGCCGCGGATGGCGACGGTCTCGATGACCTTGCCCAGCGACCTGGCGTAGGCGTGCAGCTGCGACCTGCGCCGCGGCGAGCCGGTGCCGATGCGCGCACCGTCGGGCAGCTGCTCGAAGGTCAGGCCGTCGCGGGCGACGAGCGCGTCGCGCGGGTCCTCGCGCTGCGGCATGGCCGCGATGACGAGGTCGTCGGGCTGCGTGGTGGGCAGGTCCTTCAGCGAGTGCACGGCGAAGTCGACCTCCCCGCGTACGAGGGCCTCGCGCAGGGCGGTGACGAAGACGCCGGTGCCGCCGATCTGGGAGAGGCTCTCGCGGGACACGTCACCGTAGGTCGTGATCTCCACGAGCTCGACGGGCCGGCCGGTGATCGCCCGTACCGCCTCGGCTACATGCCCGGACTGGGACATGGCCAGCTTGCTGCGCCGCGTGCCGAGCCTCAGCGGCTGGTCGAGACGTGGATTCATGATGCCCGTCCTGAGTCGTGGTTCTTGTCAGCCTCGTCGGCCCGGCTGACGGAGGCCACCGTCTGCGGGTCGAGATCGAAGAGTTCGCGCAGCGCCTCGGCGTACCCGGCGCCGCCGGGCTCGCTGGCGAGCTGCTTGACGCGCACGGTCGGCGCGTGGAGGAGCTTGTCGACGACGCGCCGCACGGTCTGGGTCACTTCAGCCCGCTGCCGCTCGTCGAGATCGGGTACGCGCCCGTCGAGCCGCGCCACTTCCATGGCGACGACCTCCGCGGCCATGGCGCGCAGGGCGACCACGGTCGGCGTGATGTGCGCGGCCCGCTGGGCGGCGCCGAAGGCGGCCACTTCCGCGGTCACTATCGCGCGTACGGCGTCGACGTCGGCCGCCATCGGCGCATCGGCGGAGGTCTCGGCGAGCGACTCGATGTCGACGAGCCTGACGCCCGGGATCCGGTGCACGGCGGCGTCGATGTCCCGCGGCATGGCCAGGTCGAGCAGCGCGAGCCGTACGGGCTGCGCGTCCGCCTGACTCCGTACTTCCTTGCGCGGCTGCTGCCGCTGCGCGGCGGCCTCGCCCTGGTCGGCCCAGGTCCCGTGCAGCTCCAGCGACCCGGCGTCCACCCCGGCGAGCGCGGCCCGCCCGTCGGCGGTGCGCCCCGGATCGGAAGCCAGCGCGTCGAGCCCGACGGGACACCCGTCCCGCTCCTCGACGACGACCTTGCTCCGCACGGCCCCGGCATCGGCGATCCGCTGCCCGCCGGCAGAAGCGGCGGCAAGCCGCGCGACGAGCTCGGCGTCGACAGCGATGCCGGCCGAATCCAGCCCCGCGGGCACACTCAGCCCCGCCGGCGTGTGAGGCGCGGGGGTCCGGGGGCCGGCCCCCGGCAACGGCGCCGCACCCGGCAACGGGTCCGGGGCGAAGCCCCGGCTGGGGGCCCTCCCGGCCGGAGGCTGGGGGATGGTGGAAGGGCGGGTGGGGGTCAGCCCCGCAGGGCCCGCCTCCACGGCCGCGGCCACGTCATCCCCGGTCAGCACCAGCCCAGTGGCACCCGTACAGGAAACGACGACATCAACCCGCCCGAGCTCATCCGCAACCGCGGACATCGGCACGGCGGAAGCCGCGACCCCGGTGCCCGAGGCAACCAGAATCTCTGCCAACCGCTCCGCCCGCTCGGCGGTCCGGTTGGCGACCACGATCTCGGCGACACCCACCCGCGCCAGCGTCGCCGCGGCCAGCGAGGACATCGACCCGGCCCCGATGACGAGCGCCCGCTTGCCCGCGGCCCACTCCTCCACCGGCACCCGCACGGCGAGCTGCTCCAGCCCGAAGGTCACCAGCGACTGCCCCGCCCGGTCGATCCCGGTCTCGGAGTGCGCCCGCTTCCCGACGCGCAGCGCCTGCTGGAAGAGGTCGTTGACCAGCCGCCCAGCCGTGTGGAGCTCCTGCCCCAGCGCCAGCGCGTCCTTGATCTGCCCGAGGATCTGCCCCTCGCCGACGACCATCGAGTCCAGCCCGCACGCCACCGAGAAGAGATGGTGGACGGCCCGGTCCTCGTAGTGCACGTACAGATAAGGAGTGAGCTCCTCCAGCGCGACACCGCTGTGCTGCGCGAGCAGCGTCGACAGCTCGGCGACACCGGCGTGGAACTTGTCCACGTCCGCGTACAGCTCGATCCGGTTGCAGGTGGCGAGCACCGCCGCCTCCGCCGCCGGCTCCGCGGCGAGCGTGTCGTGCAGCAGTTTGACCTTGGCATCGGCGGCCAGCGAGGCGCGCTCCAGCACGCTCACGGGCGCACTGCGATGGCTCAGCCCTACGACGAGCAGACTCATGCCGGCATCACCGCCGGAACGTCCCCGTCGGGTCCGCCCTTGCGCGCGACGGCGGCGGCCCGCCCGGCGGGCGGCACGACGGCGGCGGCCGGAGCCGCCCCGGTGCCGGTGCCCGCGGCGGAACCGCCGGCGGCGGCCTGGGCCGCCGCTTCCTCGCCGGCCTTGCGCTGCTCGTGGAAGGCCAGGATCTGCAGCTCGATCGACAGGTCGACCTTGCGCACGTCGACGCCCTCGGGCACGGACAGCACGGTCGGCGCGAAGTTCAGGATGGAGGTGACTCCCGCGGCGATGAGCCGCTCGCTCACCTGCTGCGCGGCCCCCGCCGGGGTCGCGATGACCCCGATCGAGACGCCGTTCTCCTCGATGATCTTCTCCAGGTCATCGGTGTGCTGCACGGGCATCCCGGCGACGGGCTTGCCGGCCATGGCCGGGTCGGCGTCGATGAGCGCGGCCACGCGGAAACCGCGGGACGCGAAACCGCCGTAGTTGGCCAGTGCGGCGCCGAGGTTACCGATGCCGACGATGACGACCGGCCAGTCCTGGGTCAGCCCGAGCTCGCGGGAGATCTGGTAGACCAGGTATTCCACGTCGTAGCCGACGCCGCGGGTCCCGTAGGAGCCGAGGTAGGAGAAGTCCTTGCGGAGCTTCGCGGAGTTGACTCCGGCGGCCGCGGCCAGCTCTTCGGAGGACACCGTGGGCACCGATCGCTCGGAGAGCGCGGTGAGGGCGCGCAAGTACAGCGGAAGCCGGGCGACAGTGGCCTCGGGAATACCTCGGCTGCGGGTCGCCGGTCGGTGAGTTCGGCCAGTTGCCACGATGCTCCTGCGGGATGAGCGGGGCTGCAGGTGGCCACTTGTCCCAGGACCACCCCGTCGAATGCAGGCTATGTCTTTGTGAACGCGTGCACAAAGATTGTGTCCGCTTTGTCCGAGCAAAGTGACCGGGGTCACGCGCCTTGGGCGTATGGACCGGGAACCGGCGACACGCCGAACCCGTTCAATTCCCGAAGGGGGCAAAACGGTACACACTCCTCACCAATACGCCCCCGAGACCCCATAAATCGCCCATGATGGTAACCGCCCGAAGGCTCAAGCCTGCAATGCCCGTCGGAGCCGGTCAGGGTTCACCCTCCAGAAGGTGTGCTGTTCACCGTCCACCAGCACGACCGGAATCTGCTCCCAGTGCAGCCGGTACAACTCCTCGTCCTGCGAGATGTCCTTCTTCTCCCACTGTGCGCCCGTCTCGGCGCAGACCTTCTCGACCACTTCCTGGGCGTCATCACAGAGATGGCACCCCGGCTTCCCGATGAGCGTGACCAACCGCTCCTGCGGCTTCTTCTTCTGGGCACGGCGCAGCAAAGGACTCATGCGCCCATTCTCCCGCGCCCGCACCCCGCCCGGCCCGGGTCAGCGGCGACGAAGAGTTCACACCCCCGACTCCCATCGGTTCGGGAAGTCCCGAACACAGTGGCTATGCTCGCGTCATGGCCGCTCTGGGATGGCTCACCCCCCGTAGGCGCTCCGCCACCGCGCGGAGCGTGCTGGCAGGCGAGGCCTCGGCCGAGGCCGCCCGCAAGACCGCTCTGGCCGACGAGGACTTCGACGGCTTCGACGGCGCGGACTCCCTCCAGGACGTTGAAGCGGAACCGGAGGCACAGGCCCCGCAGGAGCCTGCCGAGCCCGCCGAGCCGGAGTTCCCCGTCGCCGGCGACGACCTCGCCGCCGCCTTCTTCGACCTCGACAACACCGTCATGCAGGGCGCCGCGATCTTCCACTTCGGCCGCGGCCTCTACAAGCGGGAGTTCTTCCGCCGCCGCGAGCTCGCCCGCTTCGCCTGGCAGCAGGCCTGGTTCCGGCTGGCCGGGGTCGAGGACCCCGAGCACATGCAGGACGCCCGCGACAGCGCACTGTCCATCGTCAAGGGACACAAGGTCTCCGAGCTGATGTCCATCGGCGAGGAGATCTACGACGAGTACATGGCGGAGCGGATCTGGCCGGGCACCCGCGCCCTGGCCCAGGCCCACCTCGACGCCGGCCAGAAGGTCTGGCTCGTCACGGCCGCCCCCGTCGAGACCGCCACGATCATCGCCCGCCGGCTCGGCCTGACCGGGGCGCTCGGCACCGTCGCCGAATCCGTGGACGGGGTCTACACCGGCCGGCTCGTCGGAGAGCCGCTGCACGGCCCCGCCAAGGCGGAGGCGGTCCGCGCCCTGGCGGCCGCCGAGGGCCTCGATCTCGCGCGCTGCGCGGCGTACAGCGATTCGCACAACGACATTCCGATGCTGTCCCTGGTCGGACATCCGTACGCGATCAATCCCGACACAAAACTGCGCAAGCATGCCCGCACCAACGACTGGCGCCTGCGCGACTATCGGACCGGCCGCAAGGCCGTGAAGATCGGCGTCCCGGCCGCCGCGGGCGTCGGCGCGATCGCGGGCGGTACGGCCGCCGCCATCGCCCTGCACCGCCGCCGCAAGTAGCGGCTACGGGGCCCCGCCCGGCCTCCCGCCCCACCACGCCCGGCGCACTCCCCCGCCCGGCACATTCGCTCACCTCTACCCGCGCCCCCCGCGCGGCACTCCGCGCTGCCCCACTCGGTCGCTAGCCACCGTGGAAGCAGGCATTCCGCGCACCCAACCGATCAAGAATCGATCACCATCCGTGCCTGAATATGCCCTCGACACGCAACAGAAGTGTCGTAACCGGTGATTTGAGCAACTGGGTGTAGCGCTGCCTGTACGAAGCGTTATTCTCCTCAAACGCATGCCACCGCCACCTGTCGCTACGACGGGTGAACGGTCCCGCACTGCACGTGATGGAAGCTCTGCCTCTGGGAGTCCCGTGTACCCACCTGTCGGGGTTGACGCCTCGGGCCTGGCTACGCTGCGCGCAACGGTCCTCGACCAGCTGCGCGGCTTCGTCCCCACCGCGTACACCGCCCCCGCATTCGCCACCGCTGTCCCCGCCGGACTCGGCCCGGCCGGTCCTTGCTATGCCCTGACCGACGGCGGGGCAACGGTGGGCAGACGCGGTCGCGCCGGCGGCTCGTCCGCCGGGGGCACAGCCTCCGGGACCACCGCACCGGCCGCCCGCCGCCCCACCGCGGACAGCGACCAGGCCCGCATGATGGACCTGGTCGAACGCGCCCAGGCCGGCGAAGCCGATGCCTTCGGCCGCCTGTACGACCAGTACAGCGACACCGTCTACCGCTACATCTACTACCGCGTCGGCGGCAAGGCGACCGCGGAGGATCTCACCAGCGAGACCTTCCTGCGCGCGCTGCGCCGCATCTCCACCTTCACCTGGCAGGGCCGCGACTTCGGCGCCTGGCTCGTGACGATCGCCCGCAACCTGGTCGCCGACCACTTCAAGTCGAGCCGCTTCCGCCTGGAGGTCACCACAGGCGAAATGCTCGACGCCAACGAGGTGGAACGGTCCCCCGAGGACTCCGTCCTGGAGTCCCTCTCCAACGCGGCCCTGCTGGAAGCCGTACGGAAACTCAATCCGCAGCAGCAGGAGTGCGTGACCCTACGCTTCCTGCAGGGCCTCTCGGTCGCCGAGACGGCCAGGGTGATGGGGAAGAACGAGGGCGCCATCAAGACCCTCCAGTACCGGGCGGTCCGCACGCTGGCCCGCCTCCTCCCCGACGACGCCCGCTGACGCCACCTCCTCTCACATTCCGGTATCCCGCCCTGATGACCTTGATGACACCGACTGCCCTTCCGACCGGGACGCCCTGGACGACAGGGACCGCAGTGACGAATCCAACGTCGCTGTGGTCCGATCATCCTTCGTCCGTAACCCAAGTGCCGCGCCGCTCGTTGTGGGGAATGCAGGCTCCCTATGGACAAGCCCTGACTGAAGCCGCTCACTCGAAAGTGTGGATGTGCTCAAGGAAGGCAACCTTCCGGACACCTTGGGGAGTCGATCGTCATGACGAGAGGAGGTGCCGCCAGTGATCGCGAACGTGACTCCGCACCGGCGGGCGAACGCCTTCGCCCAGGCCCTGGAGGAGCGGACCCCGTCCGACCTTTCGGAACCGGACCCGGCGGCCGAGCAGTCCGAGGCACCTGCCGAACCTGCCGACCACGACCGGTTGTTGGCCCTGGCGAGCGTGCTCGGCGAAAGAATGCCGCGCCCGGTGCTGGACCCCGAGGTCAAAGTGGTGCAACGAGCCCAGCTCATTGCCGCCATGGAAGCCAAGGTGATGGAAGAGAGGGCCGGGGGCGGCGTGGCCGCCGACCCTCAAGTGCCCGAACAGCGGACCGGCCGCGGCGCCCACCGGGCGACCTCGCTCCGGAAATTGCGGCCCCGCTCCCGCTGGTCCAAGGGCATCGCGGCGGGCGGTCTCACCGTAGGTGTGGCCGCGGGGGCCTTCAGCGGAGTGGCCGCTGCCAGCACGGACGCCCTGCCGGGTGACCACCTCTACCCCGTGAAGCGGGGCATGGAGGACATCCGGCTCGGGATGGCCGACGGCGATTCGGACCGGGGCGAGCTCTATCTCGACCAGGCCTCCAGCCGTCTGTCGGAAGCCCGCCGGCTCATGGAGCGCGGCCGTCTCGGCGCGCTCGACCACGAGTCCCTCGGCGCGATCCGCCGTGCTCTCGCGGGCATGAAGCACGACGCCTCGGAGGGCCACCGGCTGCTCCAGGCCGCCTACGAACGGGACGGCTCGCTCGGCCCCATCCAGGCGCTGTCGTCCTTCTCCCGTTCGCACCGCGACGCGTGGGCCAAGCTCCGGGGCAACCTCCCGGCGCAGCTCACCGACGTGGGCGGTGAGGTGGAGTCGGTCTTCCAGGCCATAGACCAAGAGGTGGCGCCGCTCCAGAGCCTGCTCCCGAAGCCTCCGGAGCAGACCCGCGGCTCGGGCCCCTCCACGAAGCCGAGCACCCCGGCGGGCAAGCAGCAGACGGCGCCCTCCCCGGGCACCCCGTCCGCGGCCCCCGCGCCGTCGGCCTCGGGTGCCCCGAAGACCCAGCCCCCGGGCGGCGGTCTCCTCGGCGGCACGGGCAACCTCCTGGACCCGCCCGCGGGCCAGGGCCAGGGCCAGGATCAGGGCCCGAACCAGTCGACCCCGTCCGAGCCCGGCGGTACGCCCACGCCCGTCCACCCGGACATCACCCTCCCGCCCCTCCTCCCCGGCCTCCTTCCCGGCCTGGGCATCAAGGCGGAGGACGCGGACTAGCGCGGAACGCGAAAACGCCGGTGGGACCGGATCCGGTCCCACCGGCGCTTCGTCACGCCCAGCGCTCGACGCGCCCGAAGAAGCCCGTCAGAAGAAGCAGCCCGTCAGAAGAACACGGACCTCCGCTGCACCAGCAGCTTGTACAGCGTGTGCTGGATCTGCTCCCGCACCTGATCCGTCAGGTTGAACATCAGCATCGGGTCCTCGGCCGCCTCCGCCGCGTACCCGTCCGTCGGGATCGGCTCCCCGAACTGGATCGTCCACTTCGTCGGCAGCGGCACCGCGCCCAGCGGCCCCAGCAGCGGGAACGTCGGCGTGATCGGGAAGTACGGGATCCCCAGCAGCCGCGCGAGCGTCTTGGAGTTCCCGATCATCGGGTAGATCTCCTCCGCCCCCACGATCGAGCAGGGCACGATCGGCGTCCCCGCACGCAGCGCGGTCGACACGAACCCGCCCCGCCCGAACCGCTGGAGCTTGTACCGGTCCCCGAACGGCTTCCCTATCCCCTTGAAGCCCTCGGGCATCACGCCCACCAGCTCCCCGGCCTCCAGCAGCCGCTGCGCGTCCTCCGCGCAGGCCAGCGTGTGCCCGGCCTTGCGCGCGAGCTCGTTCACCACGGGCAGCATGAACACCAGGTCCGCCGCCAGCAGCCGAAGGTGCCGCTGCGCCGGGTGCTGGTCGTGCACGGCGACCTGGAGCATCAGGCCGTCCAGGGGCAGGGTCCCGGAGTGGTTCGCCACGATCAGCGCGCCGCCCTCCTTCGGGATGTTCTCGATGCCCTTGACCTCGACCCGGAAGTACTTGTCGTACAGCGGCCGCATCAGGGACATCAGGACCTGGTCCGTCAGCTCCTTGTCGTAGCCGAAGTCGTCGACCTCGTACTCCCCGGTGATCCGGCGCCGCAGGAACGCCAGCCCGCCGGCGATCCGCCGGTCCCAGCCCTCACCCGGCGCGGCGGGCTCCGGTACGGCCTCCACCACCGGCTCCGGCGCCGGTTCCACCGCAGGCGCGAGCGGCGCCTCCGGCGCGACCCGTACCCGCCGGGCGGGCGAGGACCTCCGTCGCGGCCGGTCCTCGTCGAACGGAATGACCTTGGCGTCCGCCACTATCGCTGCGCTCCATCCCTGTCCACGTCCAGCATGTCCACGTCCAGCATCCCGGCCACCCGGTCCACGGCCCGCGCGACCCGCTCCGGCGGGAGCAGCCCGCCGGAGCGGCTCCGCGTGAAGTCGGCGAAGGTCTCGGCGGTCGTGTACATCGGCTCGAATCCCAGCACCTCCCGCATCCGCGCGGTCTCCACGACCCGCCCGTGCGTGAGGAGCCTTATCTGTTCGGGCGAGAACTCCGTCGCCCCGACCGCCCGCAGCGCCGCACCCACCCAGGTCACCGCGGGCAGCAGCAGCGGCACCGTCGGCCGTCCCAGCCGCCGCGCGCACTGCGACAGCAGCAGCACCCCGTCGCCGGCGATGTTGAAGGTCCCGCTGAGCCCGCCGGGCCCGCTGGTCTGCGAGGCGAGGCGCAGCACGTCCAGTACGTCGTCCTCGTGCACGAACTGCAGCCGCGGGTCGTAGCCGAGCACGGTCGGGATCAGCGGCATCGAGAAGTACTCGGCGAGCGCCGAGTCGGCGAAGGGCCCGAGGATGTTCGCGAACCGCAGCACGCACACGGCGACGTCGGGCCGCCGGCGCGCGAAGCCCCGTACGTATCCCTCGACCTCGGTGGCGTCCTTGGCGAAGCCGGCCGCGGGCAGCGACTTGGGCTGCGTGGTCTCGGTGAAGACGGCCGGATCCCGCGAGGTGCCCCCGTACACGCTGGTACTGGACTTCACCACGAGCCGCCGTACCGTCGGGGACTTCTGGCAGGCTCCCAGGAGCTGCATCGTCCCGATGACGTTGGTTTCCTTGACGGTGCCGTACGAGACGGAGCCGGCGCCCGTCGCCGCTCCCCCGGTGACCGCGAGATGGACCACCGTGTCGACGGCGTTCTCCGCCAGCACCCGGGCGATGCCCGACTGCCTGATGTCCGCACGGACGAACTCGGCCGTGCCGAGCCGGTGCGGCGGGGTCACCGCGTCGACCGCGATCACCCGCTCGACCTCGGGGTCCCGCTGGATCCGCCGCACGAAGCGGCCCCCCAGCTGCCGGGCAGCCCCGGTAACCAGCACGACCTTCCCCACGAGCTCAGCGCCTCCCTAGATCGGAACAACCGTCTCCGGCTGCACCGCAGCCCCCCCACCAGAATGGTGGGGGGGCTGCGGAGAACACGTACAGCTGCCGTTTACTTCTTGTTACGGCGCTGGACGCGGGTGCGCTTGAGCAGCTTGCGGTGCTTCTTCTTAGCCATCCGCTTGCGCCGCTTCTTGATAACAGAGCCCACGACTACCCTCGCTCACTTCTCTTCATTCGGTGCGGGGCGTCGGGGCCCACACGACCTACGTCGGCCTAGCCTACCCGCCCGAGCTCTGAGCTTGTAATCCGAGTGCCCCCGAGGGGTAATCACGCGCTCCCGGCCCTTGCCCTCAGGCCGATTCCACCCCCACGAAGGACTCGCGGAGGTACTCGTGCACCGCATTTTCGGGGACCCGGAAGGACCGGCCCACCCGGATTGCGGGCAGATGTCCGTTGTGCACCAAGCGGTACACGGTCATCTTCGACACTCGCATCACCGAGGCGACCTCCGCCACGGTCAGGAACTGAACCTCACTGAGAGGCCTCTCGCCAGCAGCCATGACACACCTTGACCTTCCGCGCATGACGGGCACCGGCTTCCCCTCCGGTTACGCCCCGTCGTCGCACGCTCACTCACCAGAGTAGGGGCGTGTGATACGAGTGGGGAAGAGGAGCTACGTCCACTCCTGCCGACCCGACAGACTCGCCCGATTGAGTACATAGCGAGTGAGCGGTCGGTAGTAGTCCGCGCGCACCGCGTCATCAAGCGGAACCGCCACCGACACCTGCCCCTCGGCCTCCCCCACGAACAGCGCGGGATCATCGGTGTCGGCGAGCCCGATCGCCTCCACACCGAGCTGACCTGCGCCGCAGACCCACCCGTGGTCCCCCACCACCAGCCCCGGCAACGGCCCGCCGGCCTCCGCCAGCGCCCCGAGCGCGATCCGAACCGGCAGCGGCGAATGGGAGTGCGCGCCGGTGTCACTCCCGTCCGGCCGCGCGCCGTCTTCCCGCACCAGTGCGACCCCTCGTACGTAATCGATGCGGTGCGTGCGTACGCCGAACCGGGTCTGCACGTCGACGGGCACCCCCCGCGCCGGAGTGAGGACTTCACATCCCGCCGCCGACAGCGCACCCGCCAAGGTGGCGTAGAACCCCAGGAGCCGGTGCGGGTGACCGGTCCCGAACAACACCGGGGCCCGCGCGTCCGCGGCCGCCCGCAGCCTCTCCGCGAAGGCCTCCAGCCCCGCCACCGTCAGCTCCGGATCGATCACGTCCGGCCCGCTGACGTGCGCGGGATCCGCCGAGACCCCGCACTTCTGCGCCATCAGCCGCAGCAGATCACCCTCGCCCCACCCCCATACGGGATCGAGCCCCAGCAGCACCCGCGGATCCCGCGCCGCGAACAGCCGGTAACTGCGCAGGCTTTCCTCCCGCGAGGTGGCCACGGGCCCGGCAAGCCGGGCGGCCAGCAGATGCGCACGCAACGCGCCGGTACTCAACACCCTCCCGATGCTCCCGCACCCACCCTGACACCTCGCCAGTTCCGGCCAATCCCGCACCTGTTGGCCCAACAGGTGCGGGACCCTTTCAGCCGTCCGGCGTGTGAGGACCGGGGTCTGGGGCGGAGCCGCAGGGCTCAGGCCAGCAGCCCCCGCAAAGGGAACACCGCCCGCCGGGTGGCCAGTACGGCCTGGTCGATCCGGTCGGCAGGGTCGTAGCCCCCCTCCCAGTCCCGCCACTCGGGCACCCGCCCGTCCGTCATCCGCCCGGGCGCCACCTCCCGCGTCCGCGCGTACACCGCATCCCGCCAGGACCCCGGCACGGCCGTCTCAGCCGGAATCGGCCGGTGCCCGGCAATGGCGACCAGGTGCGTCCAGGACCGCGGCACCACGTCCACGACGGCGTACCCACCCCCACCGAGGGCGAGCCACCGCCCGCCCTCCACCCACGCGTGCGCCAGCTCGTGGCACGCTTCCTGCACCGCCCGCTGCGCGTCCAGCGACACCGCCAGATGCGCCAGCGGGTCCTCGACGTGCGTATCGGCCCCGTGCTGCGTCACCAGCACCTGAGGCCGGAAGTCCTCCAGCAGCTCCGGCACCACCGCGTGGAAGGCCCGCAGCCACCCCTCGTCCCCGGTCCCGGCGGGCAGCGCGATGTTCACCGCCGAACCCTCCGCCGCCGGCCCGCCCGTCTCCTCGGGCCAGCCCGTCTGCGGGAACAGCGTCCGCGGATGCTCGTGCATCGAGATGGTCAGCACCCGCGGGTCGTCCCAGAACGCCGCCTGGACCCCGTCCCCGTGATGGACGTCGACATCCACATAGGCGACCCGCTCGGCCCCCAGCTCCAGCAGCCGCGCGATCGCCAGCGCCGCGTCGTTGTACACGCAGAACCCGGCCGCCCCTCCGGGCATCGCGTGGTGCAGCCCGCCGGCGAAGTTCACGGCGTGCCCGGCTTCGCCCCGCCAGAGCGCCTCGGCCGCCGCCACCGACTGCCCGGCGATCAGCGCGGACGCCTCGTGCATCCCGTGGAACGCCGGGTCGTCCGCCGTTCCCAGCCCGTACGAGCCGTCCGCGACACCGGGGTCGGCGGACACCTCGCGCACGGCCGCGACGTAGTCCTCGCGGTGGACCAGCCTCAGCGTGGACTCCCCGGCCGCCCGGCCCGCCCGTACCTCCAGCTCCCGGTCGAGCCCGAAGGCCCGTACCAGGCCCATGGTCAGCTCCAGGCGCACCGGGTCCATCGGATGGCCCGGCCCGAAGTCATACTTCGTTACCGCCTCGTCCCACATCAACAGCCCGGTCACCGGTTCGCCGCTCATGCCGCACACCGTATCGGGCGGGCTCCGTACCGAACGAGCGGGCGTAGAAAAGAGTGACGAGGACCAGCAGCATCGGCACGAGCATCGCCCCGCGGTAGCTCCAGGCGTCCCCGATCCCGCCCACGAGCGGCGCCCCGATCAGGAATCCGACGTAATTGAAGATGTTGAGCCGCGCGATCGCGGTGTCGGAGGAGTCCGGGAACAGCCGGCCCGCCGCGGCGAAGGTCTGCGGCACGATCACGCACAGCCCGAACCCCAGCAGCGTGAAGCCGAGCATCCCCACCCCCGGGCCGGGCGCCACCGCGACCACGGCGAACCCGCCCGCCGCGACGAGCGTCCCGATCCGTACGACGGCCACGGCACCGAAGCGCCGCACCCCGAGGTCCCCGACGGCCCGCCCGAGCAGGGTGGTCACCATGTAGACGTTGTACGGAACGGTGGCGGCCTGCTCGGAGCTGCCGAGCACGTCCTGGAGGTACTTGGCGCTCCAGTTCGAGACCGTCGAGTCCCCGATGTACGCGCACGCCATCACCAGGCACAGCGGCAGCAGCAGCTTGAAGCCACCCGGCCCGAGCCCCTTCGCGGCGCCGTCCCCGGCGGCCTTGGCGTCCTGGTCCACGTAGAACCGGCTGGCGAAGAGCGCGAGCGGCAGCAGGACCACCACGGCGGGCAGGTACGAGCTGAACAGCGAGAGGTGCCAGTGCGCCCCCGCCCACGCGGCGGAAGCGCCCAGGATCCCGCCCAGGCTGTACGAGGCGTGGAAGCCGAGCATGATGCTGCGCCCGTACGCGCCCTGCAGGCTCACCCCGAGCATGTTCATGGAGGCGTCGAGCGCCCCCACGAACAGCCCGAACGCCCCGAGGGCGAGAGCCACGTGCCACATCTCGCCGCCGGCGCCGACCCCCAGCAGGGCGAGCAGCACGAGCGGCTGCGCCCACCGCAGTACGGTGCTGGGCGCGACCCGCTTCACGAGGTGCTCGGTGACCACGCTGGACACACCGGCGAGGATCGGCACGGCGGCCAGGAAGACGGGCAGCAGTGCGTCGGATATCCCGTACCGGTCCTGAATGGCGGGGATCCGCGTCACGAGGAGCGCGAAGGCCACGCCCTGCACGAAGAAACTGAACCCCAACGCCCCGCGCCCGCGGCGCAGCCGCACGTCTGCTGTCATGGCGGCTCAGCGTAGGCGCCGGACCTACCGGTGGGTAGAGCGATCACGTATCGATTGGGTCAGTGCGAGAACCCGCCGCCGTATCCGGTGTATCCGGACCCGGCGGGGTCGACGTCCAGGCCGAGCAGCCCGGCCAGCTGGTTCATGTCGCCGAAGTACGCGGTGGCACCGGGCAGCCGGTCCGCGGGCACCATCGCGGTGTACCCGAGCACGTCCATCCCCGCGGCCAGCGCGGCCTGGACACCCAGCGGGCTGTCCTCGATGACCACGCACCGTGCCGGGGCGACGCCCATCTGGTCGGCGGCGTGCAGGAAGAGATCGGGTGCGGGCTTGCCCTTGCCGACGTCCTCCGAGCTGAAGATCCACTCCTCCTCGAACCACTCGTCGAGCCCGGCCGCCCGGTGCCCCACACGGATCCGCTCGTGGCTCCCGGAGGACGCGAGGCAGTACGCGGTCCCGCTCTCGACCAGGGCCGCCAGCACCCCCTCGACCCCGGGCACGGGCTTGAGCTCCCGTTCGAAGGCCGCGAAGGTGCGGGCGTGCAGGGTGCTGTCGAAGTCGGCCGGCAGCGCCTGCCCGGTCCGCTCCCGCACCAGGTCGTGGACCCGGTGGACCGCGGCGCCCATGTAGTCGCGGAGCGACTCCTCGTACGAGGTCGGGTGCCCCAGCTCGGTCAGGTACCCGGCGAGGATGCTGTTGGCGAGCGGCTCACTGTCCACCAGCACGCCGTCGTTGTCGAAGATGACGAGGTCGTAGCCCATGCGACAACCCTACGAGCCGTCAGGGCCAATCCATCCGGACCCCATGCCGGGCATCCGCAGGACATCGAAAGATCCTCGCGCCGGATTCGCGCGCAGGATCCTCACTGCCCGCCCGCCCGCTCGGACGCGCTCCGCAGCACACAGAACTCGTTGCCCTCGGGATCGGCGAGGACCGCCCAGCCCGAACCGTCGGGATTCCGGTGATCGGCCACGAAGCCGGCGCCCAGGCCCAGCAGCCGGTCCACCTCCCGGTCCCGCGAGCTCCCGGGGCGCAGGCACAGGTGGATCCGGTTCTTCACCGTCTTCGGCTCGGGCACCTGGTTGAAGTAGAGCACCGGCCCCTCCGCCATGGTCACCTGCGTTTCCCGGTCCCCGGGTCCGTACGCGGGATCCAGCGGACGGCCGGTCACCACGCTCCAGAACCGGGCCAGCCCGTAGGCGTCCGCACAGTCGATCGCCACGTTCTGCACCACCGAGACCTCGCCCGCAGGTTCGGCGCTGCCGGGCCAGGTCCGGCGGTAGCCCTCGCGGAGGGGGCCGCCCACCAGGTCGAGGACCCGGTACGCCGCTGCGGCCAGCGCCGTCGGGTCCCCGGCCGTACAGGCCTCCAGGTGCCCGGCGAGCAGGGCGGCGCCCAGCTCCGGATCGGCCTCCAGCAGCCGCCGCGGCAGCCACTTCCCCTCCCCGCCCCGCCAGGCCCGGCGGTGGTCGAAGAGCAGCTCGGCGGCGCCGGCCAGCACCGAGCCGGCGATGACCACCCGTTCCACCGGATCGCCCGCGTCGCCCAGGTCGTCCAGTGCATCGGTGAGCCCGTACCGCCTGGTCTCGACGGCGTCGGCGTCCAGCGCCAGCGGCCCCCGGCGCAGATCCGCTTCGGCCAGGGCCCGGGCCCGCCCGGCCTCCCCGTCCCGGTCGACCAGGACGAGCCCGGCGGCGTACATCGCCTGCAGAACGGGCCGGCGGGCGGCCCGGTCCATCGCGAACAGCTCCGCGAGCCCGGTACGCGTGTGGACGAAGAGCTCCACGACCCGTCCCTCGAAGCGGATCGTCTCCCGGTAGGTCTCACCGCCGTCCTCGACGAGCACGGCGATGTCCAGGTCACTGCTGGCCGTGGCCCGCCCCGCGGCCGTGGATCCGGCCAGGATCACGGCGAGCGCGTCGGGAAAGCGGTCGTGCGCGAGGCGTCGCGCCTGTTCGATCGGGTCCACGTCGTCCATGCGGACCAGGCTTTCACGCCTCCCGATCCCGGGGCCACGGCATTTTGACCCCAAACTCAGAAAAGCCCCGCACCGAACCCTGAACGGGTTGGTGCGGGGCTTTCCCACAATGATTGTTCGGCGGCGTCCTACTCTCCCACAGGGTCCCCCCTGCAGTACCATCGGCGCTGAAAGGCTTAG
>NZ_JBSFDF010000029.1:0-103995 GCF_053593795.1 Streptomyces sp. NPDC002104 | reverse complement strand
GCTGCGCTCGCCCGGGGCCCTTCGGGCCTAGCTCTCCGCTTCGCTCCGAGCGATAGCCGGGCCTTCGGCCCGGAGTCCTCCGCTTCGCTCCGGACTGGTTCTGGCTCCGCTGCGCTCCACCAGAGAAAGCTGGCCTCGCTGCGCTCGGCGGGGCCGCTTCGCGGCCAGAGCCTCCCCTTCGGGGAGGTAGTCCTCCGCTTCGCTCCGGACTAGCCACCTCGCTGCGCTCGCCCGGGGCCCTTCGGGCCTAGCTCTCCGCTTCGCTCCGAGCGATAGCCGGGCCTTCGGCCCGGAGTCCTCCGCTTCGCTCCGGACAGGCTCCAACTTCCGCTGTCTGCCACCGGAGCAGGCCGGCTTCGCCGGCCTCAGGGCTCCCACGCTTCGCGCGGGAGGTGACCCCGTTTCACGGGGTCCGGGTTTTTGGTTTGTTGGGTGGTTCCCCTTCGCTCCCCCACCCGGGGGCCTTCGGCTCCGCCTCCAGGACCAGCAGCAGAGAACTACTCATGTCACCGGACCCGTGGCTCGGGTCAGGCGGTCCAAGTCATCCAACGCGCCAGCTACTCAAACAGCACGGACTCATTGACGGCCTGCAGTCAGTGAGGTCCGGTCGGGTGCACGAGGACATCGCTCGCATGCCACGCATGCGGCTGTCGCGGGCCGCCGACTTCTAGACTCCGAACGGCGGGGCGAGCTGCCGCGTGGTCAGGTTCGTGTGCCGGTACGCCGAGAAGGCCTGCCCCAACGGACTGCCTCCGCGTCCTCGTGCCGAGGGGGCTGGCCGGGACGGCTCGGACGCCGTGATCACGCCAGCCACGTCCAGATCATTCCGTTGTCGCTGTCCAAGCGGCCGGGCCTGGCGCATCGTCCGGGATGACCACATGAGCCAAGAGGTTGTGGCGTTCCTCCACGCTCGGTTGGACGAGGAGGCGGGCCTGGCCCGACGGTGACGGCCGCGGGGAGTGGACCGCTGACGGGCATACGGTCGGCTTTGGGTCGGGGGACTCTCCGGCTTTCACCCCACGATCGCCCTGCACGACCCGGCTTGCGTCCCGCGGGAGGTCGAGCGACGCGTGCTCGCCCGACAACCGCGGTGACTGCCAGTGCCCTGCGGTGGCTCTACGCCG
This sequence comes from Streptomyces sp. NPDC002104, assembly GCF_053593795.1. Classification (NCBI taxonomy): domain Bacteria; kingdom Bacillati; phylum Actinomycetota; class Actinomycetes; order Kitasatosporales; family Streptomycetaceae; genus Streptomyces; species Streptomyces sp. NPDC002104. Next base: position 102,871 of record NZ_JBSFDF010000029.1, on the reverse strand, counting down.
ATCATCCTGACTACAACCCCCAACAGGGGAGAGCCCGCTGGTGGAGGAGAGGCTTTCGCCGGTGAATCTTGGCCAGAGTTCACCGGCGAAAGCCTTCCGTCTGGAAGCTCAGACGTCAGGTCTGGATCAGCATCCGCTCCAGACACCCCTGACGTCGTCGAAGACGCTCTTGTCGAACTTCTTGCTGCCGTTCGCGCCCGCAGGAATCGTCACACAGCCCGAGGAGTGATTCTGCTGGTTCTTGGTGTCGAAGAAGTCCACGTGGAAATTCACGGCGTGGTTGCAGTGGTTGTTGTAGTAGACGGTGACGGTGTTGTTTCCGGGCTCGTACGACGTGTTAAAGCGATTAACCGTCGGGTTGTTGTTGCAGCCCCACGAGGTCCTCACCACGGACAGCGGAGTAGCGGAAACGTCAGCCTGCGGCGCAGCGTAGGCAGTGCTTCCGAGTGCGGGAAGAGCAAGCACCGCGAGGGCCGTGATCTTGGCTCCCATGCGAACAGCATTCATTGTGAAATACCCCCGTACGTAGACCAGTTGTGCCCTACATCTGCCGGGCACGAGTGAACTCTCGCACTCGACGAAGACCGTCGGCAATCCAATTGAGCCGAACTTGAGGAAGCGGGTTGCGTGCCCGACCGCGCGGGGGCTGTGGGCTCAGGGGCCCTGCAGAGACGCCGGTTGCGTCGACGAAAGGAGGGTGATGCCCGCCCGGTGCGGGGCTCGGTTACCCGGGGCCGGCCATCAGCGCGCGACCATCAAGTCGTAGCCCGAGCAAACGAACTCACATAGCGTGATCCAGGCCGTCCATCGGGGTCAATCCGGCACTGCTCCACACGAGTAAATCGATACTCGCGGTGATCAAATCCCTGATGGACGGTCCGGCTTCCCCGTTCCTCGTTCGGGTCCGACATGCGCTCAGTCGCCGGCTCGCCGGCGGCCGCCCGAGCGAGGGCCCGGCTCCATGGGTTCACGACTGGTGCATGAGGAGTGCTGCCTACTCTTCTCGGCAACCCACGATGACAACTACCGCCTCGACCTAACGACAATCACCTGCGGCCTCGCAGGAGACACTTGGACACGAATCTCAGCCTGAACCCTTCGGGCCGGGGCCTGTACCTCGGGCGACAGGGCACGGGTGAGGACGGGGAAGAAGGCGGGCATCGCGGCCGGGGCAGGCTACGGGTTGACGATCACCTCGTCGATGCGGCTGGTCGCGTAGAAATGGGTGTCGTCGGTCTGCTCATAGCGGGCGGTCCAGGAGCCGGTCCGGTCGGCGGTGAAGGCCTTGGTGAAGGTGCCGTCCGCGGCGGTCTTGGAGTCGCCCATGAGCTTCCACGTGGTGGATCCAGCGGGCCGGAAGTAGTAGCTGATGGCCTGGCCGGTGAAGGGCTTCCAGGTCGGGTCGGAGTGGTTGAGCTTGCCGGTGACGGTGAGCGGCTGGCCCTTCTTGACCGGTTCGGGCGAGGCGTTGAACTGGGGGATGGCGGTCATGGTCCGGGAGACCTTCATCCCCGCGGTGGTCCAGCCGTGGACGGCCTTCGTACTCGCGTGCCGGAGGCGGATGTAGCCGGCGCCCGGGTAGGGCAGGGTCGTGCTGACCTGAGCCACCGGGTTGGTGCCGGGCTTGGTGGGGACGTCGACGCTCTTGCGGGTGGTCCAGCCCGTCTTGCCGTCCGCCGAGTGCTGGATCTCCACCTTCAGGGAGGTGGTGCCGGCCGGCATCTCGAAGCGCTCGAAGGCGGAACGCACGTACAGGGTCTTGTTCCGGTCAACGGAGGCGGTGGGGTGCGAGAAGCGGGTCCCCGCCGTGGTGTCGATCTTCACAGCCCGGTCGGATGCGGTCAGCCAGTCCGAGGTTTCTTTGACGCCCAAGTAGCCGTCGTTGAAGAACGTGGGGCTTCCGGTGAACCGGCCGGCGCTGTCCGTGGTCAGTTCTCCGATCGTGCCGACGAAGACCCGACTGCCGGCCGGGGCCGGCTTCCACGTGCCGTCGGCGGCCTTCCAGGTGACCGCGCCGCTGATCTTGCCGCGCGTCCCGTAGGCGCCCGTGGCCTTCGAAAGGTCCAGGGCGATGCGGGCCGGCGTGCTGAGGACATAGATACGGTCGGACGCCTCGATCTTCACGCCGTTCAGCGTGGTCGCGAAATCGACGCTCGCAAAGCTCTGCCCGTAGTCGACCTCCTCGTAGGAGGTCCGGACGTCCTCGGCACCCGTGAAAGCGGCCTCGAACTCGAAGTGGCCCTTCGCATCCGCCTTGAAGGGAGTGGTGACGGCGCCGAACCGCGGTGTGATCGTGCCGCCCTCGATCGGCTTCCGCGACTCATCGCGGGGGTCGTGGATCTTGATGTCGCCGGAGACCACCGCGCTGCGGCTCTGGAGCGACACCTCGTTCGAGACCTTCACGTTCTCGAAGACCGGCCGGAGACGGTAGTTGACGGCGACCTGGTCCTGACGGAGGACGGGCTCGCCCTCGGTGCCGTTGTACTCCACGTCGACCGTGTATTCGCCGAGCTCGGGGAGCTTCAGCGGGTCCGTCAAGAAGCGCTGCGAATCGACTCCGCCGATGTCGCAGCCGAGGTCGCAGTGTTCCCGCCTCTCGAAGCTCGTGAGCGTGGCGACCCGCTCGGTCGTGCCCTTCTTGCGCACGTGCACCTTCAGGCCCGCGGGCTGCGTCATGGTGCCGAAGCCCACGACGACCCTCTCGTACTCCATCTGCGCGAACAGTTCCTTGTGCGGGTCCGCTGCGTGGGCCGCCATGGGCGCGGCCATGACAGCCCCCACAGCGGTCGCCGTACACAGCAGAGCAAGGATGCGCTTGTTCATGTGTCCCCCCAGGGATCCGTTCACCGGCCGACCGGTCACCGGACCGACTGCTCAATAGACCACCCGCACCACCCGACGGTTGTACGCAGATGTGGGACGTATGTACATGCGTACGCGGACCCGCTCCTGGCTGGCGTGCCGTGGGCCGGCCCTTGGGGCCGGAGTCCTTCGCTTCGCTGCGGACTGGCTCTGGGGAGGCTCCCGCGCTGTGCGCGGGAGGTGACCCCGTTTCACGGGGTTCGGGCTTTCGGCCCGTTGGGCGGGTCCGCTTCGCTCCCCCACCCGGGGTCCTTCCGGCTCCGCCTTCAGGACCAGCCCGCTATGCGGGCAGCAGTAAGGGGAGCGGGGCGTCAGTCACGTTCGGCGTAGCCGTTCGCGATGAGCAGGGCCTTCCCCATCAGCTGCACAACCTCCTCAGAAAGGCCGTCGCAGTCGTAACGCAGAGAAATCGGGAAGTCGCCGTACAGGCTGAGGGCGAAGCACAGGACTGTCAGCTCCTCTCCGTGCTCTCCGAGGTCTCCTGCCTCTACCGCAGCGCGAAGCTTCGAGACCTCAAAGCCCGCCCATCTCTCGTCCTCATGGTCGGTTCCGCCGACAACGTACTGACGCAACCGCGGGTCCTCGAGCCAGCCGCCCGTCCGTTCCAGCAGCCAAACCGCTGCCTCCAAAGGCCACAGACGGTCCGTCCCACGCCTCAGAACCGTCAGAAAGTCCGCAGAAGACAAGCCAGAAACATCTTCGGTGCCTGATATCTCCACTCCAAGCCGTGGCCGACCCATCAAGCAGACGCTTCGCGGGCAGCTGGCCGAAGTCAGTTTCCGCGCTGGCGCCCCCGGCGTACCAGCAGGAACAGGATCACCGGGAAGCCCAAGGCGACAATCACCACGAGGAGCCACGGCGGTACCGGCGAGTCAGGGTCCGTGGCCGACATACCGGTGGAGCCGCCCACCAGGCCTGTGGCGAGGGCTATCCCCAGGAGCGCGACAACAGAGCCGCCGATCCGGAAGGCCTTGACATTCCAGGAATCCATCCCCTTGCCCAGCCGGCCGCCAATCCGCAGGCCGGACCGACTCAAGGGCACGGCGAACACCGCGAAGGAGAGACCGAAGGCCGCCATCATCAGGCCGAGAAGTCTGCGCATCGCCATCCCATTCCGCAGAGGAACACAAGCCGAGAAGTCCACCTTCCACCCGATGCCCCTGAACCGAGACCCCAAGCCCCTTGCCTGCGGGTGGCGTTGAGCCTCGCCCGGAAGATGTCCCGCTCCCCCATTCCCCGAGTAGGGCCAGCCCTCGGCCGGGAGTACCGGGCTGACCCCCTTCCGTCCACCCCAGGCCCTTCCAGCTGTGCCTCCAGAGCAGGGCCCGACGGAAGGGAGTTCGCTCTGTCCTGGTGGTCCTTCCACCGTGTTCGAAGTGAGAGCAGCCGCGGTCACTGACTGCCGGAGTCGTGGCAGAGCGGCCGATTGCGATCGGCGTGAGGAAGACCCCTTCTCACACCGACTGACCGGGTACTGGGCGGGCCGAATCCCGCCTGCTCCTCCGAGGTGACCCTCGTCTACCCGCATGACTCAAATTTAAGAGTGGATAGACTCTGGGATCGAGGGGTTGGTACGGATTGGGCTCAAGTATCTATAGAGATAAGGCGCCCACTGCTGGACGGGACGCTCGCCGAGTGCAGCGCGGCACGGGCACCGGTCGAACGAAGCGTCGCGCGACTTACGTTCTGGCAGATCCTCCGCCGGGCCGGCTGCAGTCTTAGCCGGATGGCCGTCATCCCGTTGGGAAAACCGGCTCACGACCAGGCAAGTCGGCCTTCGGCGAACCGGCAGACCGGGAAGCTTCCCTCGGCGATCCTCGTCAGTGTCTTCGCCAGGGAGTCGAAGTACTGGGCCATCGATTCGTACTCGCCCGTGACCGTAGGGGCACCCACGAACCATCTGCCGACGCGCCCGTCCCGCACATCGACGAACTTTCCCATCCAGCCGTCCTGGTCCGACAGGAACGGGATCCACTCGTTGCGCCAGAACGGGTAGTCCGGCTGGTCCGGAGGGTCGAATCCACAAGACGTGGAGCGGTTCGCGTAGAGCCTCTCCATCGCCCGGATGCCCAGAAAGAAGCTTCCCTCGTCAGGGAACCCGTCGAAGCCGCAACATTGCACTTCGTCGTCGACGTCTTCGTCCGGCAGATCCAGATTGTTCTGCAACAGCCACGTCCGCAGATCCCCGTGCAGGGAGATCCCCATCCGTTCCTCGGCTGCCGCGAGCGTCTGCTCCGTAGCGGGCCCTGGCAGATCCGCGTGATCGGCCGGCGCGTGCTCCCGAAGAAGACTCATCACGCGCGACCAACTCTTCGTCACACTCATCGTCCTCTGCCCTCTGTCCTGTGTCCTTCGGCTACGACATGGAGGTTGGGACTTATCGGCCGGACAACCTTGCAGGGATGGTACGTCGAGCGTGTGTTCCATGCCTGCTCGCGATCATCCTCCGTCCTGAAGCACGGGCCAGCTCTCGGACGGCGTTGTCGGGGAGCGCGGCGCGGGTGCGGCGAAGGGAGCCGACCTTGGCGTGGCCGTCGCGCGCTGCGACTGGGGCCGCTCGGTGGTGGTCGCGGTGACCTTGGGGCGGAGGTTGTTCATTGGTTTGATGGGTTTTTGGGGGCCGCGCAGGGAGGAGGCGTTTCGGGTGGTCAGGCTGCCGGGGTGTTGGGCGCCGTTGGGCTTACTGGGGCCGTGGCGTGGCAGGTCGCCATGATGCCGGTGCCGCGCCGAGGACTCGGTGAGTGGGGATGAGGCCCAGGTCGCGGGAGTCGCAGCTCATCTCGGGATTGTCGTCGAGCAGGACTCACCACGCAGGAACGTGAACTCCTGATGCTGCTGGCGAAGGGCCTCACCGACGAGACGGCCGCAGGCCGACTGGGTGTCTCCCTGAGCACCATCCGCCGCAGCATGGCAGCGATCATGGAAAGACTCGGAGCCCGCAGCCGGTTCGAAGCCGGACTCCGCGCCGCCCACATGGGATGGCTCTGAACCCGCCGCTCACAGGAAGGTCATGCTTCCTGCGGGTGGCCGCCGTCCCCCTCGACGACCACGCGGTCGCTCCCGGTCTCGTCATCGCGATCGGCGATGGTGACGTCGATCCGGCCGTCACCCGTGGTGTCGAACTGATACAGGTCGGCCTTCCCGTCACCCGTGGTATCGATCATCCAGACATCCGGCTTCCCATCACCGTTCGCGTCAGCGCTGAGCACCACATGATGCTCGTCGCCCTGGGTCTCGATCGCTTCTTCACTCATGTCCCTTGTGGTGTCCATGACGGCCGGATGCCCCCGGATCAGAACGGGAAACGGACATGGTTCCGACCCGGCGAGCGGGCGAGTCGGTACGGCCGTGCTGCCGCGTCCGGGTACGCCGGCCGACGAGGTGGGGGAGGTGGCCCGCCGCTATGCGGACACCGGGGTGCCGGTGGAGTGGTACGCGAAGGAAGTCCCGCGCGCGGAGATCCACGTACCGGCGTTCCGGATCGCCCGTACGCCGGTCACGGTCGGCCAGTGGGCGCGGTTCGCGGCGGCCACCGGCCGACCGGTCACACGGGCGTCCGCGGACCACCCGGTCATCGGGGCCACCTGGGAAGCGGCAACGGCCTACTGCCGGTGGCTCGGGGAACGGCTCGACGGCCTCGAGGTGCGCCTGCCCACGGAGGACGAGTGGGAACGCGCGGCGCGGGGCGTCAGAAGTTCAGGTAGCGCTCCAGCCGGATGGGCTCGGTGGCGCCCCGCACGTAGACGTCGGCTGTCAGGTTGAACGTTCCCCAGGCCGCGGTGGTGAGTTCGAATCCGCCCGCGCGATCGGTGATGGTGCGGTCGGGGTCCCGGAACGTCGGGTGCAGGTGGTAGACGACCTTGGTGACACGGTCGAGATCGGCGTCGCTGTCGCCTTCGAGGGAGATACGGAGCTGGAAGTACCGGTAGCCGTTTCGGTCGATCGCGCCGGCCCGGTGGGCGCTGTGCACCAGATGGACGCGGGGGGCGAGTTCGGTCGGGACCTCGGTGAGTTCGGCCTGTGACGGTGGGACCTCGAGAACGGGCTGCGCGCCCGGCTGGGGTTCGGCCCCGGTGGGGGTCGGTGGGGACGAGGGGCCGAGCCTGATGCCGGACGCTCCTGCCTCGAAGGAGTCGCCGTGCTCGACCCGGCTGTTGATCGCCTCGACGAGTCGTCCCAGTCCGGCGCGGAACTTGAAGGTGAGGATCAGCACCAGGGCCGGCCAGATCAAAGCCTGTAAGAACGGTATCCAGTCCTTCATTTTTTCCCCCCGAGGAGCCCGCCCGGCCGGTGCCGGACACCGCCGCAGCTTCTCACTGGGCTGTGCACGCCACAACACGGTCCGCGCGACCGGACCGTGCCGCAGCCGCAGGGGCCGGCGCTCCTCGGAGGAGCGGTGGCCGTTGGCGCCGGGCCGGTGGCTCCGTTGGGAGGCCTATCCGCGGCGGGGTGCCCTCACCACCTTGCCGTCCTTGACGAAGAGCCTGACGCGCTGCTCGTTGAAGTCCATCGTCACCATGCTGCCCTCGGGCACCACATGGACCGCGATCCCCGGGAACTCCGCCCGGATCTGCTCGCCGGCCTCCTCCGCCGGCTTCCCCGCCAGCTCCGGCCACTCGTTCTTCGCCTCCATCAGCCCTCCAGGGTGATGATCGTTTCAGGTTTCGGGCGTCACAAGTCGCTGTCGATGCCGGTCACCGCGGGCGGGCCGAGGGGGGCGTCGGATTCCGAGAGGCCCGACTCCTCCAGCGCGCGCGTGACGATCCGCATGGCGTCGAGCTCCGCCTCGTACTTGTCCGGGGCCTCGACCTCGAGCCGGATGGAGAACGTGCCGTCGTCGTTGAGGGTGAGGAGGCGCAGCCCCTCGTTCTCGCTGACCTCCGTATGGCGCGGTGCCAACTTCCGTTCGATGACCGAGGGCACGGAATCAGCGACGTCCGACACGAACGTGCCGGGGACCGTGATGACGAAACTGGTCACAGCAACTCCTCACCTAGGGCGAAACTGGCGGAACTCCAGTGCCCTGCGACTGCCCCCGATTCTTCACAAGGAACCCGTACCGTGCCATCCCGGGCCTGCGGTCTCCGCCGTGGTGAAGAAGCCGGTCAGGACGGGGGCGAGGAGTTCCGGGGCGATGTCGTGCTGCTGGCCGGGGAAGACGTGGAGGGAGAAGTTGCCGGACAGGGCGGAGAGTTCCCGTGCGCCGGTGAGCATGTGCGGGGCGCCCGCGTCGCCGGTGCCGACGAGGACGGGGACCTTGACGGACTGCCAGCGGTCGGCGGGCAGCGGGCGGCCGGACATGGTGTCGCCCATGATGCGGCCGTCGTAGGGGAGGGTGCGGGCGGTGGCTTCCATGGCGGGCCAGAAGGGGGCCCGGCGCATTCCGGCGACGGCCTCGGCGGGCATGCCGATGGCCGCGGTCATGAAGTAGGCGACGGCGTCGCCGTACTCGCCCTGCCGCACGAGCTCGCTCAGGTGGGTGACGTAGTCCGCGGGCAGCGGCGGGCGGCTGTTGTCGGTGATGAACGGCGGTTCGTACAGGAAGAGCCTGGTCACGGCGCTGCCCCGGGCCGCGGCCTCCAGCGCGAGTACGGCGCCGGAGGACATGCCGAAGAGCATGGCCTCGCCGCCGGCGCGCTCGATGAGGGCGTCCAGGTCCTCGACCTCGCGCTGGACGTCGTACTCCGGGCTGTCACCGCTGTCGCCGCGGCCCCGGCGGTCGTACGTGATGACGGTGCAGTGCTCGGCCAGCAGGCCGGCGAGGGTGGCGCAGTCGCCGCGTGTCATGAATGCGCCGCCGACGAGCACGACGGCAGGGCCTGCGCCTTGCTGCTCGTAGGTGATGGCCGTGCCGTCTGCGGAGAACACCTTGTCCATGCTCATGGGAGACCACTCCTGAAGTGTGCGCGGTGCGCGATCGAGCCCCGCGTTCAACATCTTCTCCGACCTGGGAACCGAGTGGTACGAACGGGGCTTCCAGCGGGGGCTCGCCACGCTGGCGGAGACCTTCCGGCGCCTGGCCGGGCAGGGGCTGCTCCGCATCGAGGACCCGTTCCTCGCCGCGAACCACTTCTCCGGCCTGTTGTTGTGGATCGCGTACAACCCTTGTGCGGTGTCGTGGGTCCTCCTTGTGCAGCGCCTGGTGCGCTGCGTCGTGTTGTGTCTTCGAGGGAGAACCGTCCGTGCTTCGAGCCCGTTCCACCCGGCAGGTGGGTCTGTTCGCCGCCACCGCCACCGTTCTCGCCGTCACGCTCGGCGTGGTCGGGCCCGTCGCCGGTGACGCGGGGGCCGCGTACGCGGTCGGCGGGGTGGCCGATGTGGCCGCCCCGGTGCCGTTCCGCAAGGGGGCGGTGGTGACGGGGGCCGGGCTGACCGGGTTCGTGTCGCGGGCGAAGGACGCCTGGGGGGACAGCCGGTGGACCCGGTACTCCGACGGGTCCTCGAAGGGGCTCGCGGACGGGGTCAAGCTGCGGTCCTCGCGGACCGCGGACTATCTGGTCACCTACGACGGCTTCTCCGTGACATCGGAGAACCTGTCGACGAAGGCCAGGCTGGACCTCCCGGTGGAGCGGGACAACGCCACGTACCTCGGGTCGGCGGGCAACGCCCTGTTCACCCTGACCGGCGACGGGAGCACGGTGCAGATGCACCGGCACGCCACGGAGGGTGGCACGGTGGCCGTCACCGGGCTGCCGGCCGGTGCGAGCGCCGTCGACTTCTCCCCCGGTACCCCCGAGGACGCCCTGGTGACGTTCAAGGCCGGCGCGGCGGCGAGGTGGGGGCTGGTCGACCTCACCACCGGCGCCGTCAGCGGGATCCGCACGCGGACGGCGCGGGCCTTCGATGGCGCCATGGCCGTTTCGCGGACGCACGTCGCCTGGACGGAGACGGAGCCGGGCGGGACGGACAGTCCGGCGCTGTTCCTGCTGGACCGGTCCACGGGGGCGGTGGAGCGGGTCCCGCTCCCGAAGGCGTGGGCCGGCAACCTGAAGATCGGGCTGGTCGGCGGGTGGGTGGTGTACGGCGAGGCGGGCGGCATCGACAACGGTGACAGCAATCCGCTGTACGCCGTCAGCGCCTACGATCCGGCGACGAAGAAGACGGTGAAACTGCTCGACCACCTCACCTCGCTCGCGGCGGCCCCCGACAGCCTGTACGTGCGCGGCGGGACCGTCGGCCTCGGCGAGGGGCTGTACGAGCTCGCGCCCGGCGCGGGCGGCGCCGCTCCCGTCGTCCGCATGGCGGCGGGCACCGGCGAGCCGACCCGTGTCGTCATCGAGGGCAACAGCGTCCCCGCCGTCGTCAACCTGGACGAGAACGGCGGGAAGGCGGACCTCACCTGGCAGCTCTCCCGGCACAGCGTGGACGTGAAGGTCACCCTGCGGCACATCCGGACCGGGAAGACGCGGGAGTTCGGCGTCACCCACCCGCACAGCCCGACGGTGACGTTCGCCTGGGACGGCACGATCGGGGCGGACTTCACCAGCGCGTACAACGGTGCGTACACGTGGGAGATGACGGCGGCGCCGCTCAACGGGATCGGTCCGTCGACCTCCGCGTCGGGCACCTTCCAGGTGGCCCGCAAGGCCGTGCCGCACGACTTCGACGACAACGGCAGCCCGGACGTGATCGACCGGGACTCCGCCGGCCGGCTGTGGCTGAGCGACACCGCGTACTACAAGGAGTACGGCCAGCTGACGGCCCAGTCGCGCCGGCTGATCGGCTCGGGCTGGAACGCGTACGACCGGATCGAGGCGACGGGGAACGTCGGCGGGACGGCGGTCGGCGATCTCGTGGCCCGGGACAAGACCGGTGTGCTGTGGCTCTACCAGGGCAACGGGCGGGGCGGGTTCGCGGCGCGGACGAAGATCGGCGGCGGCTGGAACACGTACGAGCGGATCGCGGCGGGCAGCGACCTGAACGGGGACGGGCGCCCCGACCTGCTCGCCGCCGACAAGGCCGGTGTGCTCTGGTACTACAAGGGCACCGGCTCGGCCGCCGCCCCCTTCGCCGCCCGTCGGAAGATCGGCGGCGGCTGGCAGAACTTCAACGAGCTGACGGCCGTCGGGAACGTCGCGGGCGGCCCGGCGGGCGATCTGCTGGCCCGGGACAAGGCCGGGGTCCTGTGGCTGTACCTGGGCAAGGGCGACGGTACGTTCACGGCGCCGACGCGGGTCGGCGCCGGCTGGGGCCAGTACCAGCACCTCGTCGCCATCGGAGACGGGGACCGCGACGGCCGCCCCGACCTGGTGGCGCTCGGCCCGGCCGGCGGATACCTCTACGGGGGCACCGGCGACTGGCGGGCTCCGCTGCGGACCAGGCAGTTGGCCTCGCTGCCGTACGTCGGCGACGGGGGACGGCACGTCGTCTGAGGCCCGGCGGGGGCAAGGAAGCCGACCTGCTCGGCGTCGACAAGATCGAGAAGGGCCCTGCCGGTTCGGCAGGGCCCTTCTGGCGATGATCAGGCCTGGATCCAGACCGGGGCGGTCTGACGGGCCACGCCGTAGATGTAGTTGGAGAGGGTGCCGTTCGCGTTCAGGACGAGGATGGTGTTGTTGTCCTGGAGGATGACGGACTTGCCCTTGGCGTAGGTGGTCTCGTTGAACCATTCGCCGTGCGAGGTCATCCGGACGCCGTACAGGCCGTCCTTCTTGACCAGGCGGACCTTCTCGCCGCCCGCGAGCTTGTAGACGCCGAGCTTGGGGGAGGCGGTGGTGGCGCCGGTCCAGCTCTGGGTTCCGCCGTCGATGGTGAGGCGGACGTAGCGGTCGCCGACCTTGCGGACGTCCTGGTACCGGTTGGGCGCCGGGTGCAGGAAGCCCACGCGCTTGCCGTTCTCGATGATGTACGAGCTGAAGGCCTGCGGGCCGGACTTGTACGTCTTGACGGTCAGGCTGCCGTACTTCTTCGTGGAGTGGAGGCTGCCGGAGGCGAAGCACTCCTTGGGGAGCTTCGGGAACGCGGTGGCGGTCCACGGCGTGTCGCCGCCCTGGGTGCGCTGCTTGAAGACGGGCGCGGTGGACAGCACGCCGTCGATCCGCAGGCCGGAGGAGAGGTCGAGCGGCTTGGACTGGTCGACCGTGCCCAGCACCTTGCCGTCTTCGTCGCGCAGCTGCGCCGTGGCACCGGTGTGGGCGCTGTTGGTCAGCTTGACCGTCAGGCCGGCGAACAGGGACGGGATCACCTTGGTCGTGACGCAGTTCTCGGCGATCACCTCGGTGCGCGCGGGAGAAGCCTGCTGGGCCGGGGAAGAGGACGCGAACGCCGTGGCGGGGACGGCGAGCGCCGCGCCGAGGAGGGCGAGGGTGGCGGTGGCGGCGCGGAGGGTGGTGCGCATGACGACTCCTTGGAGCTTTGCTGTGGGTGAAGGAGAGCCGTATGCCGTGGTCTCTTCCGGTGGAGGCCGTTGAGTTCGGGCTGCTGGCTGCAAGAAGAAAATTAGTGATCTTGTGCGGGTGGAATGGTCCGGTCCGTGTCACAGGCGTGTGACACGGCACCGGGAGGCGCTCCGCCGTGTGGTGCGGCGCATGGGGGGCCGCGGGGCTACCGTCGGGTTCATGACTGCTGATTCCCTGCGCTCCGTCACCGTCGAGCGGACCGGTCCGGGCCTGTTCACCGCGACCAACTCCCGGGGTGACACGATCACCTTCGGTACCGGGTCCGGCGGGGGCTTCACCCCCGTCGAGCTCTTCCTCGCCGCGATCGGCGGCTGTTCCGCGGCCGATGTGGACGTGGCCACCAGCCGGCACGCCGAACCCACCGGGTTCTCCGTCGCCGTGCAGGGGCACAAGGCCGAGGACGCGGGCGGCAACCTCATGACGGATCTGGAAGCCGCCTTCAGCGTCGGCTTCCCCGCGGGCGAGGGCGGCGACCGGGCCCGTGCGATCCTGCCCCGCGCCGTGAAGACCTCCCACGACAAGCTCTGCACGGTGAGCCGCACCGTGGAGGCCGGAACCCCGGTCACGGTCAAGGTCGTCGACGCGGACTGACCGGCCGCGCGTCGGCGCGTGGCTCGACGACGACTGCGCCGGGCGGGCCCGGGTCCTGCCGGGGGCGGGCCGCGGGTGTGCGTGAGGGGGTGGCGGCGCCGCGGCGCCACCACCCCCTCATGTCATCTCAGGGCGTGGCGCGTCAGCGCAGGCCCGCCTGGCTGCGCGTGGTGAGCTTGCCGTTCTCGAAGAGGAAGCTCGCGACGCCGAAGGTGCTGGACTGCTCGCAGTCGTAGATCGAGATGCTGTCGGTGCGGCTCTGGGACTGGGCGGTGCGGACGCAGGTGCCCTTGCCGGCGATCTCGTGCATCTGGGTGATCGTGGAGCCGACCTTGATCTTGCCGTACTTGGTCTTCGTCATCTTGCCGTTGGACGTCAGGCCGTCCAGGCCGAACTGGCCCTTGATCTCCAGCTTGCCGTTGACGAAGTCGAACGAAGCGCTGCTGTAGGACTTGTTGCCCTTGCACTCGTAGTGGCGGTAGGACACGCCACCGGAGTTGTCGCTGCTCTTGAGCTTACAAGCGCCGCTGTCGGCGATGCTGTGCATGGTGGACGTGGTGGTGCCGAGCTTGATCAGGTCGTACTCGGCCTTGCTGATGGTGGCGGTGGTGGCAGCGCTCGCGCTCGGGGCGGCGACGAATGCCAGGCCGGCGGCCAGGACGGGCGCGGCGAGAAGGTGCATGCGGGACATCGGGATTCCCCCCAGAATCAGGTCCTGCCGATGCAGGACTGGATCATGGTGCCAAATTCCGGTACGGGGATGAAACCCCCCAGATGGTTGCAGTTTCAACACGAGGGTGAATCTGCCCCGGCCGCACCACCCGTCACTACCTGCGGACTTCTTGCAGGGCTCTCCCTCTCCAGCTGGCGCCGGCGTGCCTCGCCGCCCGACGTGAGGTGCAGGCTGTACGAACCGGGCTTGCCCGCCTCGTCGGCCAGGTGCTTGGGGATCACCTTGCAGACGAGCTCCTTCAGCTTCGCGCCCGGACGGCCGTCGATGTTGAACCACACGGCCACGTCCGCCCGGTTGGCGAACTGGAAGATGCCCGCGCCCCGGCCCAGGCTGATGCACTGGGCGGCGAACGGCCGGTTGAGGGTCGCCGGCGCCTCGTCCGCGATCCGGCTCAAGACCGTGTCGGCCGCGCGGGCACCCATCGGCATCGCGGCCTGGCAGCTCATCCGCAGCGGCGCCCCCGACGGAGCCGCCGAGTCCCCGGCCGCCACGATCCGTACGTCGTCCACGCTGGTCAGCGTCTCGTCCGTCAGGAGGCGCCCCAGCAGGTCCGTGGTCAGACCGCTGCGCACCGCCAGGTCCGGCACGCTGAACCCGGCCGTCCAGATCGTCACCGTGCCCGGCAGCTCCCGGCCGTCCGCAAGGCGCACGGCCTCGCGGGTCACCGCCGTCACCTTGCTGCCGGGGCCGTCCACGACCTCCACGCCGAGGCGGGCGAGCCGTGCGGCGACCGAACGCCGGCCCCGCGCGTGGAGGTACGGGCCGAGGACCCCGCCGCAGACCAGGGTCACGGCCCTGCCCTGCTCGGCCAGCTCGGCAGCCGTCTCGATACCCGTCGGCCCCGCCCCCACCACCGTCACCACCGCATCCCGCGGGGCCGCTTCCAGGGCCGGGCGCAGGCGCTGGGCGTCCTCCAGCGTCGCGATCGGGTACGCGAACTCGGCCGCTCCCGGCACCCCCAGGTCGGCGCTGCCGCTGCCCACCGCGTAGACGAGGTAGTCGTAGGCGAGCGCGGCGCCCGAGGCCAGGGCCAGGCCGCGGTCCTCCGCGTCGATCCGCTCCACCGCGTCGACGACCAGGGTGACCCCTTCGGCGAGGACGTCCTCGTAGGCGATGACCGCGGCGTCCGATCCGCCGACCAGCTGGTGCAGACGGACCCGGTGAACGAAGTCCGCACGCGGATTGACCAGCGTCACCGTCACATCGCCGCGCTGCGTCAGACGGTTCGCGGCCATGACGCCCGCGTATCCGCCACCGATGACGACCACTGCGGTGTTCACGTTCTGGTTCATCTCGTGTCTCCATCGCCTCGAGGGGTTCTGGGCACAAGACACCGGTCCCCCGGCCCGTGTGACAGGCCGGGCCGCATGACCTGGGTCACAGCGGATGTTTCCTACGGTTGATCCGGTCGCGCGCACACCGGCGGCGGCCCCGGGAGGATGTCCCCGGGGCCGCCCGCGCGGGCGTGCGGAGGGTCTATGGGGTCGTGCTCCTCATCATCTGCCAGGTGACCGTGACCCCGGCGGTGATCGCCGCGAGCAGGGTGGCGATGACCGCCCAGGTGATGGCTCCGGTGTTCAGGGTCAGGCCCACGTCGGAGGAGGTGGCCTGGGAGAGGCCGGAGGCCATGCCCGCGAGCGGGGGCAGGGTCACCAGGATGCCGAGGGCGGCGCCGGCGATGACGACCGTCGCGCTCTCGCCGACGGACAGGAGGAGCAGTTGGCGGACGGTGCCGCCGGCGGATTTCATGACCGCGACGTCGCGGCGCCGGCCGTGGGCCGCCATGGCCATGCTGTTGGCGACGGCGATCACGCTGTAGCCGACGGCGATGAAGATGAGCAGGCCGGCCAGGCTGTCGGTGAGCTTGGAGTCGGTGTCGTAGTCCGCGAGGGCGTACCGCGTGGCGTCGTGCAGGGCGGTGCCGGGGACGGCGCCGGACGCCTCGGCGCCGGCCGGGACGAAGATGTCGTCGGTGAGCGCGGCCGGGTCGTGGGCCCGGACCAGGTCTCGGGCGACCACGAAGTCGCCGCGGGCCGGGTCGTCGGGCAGGACCGCGCCGACCGTCAGGGTGACGCTCGCGCCGTCGGCGAACCGGACCGGGACGCTCGCGCCCTGCTTCAGGCCCAGCTCCTTGGCGGTCCGCTCGCCGAGGACGGCCTCGCCCGGCTGGTTCCACCGCTGGTCGCGGGTGCCCAGGACGTCCAGGACGGTCGGCCGGTCGGCGGCCGTGGAGACGAAGGCGCGGGTCGGCAGGGCGGCCTTGCCCACCGGGTTGGCGGCGACGGCCTCGTCGGTGTTGCCGGGGGTGCCGGCCGGGGTGACGATCGTCTGGCCCGCGACCTTGAGGGCCTCGCCCGCCGGGTAGGCCACCCGCATCGTCTCCACGATGCCGCTGAGCAGGACCGCGAACCCGACGGCGGCGATCACGGGGGCCACCAGGGAGGCGGCGCGGCGGGAGTTGGCCACGAGTTCGGCCCGGATCAGAACCGGACCGGCCGATCCCCCGTGCTGGAACGGCGCGGTCAGGGCGCGGCCGATCGGGCCCATGACGACGGGGGTGAGCAGGGCCGCCGCGACGATGAGCGTCATGGTGGCGAAGATCGCCGTGTTGATCCGGCTGTCGGCAGCGGTGGTGGCGGTGCCGATGGCGAGGACCACACCGGCGCCCAGGAGTGCCAGGCCGGCGATCCAGCGGCCGCGCCCCATGCCGTTGTTGGCGGACCGGCTGTCGAGCAGGGCCTCGATCGGGGCCACCCGCGCGGCCTTGCGGCCCGCGGCCCAGGCCCCGATGACGCTGACCCCGACACCGATCACGGCGGCGGTGAGCAGCGGCCAGGCGGAGACGGTGATGTCCATGTCCGGCGGGATCACGTCGAGGTCGTTCAGGAGGCCCCGCAGCAGTGGCGTGGCGGCGATCCCGGCCAGGCATCCCGCGATCGAACCGAGGGCGCCGACCACGGCGGCCTCGCCGAGGATCATGCGGCGGATCTGATCGGGTCCGGCGCCGATGGTCCGCAGCAGGCCGATCTCGCGGCGGCGCATGCCGGTCGCCAGGACCAGCATGGAGGCGACGACGAAGACCGTGGTGAACAGGCCGAGGATGGCCATGGCGCCGATGAGCTGGACGCCGAGGAAGCGCTTGTGCTCGATGTTCGCGGGCTGGAGTGCGGAGCGGCCCTCCCCGGTGACCACGGTGCCCCGGCCGTCGAGGACCTCGCGGGCTCCGGCGGCGATCGCGGAGGCGGCGGAGGAGGCGGCGGCGCCCTGGTCGGCGATCAGGGCGATGGCGCGGACGCCGGGCTGCTGTCCGGCGGCGAACGCCTCGCTGAAGTAGAAGCCGGGGCCGTCGACGGTGCCGACGACGGTGAACCGCTCGCGGCCCCGGGTGATGTTGACGGTGAGTTCGCTGCCGACGGCCGCGTCCAGGGCCCGGTCGACCACGACCTCGCGGTCGCCGCGCGGGGCCCGGCCGGAGACCAGCTCGTAGGGCGCCATCCGGGCGCTGCCCCAGCCGTGACCGGATTCCAGGGCCCCCTCGTCGGTGACGGGCTCGTCGCCGACGATCGCCTGGGCATAGAAGGAGCGGTCCACCACGACGGAGGCCACTGCGGGAACCGCGTCGAGTCCGGCCAGGAGGGGCGCGGCCTCCTCCTTGCTCCACGGGATCCGGTCCCCGGGGCTTCCGTCGGCGTCGAGGGCCTGCTCGGGCAGGGCCAGCGCGGCGGCGCCGGCGTACCGGGGCTGGACGGTGGGGCGGGAGGAGTCGTAGAGGACCAGGGTGGTGGTGATGAGGGCCACGCCGGCCAGGACGGCGATGAAGGCGCCGAGGAATCCGGACCGGCGTGCGCGGACGTTCGCGAGGATCAGCATCACGCCTCCAGTCCGGCCATGTGGGAGGCGATCGCGGCGGCGTTGGCGCTGCCCGGAGCCCGGCTCAGCGGTACGCGGTCGGCGATGCGGCCGTCCTTGAGGAAGACGACGACGTCGGCCACGGCCGCCGCGACCGGGTCGTGGGTGACCATCAGGGTGGTCTGGCCCTCCTCGTCGACCAGCATCCGCATCATCCGCAGCACCTCTTGGGAGGTGACCGTGTCCAGGGCGCCGGTGGGCTCGTCCGCGAAGAGCACGTCGGGCCGGGTGACCAGGGCGCGGGCGAGGGCGACGCGCTGCTGCTGGCCGCCGGAGAGCTCGCTGGGGCGGTGGCCGGCGCGGTCGGCGAGGCCGACCGCGGCGAGCGCGTGCGCGACCTGCTCGCGGGCGGCCCGGCGGCCGGCGAACCGGGACGGCAGTTCGACGTTCTGGGCCGCCGTCAGCGACTCGACGAGGTTGAAGGCCTGGAAGACGAAGCCGATGTGGTCGCGGCGGAGCCTGGTGCGCTCCCTCTCGGTCTGCCGGCCGATGTCCACGCCCGCGAGGACGATCCGCCCGTCGGTCGGCTGCTCCAGCCCCGCCGCGCAGTGCAGCAGGGTGGACTTCCCGGAGCCGGAAGGGCCCATGATCGCGGTGAAGGTGCCGCGCGGGAAGCCGGTGGAGACGCCGTCCAGGGCGGTCACGGAGCGGTCACCGGTGCCGTGGACCTTGCGTACCGCGTGGAGTTCGACCGCGTCCTGCACGGGGGTTCGGCTCGTCGTCGTCATGGGTCGATTCCATGCCACGAGGGGGTGTCCGGGCACTGATCCAGCCTCTACTCCCGAGGTAGAGGCAGCTCTACCGCGCAGGTCGGAAGGGCCGGGCTACGGTGGGGCCCATGCGTCCCACGACGGCCTGGCAGGCCATGGCTCAGCGCCCTGTGAGCTTCCTGACCTCGACCTGGCCATGGCGGTCCCTGGCCTATCTGACCGGGGGCGTCCTGGTCGGCTCGGCCGCCGTCGCGGTCTTCGCGGCCGGTCTGGCCGCGGGGCTCGTCCTGCTGGTGGTGCTGATCGGGATCGCGCCCCTGGTGGGGCTGGTCCTGGCCTCCACCGTGGTGGCCTCGGTGGAACGCCGAAGGCTGCGGCTGGTGGACCTCGGCCACCTGCCCGATCCGCACCGCCGGCCCGACGGGCGGGGGGTGCGGGACTGGGTGGCCACCCGGCTCAAGGAGCCGGTGACCTGGCGCGAGCTGGTGTTCACGCTGGTCTCGGCGGCCGCGCTGTGGTGGCTGGACCTGCTCGTGCTGGGCTTCTCCTTCGGGGTGCCCGCCGTGACCATCGCCTCGGTGGACGGCGACACCTGGCCCTGGACGGTCTTCGGCGGGATCGTGCTGCTCGCCTCGCCCTACACCGTGACCTCGTGGGCGGGGGCGCGGGCCGCCATGGCGCGCACCTTCCTGGCCCCGCGCGACCGGGAGCTCGGCGAGGAACTGCGCGAGGTCCGCGCCTCGCAGTCCCGCCTGCTGGACTCCTTCGACGCCGAGCGGGTGCGGATCGAACGCGATCTGCACGACGGGGCGCAGCAGCGGCTGGTCTCCCTGGGGATGACCCTGGCGATGCTGCGGCTGGACACCCCGGACGGGTCCCCCCAGGCCGAGCTGCTCACCCAGGCGGAGGGCCAGCTCTCCACCGCCCACCAGGAGTTGCGGGCCCTGATCCGGGGGCTCAATCCGCCGGTGCTGGCCGATCACGGGCTGGTCGCGGCGATCGAGGACTACGCCGGCCGGTTCCCGATACCGGTCACGGTGGACCTGCGGCTGCCCGAACGGCTGCCCAGGAAGCTGGAGACGACCATGTACTACCTGATCAACGAGGCCATGACGAACATCGCCAAGCACAGTGGGGCCACGACCGCGGAGGTGCGGGGTCGCTACCATGCCGATCTGTTGATCTTCGACATCTCGGACGACGGCCGTGGCGGTGTCGATCCGGAGGCGGGCGGCGGGGTGACCGGGCTCGCCGACCGGGTCACGGCGCTCGACGGCCGGATGCGGGTGTCGAGCCCGGCCGGTGGTCCGACCCTGCTGCACGTGGAGGTTCCGTGTCACTTCGCCTGATCGTGGCCGAGGACGCCGTCCTGTTGCGCGAGGGCCTGGTCGGGCTGTTGCAACGGGTCGGCCACGAGGTGGTGGCGGCGGTCGGTGACGCCGGCGCCCTGGTCCGTGCCGTACGCGCCGGCCGGCCGGACCTGATCGTCACCGACGTGCGGATGCCGCCGTCGATGAGCGACGACGGCCTGCGGGCGGCGGTGGGGCTGCGCGAGGAGTTCCCCGGGCTGCCCGTGCTCGTCCTCAGCCAGTACGTGGAACGCTCCTACGCGCTGGGCCTGCTGGACTCGGGCGGCGGGGCCGGGGTGGGCTACCTGCTCAAGGAACGGGTGAGCGCGGTGGCCGATTTCACGTCGGCGATCGAGCGGGTCGCCGCCGGCGGGACCGTGGTGGACCCCGAGGTGATCCACCAGCTCGTGAGGCTGCAGAAGGACCCCTTGGAGCGGCTCAGCCCGCGTGAGCGCGAGGTGCTCGGGCTGGTCGCGGAGGGCCGGACCAACGCCAGTCTCGCCGCGCACCTGTTCATCAGCGAGGCGGCCGTGAACAAGCACATCGGCAACATCTTCGCCAAGCTGGACCTGCCGGTGGACACCGAGGGCCACCGCAGGGTCCTGGCGGTCCTCGCCTTCCTGCGGGCATGACGGAACCCCCCGTCCCGCCCGGACCTCCGGCGGGCGGGGTGCGGTCGGCGGGCGACGGGCCCCGGTGCGTGGCCGGAAATGGCGGACCTCTACGCCACGCACGCGCGGTGGCGCTACAGGGGGCGTGGAATGTCACTCGAATCGGGCTCGAGTGATCCTTCCGATTCCGCCGAACAGACGAAGCGAGATGCTTCAATGGCGACCGTCAGGGGCTCGATCGGATCAGCAGGGAGCGGGCACGGGGATGCGTAAGTCGTATGTCGCGGCGCATGTTTACATGATCGTCGGAGTGATCTCCGGGTTGTACTACCGCGAGCTGACCAAGATCAACGATTTCGAGGGCGAGACGCAGCTCGGCGTCCTGCACACCCACTTGCTCGCCCTGGGCATGCTCGTCTTCCTGATAGTCCTCGGCCTCGACAAGGTGTTCGGGCTCTCCGGGACGAAGCAGTTCACGTACTTCTTCTGGTTCTACAACGCCGGCCTCTCGATCACCTGCCTCAGCATGCTCTACCGGGGCACCCAGACCGTGCTCGGCAACGAGGTTCCCGAACTCTTCGCCCTGGTGGGCGGCTTGGGCCACATCATCCTGACGGTGGGGCTCGTCCTGCTCTTCATCCTGCTGGGCAAGCGGATCAAGGAGCACGAGGGCGCCCTGCCCGGGCAGGGCGGACAGGGCGAAGAGCGGTCCGAGACGGTGAACAGCTCCGTCTGAAGGCCGCCTTACGGTGCGCCGGCCGCCGGCCCGGTCAGAATGCCGGGCCGGTCAGGCCGCCGGCCCGGTCAGGATGCCGGTCAGGGCGGCCAGGCGTTCCCGCGCGAGGTCCGGGCGCAGGCGGCGGCCCCAGGTGAGGGTGGCCAGGCCGTGCCAGGCGCTCCACAGGACCTCGGCGACGAGGTCGGGGTCGCGGTCCGCCGCGACGGGCAGGGCGGCCTGCCGGATCTCGGCGAAGGCCGCCTGGAGCGGCTGCGGAGTTTCGGTTCCGGCCTGCTCCAGGCCGACGTCGAGGGTGAGCATGGCCTCGTAGAGGACCGGGCCGCGGGCCGCGAAGTCGGCGTAGGCGCGCGCGACGGCGTCCAGGGCCGTGTGCGGGTCCTGCGAGGAGACTCGGGCCGAGTGCAGCGCCGCGGCCAGCTCGGTGAAGCCTTCGAGGGCCACCGCGTTGACGATGGCGTCCTTGTTCTTGAAGTGCTGGTAGAGCACGGGCTGGCTGTACTCGATGCGCTCCGCCAGCCGTCGCGTGGTGACGAAGTCCCAGCCCTCCGCCTCGGCCATCTCGCGGGCCGTGGTGAGGATCAGCTGGCGGCGCTGGGCCTGTTCGCGGACTCGGCGCTCTTTCAGGGTCATGGGAACTACGGTAGCACTGTCGGTGAAATTCTAGTTGTCAGTGATAGGGTTTCTGTCTTTGTACGGGGGCTCTTTTCGGCCGGTGCCGGCAGCGGTCGTCCAGTGCGTCTCTAGGTGCGGTCGGCAGCATGCGGGGCAAGACCGCCCACGGAGAGGCCACCCCCATGCAGACCCCGACTCCCCTGGAGCAGCTGCTCGACCTGGCGGCGGACCTGCTGGGTCACGACCGGCGGACCCTGCCCGCGCGGGCCTCGGGATCGCCGTTCATGACCCTCGGCGGTGGCCTCGGGCAGGCCATGCGGCTGCAGGCCCTGGCCGGCGAACAGCTGGAACTCTCGCTGGACATACCGCAGCTGCTCGGCCCCGTCCCCCTCGCCGACGTCCTCGCGCGGGCCGTCGCCGTCCCGCGCGCCGCCGCGCCCCGGGCGGCGGACTCCGGGCCGCGGGCCCTGCTGCCCGGGCAGCTGGCGACCCTCACCGCGCAGCAGTACACCGGCGCCGCCGCGGTGCACCGCATGCTCAGCGCCGAGCTCACCGGGCCGCTCGACCTGGGCGCCCTGCGCACGGCCCTGGACGCCCTGGGCTCGCGCCACGAAGGGCTGCGCACCGCGTTCGGGTCCTCGCCGCGAGGCCCCGTACGGCGGGTGCTCGACGCGTACACGCTGCCGCTGGTCGTCATGCCGAAGGTGCCCGCCGGCCTCGGCGGGGACCCGGTGGCCGCGGCGCACGCACGGCTGGCGGTGGACGTGGAACACCTGGCCGGGCATCCGGAGCGGCCGCCGCTCGCCTTCGCCCTGACCCGGCTGGCGGCCGGCCGGCACCTGCTGACCTTCCTCTACCACGAGGCCGCCGTGGACTGCTGGTCCGTCTCGCTGGTCTGGCGGGAGCTGCTCGCCGACTACGGGCGCGCCGTACGGAGCCGGCCGCTCGACCGGAGCGAGCGCTCCGGCGGGGACGCGGTCCTGCGGCGGGCCGAAGGGCTCGACCGGTCCGGGGCCCTGCGCGCGCTGGCGGCCCAACGGGTGGAGCGGCTGCGCGACTTCCCCGCCGTCGTGGACCTGACGGAACCGGGCCGGCGGCCGGCGGTGTTCGACTTCCGCGGCGACCGGGTGCTGTTCGGCCTCGGCCCGGGGCTGCGCGAGGCGGTCGACGCGGCGGCCGCGCGGGCCGGGGTACCGCACGCGGTGGTCCTGCTCTCCGCGTGGGCGCTGACCGCGGGGCGGCGCTCCGGGCACGAACGGCTGCTGGTGGGCACCGAGATGCCGCGGCGCCCCACGGCCGAGCTGCTGGGCACGGTCGCGCCGTGCTCGGCGACGGTGCCGGTGTGCTGCGAGCTGGAGGGCGGGGTCGACTACTTCCTGCGGGGTGTCGCCTGCGCGTTCGGTGAGGCCCTCGGGTACGCGGACCTCGATACGGCGGCCCTGGCGCGCGAGCTGGGAGTCCCGGGGGACCGGTCCCGGCCCGCCCTGACGCAGGTGGTCTTCGCGGCCTGCGACGAACTGCTGCCCGAGACCCTGGAGGCGGGAGCGCTCACCTCGCGCTTCCACCACGGGCACCTGGGCGGCACCACCGCGGACGCCGCGCTGCGGGTGCTGCGGTGGGGAGAGGATCCGCTGCTGAGCCTGGAGTTCGCCTCCGGGGTGTTCACCCGGGCCGAGGCGGCGGGGCTGGCCGGCGAGCTGCGGCACTGCCTGGAGGCGCTGACGGGCGCGGACCCGCAGGATCCCGTGGAGGAACTGCCGGCCGCCGCCGGCGCCGGGGCGGCCCGGGCCGGTGCCGCCCGGCCCGGCCGGGAGGACGCTCCCCGGGCCACGCCCCTGGTCTGACGGCGGGCCACAGTACATCCGGTGTGCGCGCGACGGGGGATGGTCCGCGCACACCGGATGCCGTGGGCCCGGACGACGGGGGATGGACGTCCGGGAGTCCGGTGTCAGCCGGCGAGGCCGGGGAGGCGGGCGGCGACCTCGTCCGGGGACGGCATCGCGGCGATCTCCGCCGCGACCTTGCGGGCCGCGTCCCGGTAGCTCTCGTCGGCCAGGATGAGGCGGGCCTTGTCCGTCACGGCGTCGTCCGCGAGGTCGGAGACGAACTCGCCCGCGCCGGCGGCGTACAGGGCCTGGCCGTTGGCCGGGCCGTCCGCGCCCTGCGGGATGATCAGCTGGGGCAGTCCGGCCGAGAGCGCGGCCAGGGTCGTACCGCTGCCACCGTGCTGGACCACCAGCGAGGCGCGCGCCAGGACCTCGGACTGCGGAACCCACGGCGCGGCGATCACGTGGGGCGGCAGTTCGCCGAGCTCGGCGAGCTGGATCCGGAAGCCGGTGGCCACCAGTACCGGTACGCCCAGCGGGCGCAGTCCGTCGATGACGGTGCGCAGGTTCTCGGCGGAGCCCAGCGCGGTGCCCAGCGTGAGGTACACGAACGGGTCGCCGGAGGCGCCCAGTCCGCCGGGGATCTCGCCCTGCTCCGCGTACGGGACGGGGCGCAGCTCGATGCGCGGGTGGCCGGACTCCAGGACGCCCCGGTCCTGGATGGAGGGCGGGCAGATGTCGATGAGGGTGTTGCCCAGGGTGCTGACCCGGTCGGCGGGAACGTCGACGCCGAGGTCGGCCGCGGTGGCGAGGATCTCCTGGCGGAGCCGGTCGGCCTCGTGGTCCTGCGCGAGCAGGCCCACGTCGTGCGCGACGGCGGGGATGCCGGCGAGCCGCGCGGCGAAGCCGGCGCCCGGGTTGAGCACCTCGTGGACCACCAGGTCGGGGCGGTAGGAGGCGAAGGCCGTGGCCAGGTCGGCGGCGATCCACCGGGGCAGGACGGAGCCGAACACCTTGATGTGCAGGTCCGCGAGGACCGACGCCGGAACGTCCTGAGCGCCCACCTCGCCGCCGTGCGCCTCGAGGAAGGCTTGACCGCCCGCTGCTTCGATGAATGCCTCGGGCACGGACCGGCCTGCCGTCACCGGTTCGAACCCCGCCTCACGGAGGGTCTGGTGGAACTGCTCACCCGTGGCGAACGCGACCTGGTGGCCGGCCGCCCGTGCGGCCCTCGCCAAGGGAAGCAAGGGGAAGACGTGCCCGAAATTGCCCACGCTGGCAAAGAGGATTCTCATGAGGCCTCAGCGTAGGGACACCTTCGGAGC
Source organism: Streptomyces sp. NPDC002104 (assembly GCF_053593795.1). Lineage (NCBI taxonomy): Bacteria > Bacillati > Actinomycetota > Actinomycetes > Kitasatosporales > Streptomycetaceae > Streptomyces > Streptomyces sp. NPDC002104. The sequence goes on along the minus strand of NZ_JBSFDF010000029.1, from coordinate 78,206 downwards.
ATGTCTAGTGCTGCTAGAAATTTTATCGTCGGTCTATTTTCTGTCGAGGCTCGCTCCAGTGGCGGCCGATCGGGCTCCCCCATCCTCGCGATGCGGCCGCCTGCCCCTGGGCATGCGGAACAAGCCGAAGGAGCCATTGATGATCACAGCCCAGACGGTGCCCGCGGGCCTCGTTCCGAGTCTCGGGCGACGGTTCACGCTGTCGGCCCAGACCCTCGACAGCACGGTGACGCCCAACGCGGTGTTCCGCGCGTGGTTCGCGGAGCAGCGGCGCACCAACCGCTACGACGTGCGGCGCATCCCCTTCTCCGAGCTGGTCGGCTGGCACTTCGAGGACTCCACGGGGAACCTCGTCCACGACAGCGGACGGTTCTTCTCCGTCGTGGGCCTGGACGTGCGCTCCGAGTGGAACGGCTACGGCGCGTCCTGGTCGCAGCCGATCATCAACCAGCCCGAGATCGGGATCCTGGGCATCGTCGTCAAGGAGTTCGACGGCGTCCTGCACTGCCTGATGCAGGCCAAGATGGAGCCCGGGAACATCGAGACGGTGCAGCTGTCCCCCACCGTGCAGGCCACCCGGAGCAACTACACCGGTGTGCACAAGGGCGCGGCCGTCAACTACATCGAGTACTTCCGGCCGCCGCGGGTGGGCTCGCGGGTGCTCTACGACTCGCTCCAGTCCGAGCAGGGTTCCTGGTTCCTGCGCAAGCGCAACCGGAACATGGTCGTGGAGGCCATCGGCGACGTGCCGGAGCACGAGGACTTCATGTGGCTGACGCTCGGCCAGATCCACCAGCTGCTGAACGAGTCCAACGTGGTCAACATGGACGCCCGTACGGTGCTGTCGCTGATCCCCTCGTTCGCCAGTGAGGGCACTCCGCTGCACAGCACGGAAACCCTGCTGAACCGGCTCACCGAGATCAAGGCGCTCCGGGAGCTCGTGCAGACCACCATGCCGCTGTCGGACGTACAGCGGTGGCAGCGCACGGAGTACGCGATCCAGCACGAGACGGGCCAGCACTTCAGCGTGATCGCGGCCTCCGTGGAGGCCGCGAACCGCGAGGTGAAGAGCTGGACCCAGCCGCTGATCGCCCCCGCCGAGCAGGGGCTCGCCGCCTTCCTGGTCCGCCGGATCGGCGGAGTGACCCATCTGCTGGCGCAGGCCAGGTCCGAGGCGGGCGTACTGGACGTGGCGGAGCTGGGCCCGACCGTCCAGTGCCAGCCGGCCCGGGCGCTGACCCTGCCCCCGGAGCAGCGGCCGCGCTACCTCGAACTGGTCCTGCGGGGTCACGGCCGGCTGCTGTACGACACCGTGCAGTCCGAGGAGGGCGGCCGTTTCCACCACGCGGGCAACCGGTACGTGCTCGTCGAGGTGGGGGACGATTTCCCCCTCGACGTGCCCGACGACTTCCTCTGGGTGACCCCGGGCCAGCTCGCGGGCCTGCTGCGGCACAGCAACTACCTGAACATCGAGGCCAGGACGCTGCTGACCAGCCTGCGCGCGACCCGGGCGCTGGACGGGGAGTACGGCCTGTGAGCGGGAACGCAGGCGGTGCGGGGCCCGGGGCCGGGAGGCTGCGGATCGGCGTGCTGGGGTGCGCGGACATCGCCGAGCGCCGCATGCTGCCCTCGATGCTGGCGCAGCCGCTCGTCGAGGTGACGGCCGTGGCCAGCCGCGGGATCGAGCGGGCGCGGCACTTCGCCGAGCGGTTCGGCGGCGCCGCCGTGGCCGGGTACGAGCGGCTGCTGGAGCGGGACGACGTGGACGCGGTGTACGTGCCGCTGCCGCCCGAGCTGCACGTGGAGTGGACCCTGCGGGCGCTGGCCGCCGGCAAGCACGTGCTGTGCGAGAAGCCGTTCGCCACCAGCCTGGCCGACGCGGAGAAGGCCGTGTCCTTCGCCCGGGAGAGCGGCCTGCTGCTGATGGAGAACTTCATGTTCCTCCACCACTCCCAGCACGCGGAGGTGCGCCGCCTGGTGGCCGACGGCTTGATCGGCGAGGTGCAGCTCTTCAGCTCGGAGTTCGGCATCCCGCTGCGCCCCGACGCGGGGCCCGGCGGGCTGCCGCGGCGCGCGAGCACCCTGCCGGAGGTCGCCGCCTATCCGATCCGGGCCGCCCGGCTCTTCCTCGGTGACGGACTGCGGGTCGCGGGTGCGCAGGTGCGCCCGGACGGCCCGTACGGCCCTCGGCCCGCGGGCAGCGCGCTGCTCGTCGCGCCGTCGGGGGTGGCGGCCCAGCTCGCCTACGGGGTCGAGCACGGGTACCTCAGCGGCTACGGGCTGTGGGGCAGCGAGGGACGGCTGCGTCTGGAGCGCGCCTTCAGCACGCCGGACGAGCTCACGCCGGTGCTCCGGGTCGAGCGCGGGGGCACCGTCACGGAGATGCCGCTCCGGCCGGACCGGCACTTCACGAACATCGCCGGCGTGTTCGCCCGGGCCGTGCTGTGCGGGGAGGACTTCACCCCGCACACGGAGGCGATCCTGGCCCACGCCCGGCTCGTGGACGAGGTGGAGCGCGCCGCCTCGTTCTGACGGGCGCAACGGCCGATGGGCCGGCGTGTGCGGTGGACCTCACCGCACGCACCGGCCCATCGGCCATCACCCGTCCGTGGACGACTACTCGCCCTGGCCCGCGTAGAAGTCGGCGCCGAGCTGGTGGAACATGCCCGCCACGTCGAGCTGGTCCCAGTGCTCGGCCAGCAGGCCGTCCTCGACGCGCCAGATGTCGATCGTCTGGAAGGTCAGGGTGCGGCCGGTGGCCGGTATGCCGAAGAAGACGCCCTGGTGGGTGCCCGAGTACTCGAAGCGGCCGACGATCCGGTCGCCCTCCGCGATCAGGTCGTGCACGATGATCTTGACGTCCGGGAAGGCGTCGAAGATCTGCTGGAAGAAGGCCGTGTTCGCCTCGATGCCGTCCGCGACGATCGGGTTGTGGTCGATGTGTCCGGGAGCGGTGTGCTCGGCCATGGTGCTCACGTCGTGACTGTTGATCATGTCCACGAAGCGCTGGATGAGTTCGCGGTGGTTGTCAGACATATCGGGGTGCCTCTCTCGGGCTCTCGTCGCCGGTGGCCGGTGGATGGTCGGCGCTCCGAGGATCCACAAGCCCGGTCGAGCCGTTCTGGAGGACGCCTGGCCCGCCGCCCGGGCCGTCACTTCCGCCAGAAGAGGTGGTGCGTCACCCCGCTCGGGCTGGGGACCACGTCCTGGTGGAAGCGGTCGAGCAGTTCGTCGGGGGAATCCCAGAGACGCACGCCGGAGCCGAGCTTCAGCGGGGAGACCACCACGTGCAGGGTGTCGACGAGGTCGGCGTCGAGGAACTGGCGGATGGTGGTGGCCCCGCCGCCGAGCCGGACGTCCTTGCCGCCCGCGGCCTCCCGGGCCTGCCGGAGGATCTCGGCGGGTTCGCCCTCGACGAAGTGGAACGTGGTGTCGGACAGCGTGATCGACGGGCGCGCGTGGTGCGTCAGGACGAACACCGGGGTGCGGAACGGGGGCTCCTCACCCCACCAGCCCTGCCACTCGTGGTCCTGCCAGGGCCCGCGCTGGGGACCGAATTTGTTGCGGCCCATGATCTCGGCGCCGATGTTGCGGTCGTAGTCCCGGGTGAAGTAGTCGTCCAGGCCGCGGCTCCCGCCGGGATCGGTGCGCATGGGCCAGCTCGCCGTGGCGCCGGCCCACGCGAACAGCCGGCCCGGATCGACGTGGCCGAACGGCCTCTCCAGGGTCTGGTCCTCGCCGGCACCGATCCCGTCACTGGAGACGTTGAAGTTCTGGACCCTCAGCAGCTGAGCCACGTGTTCCTCCTGGGTTTTCGACGACCGTACTGAGACCAGACCGTGCGGACCGGGAAAACTCATCGCCGCGTCCGGGTGACGTGCGCCCGGGTGACGTGCGCCCGGCCGGTCCCCCATCCCGGCTCAAGTGCCCGCTCCTAGCCTTCGGTGCCATGAAAGCTCTCGTGCTCTCCGGCGGGGCCGGAACCCGCCTGCGCCCCCTCACCCACACATCAGCCAAGCAGCTCGTTCCCGTGGCCAACAAGCCGGTGCTCTTCTACGGCCTGGAGGCGATAGCCGACGCCGGCATCACCGAGGTCGGGATCGTCGTCGGGGACACCGCCGAGGAGATCCGGGAAGCCGTAGGCGACGGGTCGAAGTTCGGGCTCCAGGTCACCTACATCCCGCAGGCCGCGCCGCTGGGCCTGGCCCATGCCGTGGTGATCGCCCGCGAGTTCCTCGGCGACGACGACTTCGTCATGTACCTCGGGGACAACTTCATCGTCGGCGGCATCCGCGACCTCGTCGCGGCCTTCCAGGCGGAGCGGCCGGCCGCGCAGATCCTGCTCACGGAGGTCTCGGACCCCCGGGCCTTCGGGGTGGCCGAGCTGGGCCCCGACGGCCGGGTCGTGGGCCTGGAGGAGAAGCCGGAGATCCCCAAGAGCAATCTCGCCCTGGTCGGGGTCTACCTCTTCACCGATGCCGTGCACCGGGCCGTGCGGGCCATCGAACCCTCCTGGCGCGGCGAGCTGGAGATCACCCACGCACTGCAGTGGCTGATCGACACGGACGAGGACGTCCGCTCCACGACGATCTCCGGGTACTGGAAGGACACCGGGAACGTCGCCGACATGCTGGAGGTCAACCGCTCCGTCCTCGAACTCGCCGAACCGCACACCCTCGGCGAGGTCGACGAGGCGAGCGAGATCATCGGGCGGGTCCAGATCGACGAGGGCGCCCGGGTGACCGGTTCGCGCATCGTGGGGCCCGCCGTGATCGGGCAGGGCACGGTGGTCTCGGGCTCCTACATCGGCCCGTTCACCTCCGTCTCGCGCGACTGCCGGATCGTCGACAGCGAGATCGAGTTCTCCATCGTCCTGGACGGGGCCTCGGTCCGCGGCGTCAGCCGTGTGGAGGCCTCGATCATCGGACGCCACGCGGAGGTGACCCCGGCCCCGCCGGTGCCCGCCGCCCACCGGCTCGTCCTCGGAGACCACAGCAAGGTGCAGATATCCTCATGACGACGACACGCATCCTGGTGACCGGCGGAGCCGGGTTCATCGGCTCCCACTACGTCCGTACGCTGCTGGGCCCCCAGGGGCCGGGCGACGTCGAGATCACGGTGCTGGACAAGCTCACCTACGCGGGCAACCCCGCCAACCTCGACCCGGTCCGCGGGCACGCCGGCTTCCGCTTCGTGCGGGGCGACATCTGCGACACCGAACTGGTGCGGGAGCTGGTCGCCGGGCACGAGCAGATCGTGCACTTCGCCGCCGAGTCCCACGTGGACCGCTCCATCCTCGGTGCCGGCGAGTTCATCACCACGAACGTGCTCGGCACCCAGACCCTGCTGGACGCGGCACTGCGCCGCCCCGGCGGCGGCGCCCGGTTCCTGCACGTCTCCACGGACGAGGTGTACGGCTCGGTGTCCGAGGGCTCCTGGCCGGAGACCGATCCGCTGAAGCCCAACTCCCCGTACGCGGCCTCCAAGGCCTCCTCCGACCTCGTCGCCCTGTCCTACCACCGCACGCACGGCCTGGACGTACGGGTCACGCGCTGCTCGAACAACTACGGGCACCACCACTTCCCCGAGAAGGTCATCCCGCTGTTCGCCACCCGGCTCCTCGACGGGCTGCGCGTCCCGCTGTACGGGGAGGGGCTCAACGTCCGGGACTGGCTGCACATCGACGACCACGTCCAGGGCCTGGAGCTGGTGCGCGCCGGCGGCCGGCCCGGCGAGGTGTACAACATCGGCGGCGGCACGGAGCTCAGCAACAAGGAGCTCACCACCCTGCTCCTGGACCTGGCCGGTGCGGGCTGGGACAGCGTCGAGCACGTGGCCGACCGGCTGGGGCACGACCTGCGCTACTCGGTGGACTGCTCGAAGATCTCGGCCGAGCTGGGCTACCGGCCGCGCAAGGACTTCGCGGAGGGGCTCGCGGAGACCTTCGCCTGGTACCGGGACAACCGCGCCTGGTGGGAACCGCTGCAGCAGCGGGCCGCCCTGACCTGACCGGCGGGCGGGCGGGCGTACGCGGGGACGTACGCGGGGACGAAGAGACGCGGCGGGCGATGTACGTGCCCGCCGCGTCTCTTCGTACGCCCGGATCAGCCGGTGGAGCGGTGCGCGTGGGAGGCCCCGTAGGACGCGACGGCCTGCTGGTAGGTCGGGAGCAGTCCGAGGGCGGCGGCCTCGGAGAGGCCCGGCGCGGCGGCGTCCTTCTCGGACCTGATGAACGGCTCCGAGCTGTTCCACGGTATGCCGATCTCCGGGTCGAGCGCCTGGATGTCCACCATGGTGCCCGGCACGTACTCCTCGGAGCAGAGGTAGTTCATGCAGGTGTCCTCGGTGAGGGCGAGGAAGGCGTGGCCGAGGCCGTCCGCGAGGTAGACGCCGATGCCCGAGTCGGCCTCCTGGAGGGTGGTGTCGAACATCCCGAAGGTGGGCGAGCCGACCCTGAGGTCCACGACCACGTCCAGGGCCGCGCCCCGTACGCAGGTCACCAGCTTCGCCTGGCCCGGCGGCAGCAGCGTGCCGTGGATGCCGCGGAGCGTATTGCGGTGGGAGACCGAGAAGTTGACCTGCCGCACGGTGAACGGCTGGCCGGTCAGCTCCGTCAGCTCGCCGATGCGCCAGGCCTCGAAGAACCTGCCGCGGTTGTCCGAGAGCGGTGACGGCGTGATCCGGAAGGCGTCCTGGATCTTCATCTCCTCAATGGGCATGATTCCTCGGTTCGTTGTCGTGGGTCGTGGACTGCGGGCCGGTCAGAGTCTGTGACGGCCGGCTCCGGCGCCGCTCGGAGCGGGCTGGAGCGGACATGGCGACGGCCTCCGCGCGCGGGCGCGGAGGCCGTCGACGTCGACGTGCTTACGGGGTACGGGGCTGCGGGGTACGGGGCTGCGGGCTAGCGCACCGCGGCCGGTGCGGACTCCTCGGCGGCGACCGGAGCGGCCGGGGCCGGCGCCGGGGCGGACTGGGAGACGGACGGGGACGCGGACTGCGCCACGGGCGGGCCGGCCGCCTTGCGGCCGGGGGCGATCAGCATGGACAGGGTCGCGGCGGCCACCGCGGCGGCGCCGACCCACATGGCGGGGACGAGGCCGTCGACGAAGTTCTCCGCCGAGGCGTAGCCGCCGTTGGCGCTGAAGATCGAGGCCAGCAGGGCCACGCCGAGGGCGGCGCCGACCTCGCGGGTGGCGGCGGTGACGCCCGAGGCGATGCCCTGCTCGTGCTCCTTGACCGAGGTCATCGTCAGGTTCATCAGCGGCGCGTAGAACAGCGCCATACCGGCGCCGCAGATCATCAGGGAGGGCAGCTGGGCGACGTAGGAGGTGCCCGGTTCGAGGACGAAGGCCCACCAGACCATGCCGGCCGTCATCATGGCGAGGCCGACGGTGACCACCGGCTTGCCGCCGATGCGGTCGGAGACCATGCCGCCGAGCGGGGCGACGACCATCGGCATGGCGGTCCAGGCGAGCAGCCGCACGCCGGTCTCCATGGCGCTGTAGCCCTGGATGCTCTGGAAGAACTGGGTCATCAGGAAGATCGCGCCGAACATGCCGACCGACATCAGGGTGCCGGCCAGGTTGATCGCGGTGAACGCCTTGGTCCGGAACAGCCGCATCGGCACCATCGGGTGCTCGGTGTGGTTCTCCCACAGGACGAAGAAGACCATGACGACGACTCCGCCGATCAGGGAGCCGAGCACCAGCGGCGAGGTCCAGCCGTCGATGTTGCCCTTGACGATGCCGAGGACGATGCCGAACAGGCCGATGCCGCCGAGGATGGTGCCGACCACGTCGAGACGGGAGCCGGAGATCTTGCTCTCCCCCAGCATGCGCAGCGAGACCGGCGCGAGGATCAGACCGATCGGCACGTTCAGCCAGAAGATCCACTGCCAGGAGAGGTGCTCGACGATGGCACCGCCGACGAGCGGTCCGGCGGCGACCGAGAGTCCGTTGACGGCGCCCCAGATACCGAGGGCCGTACCGCGCTTCTCCGCGGGTACCGCGGCGGTCAGCAGGGTCACCGAGAGCGGCATGATCATCGCCGCGCCCGCGCCCTGGACGGCGCGCGCCGCGATCAGTTCCGAGATGCCCGGGGCGAGCGCCCCGGCGGCCGAGGCGGCCGTGAACAGCAGCAGGCCCAGGACGAAGACCTTGCGCCGGCCGAAGCGGTCACCCAGTGCGGCGCCGAACATCATCAGCACCGCGAAGGACAGCGTGTAGGCGTTGACCGTCCATTCCAGATCCGAAAGGCTGCCGCCGAGTTTGTCCTTGATGGTCGGCAGCGCAGTGATGATCACTAGCTGATCGAGCCCCGCCATGAAGGAGGCGACACTGGTGGTGAGGATGGCCCATAAGACCACCTTCTTGTTCCCACCGCCCGAGGCTGGGGGGTTGACGGCGCTCATTCAGAGCTTCCTTTCTGGAGGGTGACACAGGCCGAGCCGGCGCTCATGACGCTACGGACGGAACCTCAAGTTCAACTTGAGTTCCGGTCGGGCGCCGCAACGCTGCGGGGCCCCGTACCGGCTTCGGTACGGGGCCCCGCGTCAGCGCGAAGGGCGTACCGGGTCAGCCGAGCTGACGCTGGAACGTGGCGATGTCGAAGTAGAGGGTCTCGTCGACCAGCACGTCGCCGTCGAAGTGGAAGAAGACGGCGACCGGGGCGTCGATGGACTTGCCGAGGTTGGGTATGCCCCGCCAGTCCGCCTCCTGCTTGCCGCGCGCCTGCGCTTCGAGGATGACCGCGGTGGGGGTGTGGTGCACGTGGTGCAGCTCGTGCTCCAGGTTGGGGAACGCGGCCTGGAGCTCGGCGAAGTAGCCCTTCTTGATGGCCTCCGCGCCGATCAGCGGGCCCTCCTCGAAGGCCTGGATGCGGTAGATGCCGCCGCGCGGGAAGGTGGCGAGCACACCGTCGATGTCCCAGGCGATCTCGGCGACCGTGTGCTCCAGGATGACCGCTTCGCGCTTCTTGCGCAGGTCGGCATCGGGCTGGGGCAGATCCGCACCGGGCAGGATGAACTCGTGCTCCATGGCCATGACATTCCTCCACGCATTGACCGTCTTCTGATGCGGCTGACGCTAGGAGGCGCGCCTCGGCGCGCCCTCGCGTCCCGCTCGAATGCCGGTTCGTGCGGGCGGACGTACGGGCGGATGTACGGGCGGACGTGCGGGTCGGTCAGGCCGCGGTCCGGCTCTGCTCGGAGCGCTGCGGCGGACGGTAGGTGGGGCGGTAGCCGCAGGCCAGGCCGACCGGTGCGAGCAGGGTGGACAGGGCCATGTCGACCGCGTGGGGGCGGCCGGTGACGGCCCGGTACTCGTCGCGGAAGCCCAGGGCGAGCAGCGGCATCTGCAGGAAGGGGGTGCCGTCGGGGCGCAGGCGGCCTTCGCCGGCGAGGCCCCACAGGGTTTCGAAGAGCTGCTCGGTCCGGTAGGCGGGGGTGACGCGCCAGGTCATCCGGGCCCGCTCCGGGCCGTCGTTCCACATCGAGTGGGCCACGCCCGGCGGGATGTGGAACTCGGCTCCCGCGCCGTAGGTGTGCAGGGTGCCGTCGAGCCGGACGTTGATCTGCCCGCTCTGGACGCGGAAGAGCTCGGTCTGCTTCGGGTGGTAGTGCGCGGGCGGCATGTGGGCGGCGCTCGCGTAGTCCACCTCCACTTCGAGGTAGGCGCCGTCCGTGTCGGCCGCGGTGGCCAGGAAGGTGAGCCGGTCGGCCCCCATGTGCAGGGTGTCTCCGGAGCGTGCCATCGGATGTTTCTCCCATCGGTCCGGAGGGTCAGGCTGCGGGGGCCTCGATGTAGCTGAGGGCGTTGAAGATCGTGCGGTTCGGGTCGGTGATGGCCCGGCGGCCGTGCATGACCCGGGTGTTGTCGATGAGGGCGGCGTCGCCGTCCTGCCAGTCGAGGTTCTCCGTGAGGCGGGCGGTCACCGATTCGACCTCGGCCAGCAGCTGCGCGGACAGTTCGGTGCCGTCGGCGAAGGTGATCCTCGGCTTCTCGTAGTTGAAGGAGGGGCCGAGGATGCTGTTGGCGAAGGAGGGGCGCTCGGCGAAGACGGTGGGGCCGGCGGCGGGGGTCCGGAAGGAGTAGCGGACCCCGCCGTCCTCCTGGGCCACGATCCTGGTGCCGGGGGTCCGGTCGCCGAGCGCGACGAGGTCCGCGACGTCGATCTCCTCGGCGGGCGTGGTGCCGCCGAGCAGGTGGTGGGCCATGGCCCGCCACTGCGCCTCGCCGACGTAGCGGCTGTAGACGATGTCCTGCGCGGCGAAGGCCTCGCGCGCGGCGGGGCTGAGGGCGTCCCAGACGCGGTAGCCGTCGCAGACGGTGGTCTGGGAGCCGGAGGACGCGGCCTTCTGGCAGAAGAACCAGGCCAGGTGGGAGCGGAAGGGGCTGTTGCCGTTCTCGGTGTGCAGGCCGACCTCGTCGAAGCCGGCGTCCACCTTCTGCGCGACCTCGGAGTAGAAGTCGCGGGCGGGGTCGAGGGTGGTGGAGGTGGAGGTGGACTGCACCAGGGCGGTGAAGCCGGCCATGTCGGAGCCGGTGAAGCCGCGGAGCAGCAGGAAGCCCGCCTGCGCCAGCAGGTCGCGCAGGGCCTTCGGGTCGATGTCCGCGAGGTTGCCGCCCTCGGCGGGCTCCACGAGCAGTCCGGTGCCGGTGCCGTAGGGCGTGGTTCTGACAGCGGTTGTCGCGACGGCGGTCGTGGTGAGCGCGGGGGTCATGCGTGCTCCAGGTTCTTCTCGGTGTGGTCCGGTGCGGTGTGGTCCGGCGCGGTGCGGTCTGATGCGGTGCGGTCTGATGCGGTGCGGTCCGGTGCGGTGTGGTGGTGCAGTACGTGGGCCCGTACGACGTCGCGCCGCGGGCGGCCGGTGACGGTGAAGCAGGTGGCGTACCCGGGGTCGTCCTCGGGCATGAGGTGGACGACGGCGGCGCGTTCGATGGCGGAGAGCCGCTCGCGGCCGAACTCCTCGATCCGGCGCCGTGCGGTGTCCGGGTCCAGGCCGGCTTCGACGACGAAGAGGCCGTGGACCTGTTCGAGCCCGTCGGCGACGATCGCGGCCTCGCGGATGAATCCGAGTTCCCTGTAGCGCGACTCGACCCACTCCGGAGAGACGTTGCGTCCGCTCGCGGTGATCACCATGCTCTTCTTGCGCCCGGTGATCCGCAGGTAGCCGTCCTCGTCGATCTCGGCGAGGTCGCCGGTGTGCAGCCGCCCCTGTTCGTCCACGACCACGCTGGAGGGGTCCTCCCGGGTGTACCCGGCGAACAGGGAGGTGCTGTGGATCAGCAGCTCGCCGTCCTCGGCCAGTTCGGCCTTCACGTGGTCCAGCGGGCGTCCCACGGTGCCGAAGCGGACCTCGCCGGGGAAGTTCCAGGAGACCACCGAGGAGTTCTCGCTGAGCCCGTAGCCCTCGTGGACGGTGAGTCCGTACGCGTCCAGGCGCTCCAGGACCTCCGCGGGCACGGGGGCTCCGCCGCAGGCGATGAAGACCGGGCCGTCGTGGCCGAAGATCCGCTGGTGCCGCTCGCGGACGGTCTCCCGGGGCTGTTCCTCGCACAGCGCGAGGAACAGGGCGGCGACCGTGGGCGGTACGACCAGGGCGGTGGGCCGGGCCTGGCGCAGCAGGGTGAGCATCCGGGGGCCGGCGTCGGCGGCGGTGCCGACGAGGGCGGTGCCGGGCGGAAGGAAGGAGACCGAACCGCCCGCGAGGAAGGGCATGTAGAGCCCGGCGACCTGCTCGATGAGCAGGCTCAGGGGCACGATCGAGAGGTAGCTCTCGAAGAGGGCGGGCCTGGCCCGCGCCCGCAGGGAGGTCAGCAGTTCGTCCAGGCCGTGCCGGCGGATCCGTACGCCCTTGGGGGCGGAGGTGGTGCCGGAGGTGTGGATGACCTTGACGACGGCGTCCTGCTCGGGGACTTCGGGGCGGGGCCCCGGGGCGGGCGGCCCGGCCAGCAGGGCCGGCAGGTCGACGGGGGTCACGGGGCAGCCGGCCGGCAGGACGGCGGTCGTCGTGTCCGCCGTGGTGTCCGCCGTCCAGCGCTCCAGGGCGCGGGCGCCGCTGTCGTCGACGAGGCAGAGGTCGGCGCTCTCCAGGAGGGAGGCGGCCTGTTCGGCGGTGAAGGCGGTGGGGACGGGGATCTCCACGGCTCCGCCGAACAGCAGGGCGAGGTCGGCGACGACCCACTCGGGGGAGTTCTCGGCGAGCAGTCCCACCCGGGCGGGGCGGCCGTGCTCCGCGGCCCACTGCTCCAGGCGTGCGGCCCAGACGAGGCCCGCGCCGATGATCTCGCGGTAGCTCCAGGTGGCGGCGGGCCGGGCGGGGGCGCCGTCCGGTCCGGCGGAGGCGAGCACGCGCACCATCACGGCGTCGCTGCCGGCCTGTTCCAGCAGTCCCCCGGCGAGGGACACCCGGGGTGTGTCACGCGGCACGGGTCAGCACCTTCGCCTCCGGGCGGTTGCTGACGAACCGCATGTCGATCGTCTCGAAGCAGTAGCGGCCGATCGCGGCGAGCAGCAGCGTGCTCTGCTCGGCGGCTATGGCGTACCCGACCATCGGCCGGGTTTCGTAGTACGAGCCCCAGGTGGCGGCCTCCTCGGTGGAGAGCCGGTCGGGCGAGGCGTCGGCGAGGGGGTGGAAGACCACGCCGAGTCGCTTCATCAGGGCGGCGAGCCGGTGGGTCATCGTCATCACCGCGTAGGGCCGGCCCAGGCAGGCCATGACCAGCGGGATGGCCTTGATGATCTCGGCGCCGGCGGTGGCCCGGACCGAGGAGATGTTGCCGACCTGCATCACCTGGGAGCGCTTGACCGGCGCCTCGACGGAGGCGCTGATGACCTCCTCGACGGGGGCGTCGAGATAGCGCTCCAGCAGGATGGTGCTCCCCTCCCCTTCGGGGAAGGTCAGGCCCGCGCAGGCGAGGGCTTCCTCGGTGCCGTCCTCGGAGTCCTCGAAGAAGGCGAGGAAGCTGTCCGGGTCGGGAGCGATGCTGGCCTGGTACTGCTTGGCGAACACCTTCTGGGACAGGTCTGCGGCGACCAGCCAGTCGGGAGTGCCGCGCTCGGAAAGCGTGATTCTCATGTGCCGCCCCTTTTGGAGGGTGGAGTGGGAGGAGAGGTGGGGTGGTCAGCGGGTGGGTGGTCAGCGCAGGCTGCCGACGGCGGTGCGCCGGGTCACCGGCTTGGCGGCGACGGCGAGTCCGGCGGCGTGCACGGCGCTGTTGATCGAGGTCTCGGCGAGGATGCCGGGGGCGGCGACGGCGTCGCCGATCAGGTAGACGCCGTCCCCGCGGTCGACGGCGGGGCGGTCGCGCCAGCTCAGGCCGGGCAGGTCGAGGGCTCCGGTGCGGCCGCGGGAGACTCCGTCGCGGCGCCACAGGATGCGGTCCTGCCAGCCCGGGGTCGTCAGGTCGAAGAGCTTCTCCAGCCGGGCCAGCGCCTCGTTCTTGGACTCGCCGGGCCGCAGCGGCATGGCTCCCTGGAAGAGGGCCTCGCCCTTCGGGGCGAGCGAGGGGTCGTGGTCGGAGTACTGGGAGGTGAAGCCGCCCTCGTCCATGTCGAAGGAGACGTTGCCGTCCTTCTTGGAGCGGGTCACGGCCATGTCCAGCAGGGCGGAGGTGCCGCTGGGCCAGTCCAGCGAGCTGTCGCCGAGCAGGCTGCGGGCGGAGGCCAGGGAGGTGGCGACGATCACCGGTCCGTCGGTGGGCAGTTCGGTGAGGCGCGAGCCGGTCTCGATGACGACGCCGTGCCGCTTGGCCACCCGCTCCATGCGCTCGACGACGGTGCCCCAGCCGCCGATGAAGTACCGGCTGGGCAGCGGGAAGCGGGGGGTGCCCACGCGCAGCAGCCGCTCCCAGACGAAGGCTGCGGACAGCCGGCCCGGGTCCCCGTCGAAGAGGATGGGGCCGAGGAAGCCGAGGGCCTCGTTGACGGTCTGCTGCTCGAAGCGCTCGCTCGCCCAGTCCTGGAAGGAGCGGTCGATCGGGACCTCGATGTCCCGGTGGAGCCAGCACATCTTCATGTAGCCGTTCGGCAGGGTCATCCGGAGTCTGCCCTGGTGGCGGAAGCGCATCCGGGTCCACTCGTGGAACGACAGCCGTACGTAGCGGCCGGCCAGGCCGCGCTGGAGCAGCCAGTGCCAGACGGGCCCGTTGTCCATGATGGTGTGCGGGCCGTCGTTGGTGACGTAGGGCGCGGAGGCCGAGCGGGCGCGCCCGCCGAGGTGCGAGTGGGCCTCGTGGACGGTGACGCGGGCGCCCTTCTCCGCGGCGGTGATCGCCGCGGCCAGGCCGGCCAGGCCGCCGCCGATGATCGTGATGTTCGCCATGGTCATTCACTCACTCACGTGTGGGATGGACGGGTTCAGCCGTCGAGGGTGGCCATGGCGCCGGCGGGGTAGCGGTCGCCCACCGTGCTGCCGTGGGGGGCGATCCGGTCGAGGGCCGCGAGGTCGTCGGCGCTCAGCGCGACGGCACTGGCGGCCGCGTTCTCCTCCAGGTACCTGACCCGCTTGGTGCCGGGGATGGCGACGACGTCGTCGCCCTGGGCCAGTACCCAGGCCAGCGCGAGCTGTCCGGTGGTGATCCCCTTGGCCGCGGCCAGGGCCTCCAGCTGTTCGACGACGTGCAGGTTGGCGTCGAGGTTGCCCTCCTGGAAGCGGGGGGCGATCCGGCGGAAGTCGTGGGCGGCCAGGTGGTCGAGGTTGCGGATGGCTCCGGTCAGCAGGCCCCGGCCGAGCGGGCTGTAGCCGACGAAGCCGATGCCGAGCTCGCGGACCGTCGCCAGGACGCCGTTGACCTCGACGTCGCGGGTGGACAGGGAGTACTCCGTCTGCACGGCGGTGAGCGGGTGGACGGCGTGGGCGCGGCGGATGGTCGGGGCGGCCGCCTCGGAGATGCCGAGGTGGCGGACCTTGCCGGCGGCCACCAGCTCGGCCAGGGCGCCGAAGGTCTCCTCGACGGGGACGCCGGGGTCGACGCGGTGCAGGTAGTAGAGGTCGATCCGGTCGGTGCCGAGGCGGCGCAGGCTGCCTTCGACGGAGGCGCGGATGTACTCGGGGCGGCCGTTCTGCTTGCCGGTGATCGTCCCGTCGGGGGTGACCTCGTTGCCGACCTTGGAGGCGACGACGACCTGGTCGCGCCGCCCCGCGATGGCCTTGGCGACGAACTCCTCGTTGGTGTGCGGACCGTAGAAGTCCGAGGTGTCGAGGAGGTTCACGCCGAGTTCGAAGGCCCGGTGGGCCGTGCGCAGGGCCTCCTGGTCGTCGGCCGGACCGTAGGCGAAGGTCATGCCCATGCATCCGAGACCCTGCTCGGACACCACCAGGCCCTGGCTGCCGAGCTTTCGTTGCCGCATCATCATGCACCTTCCGCGGTAGTTATCGACACTAGTAATACTAGCGTAGCTAGACTGGAGAGCTGCTGGAGCCGCCCTCGAGGCCGAGGCGCAGGAGGGCGGCAACCCGTTGGTGCCGTGGTCAGACGGCGGAGGTCAGTTCGCTCGTGACGGAGGACCAGGTGTGCTCCCGCTCCGCCGTGTTCCCGGCGTGCTCCGCGGCGAACGCCACCCAGGGGTCGGCGCCGAGCGCCCCGGCCGCGGCCCCGCGCAGCCACACGTCGAAGGCGTCGCCCGACTGCGACAGCCGCTTCGCGGCTCCCGCCGGATCGCGCGCCTCCACCCGGTGCACCAGCACGTCCCGGTCGCCGAGCCGCTGGATCCCGAAGGACTCCTGGAGGATGCCGGCCCTGCGCCGCGAGGCCTCGTACTCCCTCAGGCGCGGCCCGGAGAACTCCGCCTGTACGTCCTTCCAGCGCGCGGCGCCGCCCTCGGGCAGCGGCAGCAGTACGGTGGCGGGCTCGACGCTCCGGCGCGCCGACGCGCGGGCGGCGGTGCGCGAGGCGGGGGCCAGGCGGCGCATGCCGAGCACGGAGAGCATGTTGGACTCGACGCCGATGCCCCAGCGTTCGGCGATGAGGCCGTCGTCCAGGAGCCGCCAGACCACCACGCCCTGGAACTCGATGTAGCGCCCGGTGGGCGGCATGCCGAGGAACTCGCCCCGGTGCGTGCCGCGCCAGGTGTTGTGGATGACGACGTGATCGCCGTGGGCGCTCATGTCCTCGATGGTCACGTGCAGGTCGGGGAAGCCCTCGCGGAGTCCCGCGATGGTGTACTTGACGCCCTCCAGCCCCTCGGGCGCGCCCGGCAGCGGCTGGTGGTCGATCATGCCGGGGCTGTAGATCTTCTCGACGATGGAGAAGTCGCCCCGGTTCACGAAGATGTCGAAGACCGCACGGATGGTCTCCTTGTTGCGCTCCTCCACGCTCACCGCGCTGCGCACCGTCTCTTGTATCGACACGTTCCGTCCTTAACTGGTGGGGAAGGGCGCTTCCCAGGTGAGGGTGAGTCCCGCGTACAGGTAGCGGCTGGCCTCGATCGCGAGGAGCAGCACGGTGTCCCCGGGCCGGATGCGGCCCTCGGTCCAGCCGGCGTCCAGCGCGAGGGGGACCGCGGCGGAGCCGGTGGCTCCCACGTCGGTGAGGTTCTCCACGATGATCTTGCTGAGGGTGACCTGGTCCTCGGCGGACAGTCCGGCGGTGCCGTACTCGCTGGCGAAGTACTCGGCGTTGCCCTCGGGCAGCACGCACGCGTCGATGTCCGAGAGGGCGAGCCCGGAGCGGCGCAGCATGTCGTGGATGCCCTCCACGAAGACCCTGGGGCCGAACTGCGCGGTGCCGGGGATGTCGAGCTTGATGTCCATCAGCCGCTTGCGCTGCTGCTGTTCGTGCAGCGGGGCGTCGGTGCCGCCGCCGACGATGAGCATGCCGGGCTTGCGGGCGCCGCCCATGGACCGCGTGGCGAACACCTGGCGGCTGCCCTCGTGGGCCGAGCCCTCCTCGCCGCCGCGCAGCACCACGGCCCCGGCGCCGTCGCCGAAGGTGTAGACGGTGAGCCGGTCGCGCATCCGCACCTTGTGCGGGTCGACGCCGAGGAAGACCGGGGCGAGCAGCGGCGAGACCGATTCGGCGCCGATGACCAGGGCGGTGCGGTAGGTGCCGTCGGCCAGCAGGCGCCGGGCGATGTCGAAGGCCTGCACGGCGCCCACGCAGCCGGCGCGGACCTCGATCACCGCGCAGTCCGCCAGGCCGAGCTGCTCCTGGACATAGGTCGCCGCGACCGGCAGGAGGTAGTCCGGGCTGGCGGTGGAGAGCACGATCAGGTCGACCTCGGCCGCTTCCACGCCGGCCCGCTCCAGGGCCTGTCTGGCGGCGGCGGTGGCCATGGCGGAGGTGGTCGTACGGTGTTCACCGGTGACCGGGTCCACCATCCAGTGGCGGCGTTTGACCTGGATGCCCTCCAGGACGTCGTCGGGCAGCGGCCCGGCGACGCGGGCCAGGGCGTCGTTGTCGAGGGGATCGCCCGGCAGGTGGGCGCCGGTGGCGAGGATCGATACGTGGCGGTCGGTGCTGGGTGACATGGTCAGTTCTCCGTAGCGGGACGCAGGACGAGGCTGATGTGGGTCCCCCCGAGCGAGGAGCTGTTGATGAGGACCGGCCCTCTGTCCAGGCCGTTGTCCCAGCCCGTGAGGGCGAGGACGGCCGCCAGCTGCGCACCCGCGCCCGCCGGCTCGCCGAGCGTCCGCTTGGGGGTGTGGACGGGGACGGAGCCCGCCCCTTCGAGCCGGCCGGCGGCCAGCTCCTCGGGGCCGTCGGCGCGTTCCAGGCCGGCCGCGTTGGCCCAGATCCCGGCCAGCTCGCCCGGCTGGACGCCCGCGTGGGCCAGGGCCCCGCGCATGGCCCGCTCCACGCCCTCGCCGTCGGCGTCCCAGCGGCCGATGCCCTGGGCGTCGCAGGTGGTGGTGTGCCCCGCGAACTCGGCCAGGACCCGGGCCCCGCGGGCCAGGGCGGTCGATTCGCGCTCCAGGACCAGGGCGATGCCCCCTTCGGAGAGGGTGTAGCCACCGTCGAGGAAGAGGGGCAGGCCGCGGTAGGCCTCCAGTACGCCCGGCGAGAGGTCCTCCACCGCCGGGCACAGCACCGCGTCCGCGCGGCCCTGGAGCAGCAGGTCGTAGGCGACGGTCAGGGCCGAGGCGCCGGCCGCGTGCCCGGTCGTCACCGTGGAGGTGGGGCCCTTGGCGCCGACGTTCATGGCGACCTGGCCGGCGGCGGCGTTGAAGACGGTGTTGGGGAACACCGCGGGGCTGCCGTAGGAGGGGCAGATGTCGAGGACGGGCTGCAGGAAGTCCTCGATGCTGCGCATCGGGCCCAGCCCGGTGCCCAGGACGACGCCGACCCGCTCGTCGGCGGTGAGCCCGGCGTGCTCCAGGGCGACGCGGCAGGAGGCCACGGCGAGCTGGCCGAGGCGGTCCACGCGGCGCCGCTCGGCGGGCGTGGTGTGCGCCGCCGGGTCGAAGTCGGCGCGCGCCACGCGCAGTCCGTCCTCGTCGGCGCCCAGCGGGCTGCCTTCGCTCCAGGCCCGCCACAGGGCGTCGGCGCCGGTACCGGCCGCGGTGATCGCGGCGAAGCCGGTGACGACCACCTTCTCCGCGGCGGGCGGGACCTCGGCGGTGAAGCGCCGGCCGTCGGGACGGCCGAAGGCGACGCAGGCGTTGGCCCCGGCGAAGGCGAAGTTGTTCGACAGCGCGGCGTCCATGGCGTGCGGGCGCCCGGCGTCGGGCACCGCGTCCAGGCCGCACTTGGGGTCCACGCCGGTGAAGTTGGCGGTCGGCGGGGCGATCTGCTCGACCAGCGCCTGGACGGTGACGATGGCCTCGACCGCCCCGGCGGCGCCCAGCAGGTGCCCGATCATCGACTTGGAGCTGCTCAGCGGGGTCTTCTCGGCGGCCTCGCCGAGCGCGGCGCGGACCGCGTTGCTCTCGGCGGAGTCGTTCTTCGGCGTGCCGGTGCCGTGGCCGTTGATGTAGCCGACGTCCTCGGGTGTGAGCCCGGAGGAGCGCAGCGCGCCGCGGATCGCGCGGGCCGCGCCCTCGCCCTTGGGGTGCGGGGCGGTGGCGTGGTAGCCGTCGGCGGAGAGCCCGTAGCCCAGCACCTCGGCGAGGATCGGGGCGCCCGCGGCGCGGGCCACCGACTCCTCGGCCAGCACGAGCATGCCCGCGCCCTCGCCCAGCGAGAGGCCGTCGCGGTCCTTGGAGTACGGGGCGGCCGGCTTGCTGGACAGGGACTGGAGGCTGGTGAAGCCGGCCCATGCCGTCTCGGTGAAGGCGTCGCTGCCGCCGACGAGCATGGCGTCGGAGTGTCCCGAGCGGATCGACTCGACGGCGTGGGCGATGGCGTGGGCGCCCGAGGCGCACGCCGTGTTCACCGACAGGGACGGCCCCTTGAGGCCGAAGGCGCTGCTGAGCGCCTCGGCGATGGCCTGCGGCGGCACCAGCAGGTAGTGCCGGCCGTCGTCCTCGGGCGCGCCGCCGGCCCGGGCGCGGCGGGCGAGCTTCTCGGCGCTGCGCAGCCCTCCGTTGCAGGAGCCGAAGGAGACGCCCCAGCGGGCGGCGGGCACCGCGCCGAGCTCCGCCTGTTCCAGCGCCTCCTGGGCCGCCGCCAGCGCGAAGTCGACGGCGGGTTCGCGTTCGCGTCCGCCGAAGGCGGCCAGGTAGTCGTAGCCGGGGGCGAGCTCGCTCTGGACCTCGCCGCCGATGTCGGTGCCGTAGCCGTCCATGGGCATGCCGCGCACCGGTCCGATGGCCGAGTAGCCGGCCCGTACGCCCTCCCACAGCGCCGTGGCGGTGGCTCCCTGGGCGGTCACGGCACCGACCCCGCAGACCACCACGGTCCGGGTCCGGCCGCCCGTGCCGTCCGGCGCGGTGTCGTGCTCGTACACGTCGTCGGTCATGTCCGCTCTCCGTCCGGGGGTGTCCGTATGTCCGTCATGAGGCCCGCCCCATGGCGATGGCCACCGCCTGGCCTTCCAGGCCGCGGGCGAGGGCCAGTGCGCTGTCGGGCCGCGTTTCGCGCGGGGTGAGCGGTACGTAGTCCAGGTCGCACTCGTCGGCCTGGTTGCGCAGGTTCTGGGTGGCGGGGACGACGCCGGAGTTCAGGGCGAGCGCGGTGACGGCCGCGTTCAGTGCCCCGGCTCCGCCGACCAGGTGACCGGTCTGCGGTTTGACGCTGCTGATCTGCGCCGCCTTGGCGGACGTGCCGAGCGCGTCGTGCAGGGCGAGGGTCTCGCTGGCGTCGCCCTGGACGGTGGCGCAGCCGTGCGCGGCGATGTAGCCGCCGTCGTGGAAGACGCCGCCCGCGTCGTCCAGCGCGCGGACGATGGCCCGGGACAGGCCGCGGGCCCTGGCCTGCGGGCTGGGCGGGCGGACGCAGTCGTTGCCCGCGCCGTAGCCGGTGACCTCGGCGTAGCAGTGGGCGCCGCGCGCCAGGGCGTGTTCGCGCTCCTCCAGGACGAGGAGGGCGGCGCCCTCGCCGAACACGGAGCCGCTGCGGTCCCGGTCGAAGGGCCGGAAGGCCTCCTGGCCGAGGTCGGTGCGGGTGGACAGCACGCCGAGGCCGTCCATCTTGGACATGGCCCACCAGCCGGTGGCGTCGTCGTACCCGCCCGCGAGCACGATGTCGGCCTCGCCGCGGCGCACGGTGCGCATGCCGCGGCCGATGGCCATGGCGCCGGCGTCGGCGGTGCCCGCGAAGTAGGCGTTGGCGCCGCGGATGCCGTACTTCTCGGAGATGTGGAAGCCGGCCGCGGGCTGCAGCCCCTCGACGAAGAACAGCGGGGCGATCACCGAGGAGGCGGTCTGGCCCAGCTTGTACAGGTCGGGGGTGCCGTCCTCGGCGCGGACCGCCTGGAGCTGGGCGATCAGCTCGTCCATGCGGGGCATTTCCTTGTTGCTGCCGAGGAACAGCCCGGTGCGCTGGCCGAGGTCGCTCTCGCCGTCCAGGCCGGCGTCGCGCAGTGCCAGGGTGGCGCCCGCCAGGGCCAGCTGGTCGCCGCGGCACAGCATGCGCAGGGTGCGCCGGCCGGCCCATTGCCGGGGGTCGAAGTCGGGGATCTCGGCGCCGATGCCGGTGCGCAGCGGCGCCGGGTCGTAGGCGCGCAGCGGGCCGATCCCGCTGCGGCCTTCGAGGAGGTTCTCCCAGGTGGGTGCGGCGCCTTGGCCGATCGCGGTCATCAGACCGATGCCGGTCACCATCACGCGCCGCCTGTCGTCGCTCATGCTGTGCCCTCCCTGGGCTTCTCGGCGCTCACCAGGGCGAGGAGGCGAGCGGCGGCAACCACACGGCCCTCGACGCGGGCGGTGGTCCGTACATCGGTCGTCTGCTGCGTGCGGCCCGTCACCTCGACGGTGATCTCGACCTGGTCGCCGGGGGCCACGAAGTGCTTCCAGCGCACGCCCCGTACGGAGGCGAGCCGCCATCCGGCCGGGTCGCCGCCCGCCACGGCCTTGGCCAGGTCGGCCATGCTCTCCAGGAGCAGTACGCCCGGGAGGATGGGGTGGCGGGGGAAGTGGTGGTCGAAGACGGGCAGGGTGGCGGGGATGTTGCGTACGGCGACCGCCCGTTCGCCGGGGACGAGCTCGACGAGCCGGTCGAAGCCGTGGGGGACCTCGGGCGGCGTGGTCGCGGTGGCCGGGGGGCCCGCCTGCGTCGCGGTGCTCACGCCTCCTCCTGCGGGGCGCCTATGACGATGCTGGTGTTGCTGCCGCCGAACGCGAAGGCGTTGATGAGGACTCCCGACACCGGCATGGGGCGCGCGGTGTGCGGTACGTAGTCCAGGTCGAGGCCGCGGTCGGGCCGGTCGAGGTTGAGGGTGGGCGGTACCAGGGAGTGCTGCATCGCGTTGACGGCCGCGAGCACGCCGAGTCCGAGGCTGGCCGAGGTCAGGTGTCCGGCCATGGACTTGGGGGCGCTGACCACGATCCGCTGGGCCTCGGCGCCGAACACCTTCTTGATGGCGGTGGTCTCGGACTGGTCGTTGCCGTGGGTGCTGGTGCCGTGCGCCACGACGTAGTCGATGCCTTCGGTGCCCAGGCCGGATTCGGCGATGGCACCCTCCATGGCCTGGATGGCTCCGGAGCCGTCCGGCGGGGAGTCGGTGATGCGGTAGGCGTTGAGGGTGGAGCTGTAGCCGAGGACCTCGGCGAGGATGGTGGCGCCGCGTTCGCGGGCCGCGTCCATGTCCTCCAGGATGACGGCGACGGCCCCCTCGCCGACCACGAAGCCGCTGCGGTCCGCGTCGAAGGGGCGCGAGGCGTGCTCGGGGTCGTCGTTGTACTGGTCCGTCAGGGCTCCCAGGAGGCTGAAGCCGAGCAGGTCGAGCCAGGTCGTCAGCGAGTCGTAGCCGCCGGCGATCATCAGCTTCGCGTCGCCCTCCTGAATGGCGCGGTACGCCTCCCCGATGGCGTGCCCGGATCCGGCGCAGGCGGTGCTGATGCCCAGCATCGGGCCGGTGCCGCCGACCATCCGGGCCATGGCGGCCAGGGGCACGTTCTGGTCGTCGGTCAGGGTGAGGGCGGGGGGCTGGCAGATGAAGGCGTCCGCCTGGCCGGTGGTGGCCCGCAGGTGCCCGATGTCGAGCAGCGCCTGGAGCTCGGGCCGGCCGACGCTGGCCCCCATGGCGACGCCGCGCTCGTCGGCGGCGTACACCTCCTCGGAGAGCTCGTCGACCCCGGCGGAGCGCACCGCCTCCCAGGCGGCCGCGACGCCGAACTGGCCGACGCGCGAGAGGTGCTTGCGCCCGACCTTGGCCGGGATGGCGGCCGCCGCGTCGAAGTCCTTGACCTGTGCGGCGATGCGCACCGGGAATCCGGAGGCGTCGAAGGTGGTCAGCCGCCCCACTCCGCTGCGGCCGGTGGCCAGGCCTTCCCAGGTGCTGTCCGCATCGTTCCCGAGGGGGGTGACCGCCCCGACTCCGGTGATGGCTACGCGCTTCATCCGACCGGTCCTCCGCCCTGCAGCTGTCGCGCCATGCGCGCCGTGTTCGCCGGGTCGTCGAGACGCTCGGCGTCGATGAGCGCGCACATGATGCCGCTCGCTTCCAGGACGGTCTCGCCGTCCACCGTGACGGTGCCGTCCAGGATCGCGGCGTCGTCGTTCATCGATTCGATCCTGGCCTCCATGCGGAGCACCTCACCGGGAACCACCGGACGGTGGGCGGTGGCCTCGCCGACCGCGAGCAGTGCCGCGCGCAGCTTGTGGTCGGTGCTGAGCATGATCAGCCAGGTGGCCGACTGGCACAGGGCCTCCAGGGCGAGGCCGAAGGGCAGTGCCGGGCCGTCGGCCGTGGTCTGCCAGTGGTCCTCGCCGACGGTGGTGACCTTGCGGGCGGTGATGCGCTCGCGGGGGGTCCAGGTCTCGATCCGGTCGATCAGATGGAATCGCATGGTCGTCTCTTCGTCTCCTGGTCTCTTCCGTTCCCTCCGGTCCGTTACGGGCGGCCGATGCCGAGCTGGGCGGAGAATCCGCCGTCGACGGTGAGCAGTTCGCCGGTGGTGTAGCCGGAGTCCGGGCCGGCCAGGAACACGGCGGCGGCGGCGACCTGCTCGACGGTGGCGAAGCGGCGCAGCGGGATCTGCCGCTTGATGCTCTTGCCGCCGTCGCGCTGGAGCACCTCGCCCACCAGTTCGGTCGGGGTGAAGCCGGCGAGGACCGCGTTGACCCGTACGCCGAACCGCGCGAGTTCGATCGCGGCGGAGCGGGTGAAGGAGTTCAGGGCGCCCTTGGAGGCGGAGTAGTTGGACTGTCCGATCCAGCCGCGCTCGCCCATGGCGGAGGAGATGTTGACGACGGTGGCGTCGCCCTGGGCCATGAAGTGCTCCATGACGGCGTGCGTGCAGTGGTACGCCCCGCCGAAGTTGACCTTCATGACGTTCAGCCAGGCGTCCGGCGCGGAATCGTAGATCAGGCCGTCGTCGCTGGTGCCCGCGTTGTTGACCAGTACGTTCAGGGAGCCCAGCTGACGGATCGCCTCGGCGACCAGTTCCGCGGCCTCGGCGGGGTCGGAGACGTCGGCGCCGATCGCCACGGCCCGGCCGCCCGCCGCCTCGATCTCCTTGACGACCGCCAGGGCGTCCTCCCGGCGTGAGCGGTAGTTGACTGCGACGGCCGCCCCCTGTTCGGCCAGGGCCAGGGCGATGGCCCGGCCGATGCCCCGCGAGGCACCGGTGACCAGGGCGGTGCGGTCCTTCAGCTTCATCTGTCTCTTCCCGTTTCTGCTACGAGGTGGGCGTCCTGGCTGCTGCGGCCGTCGGGCGCCCTGCGGGCCCCGGCGCCACCCCGCATCCGCCCGGCCCGTCGGTGGGGGCCGGGCGGACGCGGGAGGGCATGTCAGGCGGCGGCGGCCGCGTGGGCGCGCTCGGTCAGCAGATCGGTGAGGTTCTGCACGGTGAACAGGCCGAGGACGCCTTCGGCGGTCAGCGGCTCCGCGAGCTGGTTGCGGTCGAACTGCGGCAGGACCTTCTCCAGGTGGGTCAGGCCGGTGTCGTTGACGACCTCGTTCTCGTCGCCGAACTCCTCGTCCGGGATGCCGCCCTGGAGCAGGTTGGCGATGTCGGCCACGGTGATCTTCACCTTGGTGGCGCGCTCCAGCCGGAAGAGGATGTCGAGCAGGTCGATGGACTCGGCACCCAGCGCCCCGAGGAGGGTCGCGTCGGGAACGGCCTCGGCCTCGTCGATGCCGAGGGCGTCGGCTATGGCGGCCTGGACCGCGGGGAGGTAGTCGGTCGACAGGGTGGTCAGGGTTTCGGGCACCGTTTGCTGCCTTTCAAGTGGATTCTCGCGGAGGGGAGGAAAGAACGTGGGGTGGAGACGGGAGGACGGAGGGACGGGCGGGCCTGCGCGGCGTACGCGGCTAGGCGGCGGCCGCGGCGACGGCGGACTCCGGGCGCAGGTCGCGCAGCAGGGTGCTGACGCGGCGCTCGTCGTTGGTGCTGCGCACCAGGGCGCCGGGCACGCAGCGGTTGGCGAAGCCGCTGAGGACGCGGCCGGGGCCGACCTCGAGGTAGCCGCCCACGCCGTGCACCGAGGCGGCCGCCAGTACGTCGACCCAGCGCACGGGGCCGGCGAGCTGGCGCCGGAGCAGGTCGCGGGCGTGCGCCCCGTCCCGTACCGCGGCGCCGGTCACCGAGCTGATGACGAGCAGCCGGGGCGCGGAGAAGGGTGTGCGCTCCAGTTCGGCGGTGAACTCGTCCTCGACCGCCTTCATCAGCGAACAGTGGAAGGGCGCGGAGACCTTCAGCGGCACGGCCCGTTCGGCTCCCGCCTCCAGGGCGAGCCGGCTCACTTCGGCGACCGCCGCGCTCTGGCCGGAGATCACCGTCTGGCCGGCCTCGTTGTAGTTGGCGACCTCCACCACGCCGAGCGGTGCGGCCGCCGCGCAGAGCTGCTCGATCCGCTCGGGAGCCAGCCCCATGACCGCAGTCATCGCCCCGGACACCCGGCGCGAGACTCCGGCCATGAGCTCGCCGCGGCGGCGTACGAGGCGCAGCGCGTCGCCCGCTTCGAGGACGCCGGCGGCGATCAGGGCCGTGTACTCGCCGAGGCTGTGCCCGGCGACGGCGCCGGGCCGGAAACCGGTCTCCTCGCGCAGGACCTCGTACACCGCCAGGCTGGTGGCGACGATGGCGGGCTGGGCGATCTCGGTCGGTGCGAGGTCCGCGTCGGGGGCCGTGGTGCACAGTTCCGTCAGGGGCAGTCCCGTGGCCTCCTCCGCCCGGGCCAGGACGCGTCCGACCGTGCGGGGGTGTTCGCGCAGGAGGTGTCCGGCCATGCCCGCGCGCTGCGAGCCCTGACCGGGAAACATCGTGAAGAGATTGTCGATCATCCCCGTTCCTACCTCACTGAGTTGTGGGTGACAGGTCGCCGAGCGGTCGGTCCGCCGGTCCGCTCGGTCCGTTGGACCCGGGCCGTCGGTGACCGGTTCTCGACCCCGTGAAATCTGGCAGCACGCTCTGGCGCATTCCTCGAATGCGCCTCGATTCATTCGGCGGGCGTGACGGCCCGGCCGGGGGCCTTGGCCCAGCGGGTGCCGTAGGCGACCTGGCCCTGTTCCGCGGCGGCGAAGGCCTTGGTGTTCCAGTTCTTGCGCATGAAGGCCTCCCGGGCCTTGATGAGCAGCGGGTTCTCCACGGAGCCCATCTGCCCGATGCGCCAGGCGATGCGCTGCAGGGGCGCCGTGCGCTCGCGGCGCTCGCTCTCGTAGCCGCGCAGTGCCGAGACCGGGTCGCTTCCGGCCCGTTCCAGGTGCTCGGCCAGGACCAGGGCGTCCTCCAGGGCCTGGCAGGCGCCCTGGCCGATGTTGAAGGTGATGGGGTGGGCGGCGTCCCCGAGCAGGGTGACGCGGCCCTTGCCCCAGTGGCGTTCGGGCTTGCGGCCCTCGACGTCGCCGCGCAGGATCCACTCCTCGGGGGTGGCGCGCAGGATGTCCGCGACCGGGCCGCCCCAGCCCGCGTGGCGGCGCAGCAGCATGTCCCGTACGCCGGGCTCGTCGCGGCCGCCGGGCGCTCCGTTGGCCACGCTCATCCAGTGCACCAGGCCGGGTGCGACGTCGTAGTAGGTGAAGCGGGTGCCCGGCCCGAACATGGCGTTGAAGGTGCCGGCCGGGATGTCGGCGTGTTCCATGGGGGCCCGGCCGCGCCAGGCGATGTAGCCGCTGAAGCGGTTCTTGGCGGGGCCGAACATGGCGTCGCGCACGGCTCCGTGGATGCCGTCGGCGCCGATCAGCAGGTCGCCGCGCTCGCTGCCGCCGTCGGCGAAGCGGACGGTGACGCCCTCGGCGTCCTGGTCGAAGCCGATCACCTGGGCGCCGGTGCGGACCACGGGGCCCTCCAGCGCGTCGCGCAGGATGCCGTGCAGCACGGAGCGTTCGACGGCGATGGTGGGCTGTCCGTACCGGGTGACGAAGTCGCCCACCGGCCAGGCGCCGAGCACCTCGCCGCGCCAGGTGCTGAAGTGCGCCGTCTGCTGGGCGGGGGCGGTCTCCAGGACCTTCTCGGCCAGGCCGAGGTGATCCAGGGCGAGTACGCCGTTGGTCCAGATGTGCAGGCCCGCGCCGCCGTCGCGCAGTTCCCGGGCCCGCTCGAAGACGACGACCTCGAAGCCCTTGCGCTGGAGGGCGAGGGCTGCGGCGAGGCCGCCGATCCCTCCGCCGGCGATGAGTACGCGACGGGGACGTCGTCCTATGGCCATGTCTAGCTCTCCTCAAGGCTGTCCGGGCGGCCGGGCCGCTCCCATCGGGTACGAATCCCTGACGGACTCCGGTAGTTGTCAACGCTAGCATTACGAGCGCCGATGTTGATAGTGTCGGCAGGACATCTAGCATCGCTATATCCCCCGTGGCGCGACGGCCACGCGGCAACCGGCAGAACGACAGAGGTGGTTGTGATGGAAGCGCTCCTGCTCACGCTGGCCGTGGTGGCCACCATGGCCAACGCGGTGGTCTACGGAACCGACGTGTTCTCGGCACTCGTCCAGCGGCCGGCCATGGCCCACGTCGACGACGCGGCCCTGACCAGTGCCATGGGACAGATCCACCGCTTCGGCGACAGCCGGATGCCCATCCCGGGCGTCTTCGGCCTGGTGGCCACGGTCGGCACCGCGGCCGTGGCCGGATTCGAGGGCAAGACCACCCCGTCCGTGGCCTCGGGCGTGGCCGCCGTGGCCCTGGTGGTGTGGCTGGCCATCTACAACAAGGTGAGCGCGCCGGTGAACAAGGAGCTGACCGGAGCGGCGCTGGACTGCCGCGTCGCGCCCGACGCCCGTGGCCTGCAGCGCACCTGGGACAGCGTCATCAACGTACGGGTCCTGCTCCAGGCGGTGGCGCT
This sequence comes from Streptomyces sp. NPDC002104, assembly GCF_053593795.1. NCBI lineage: Bacteria > Bacillati > Actinomycetota > Actinomycetes > Kitasatosporales > Streptomycetaceae > Streptomyces > Streptomyces sp. NPDC002104. The sequence goes on along the minus strand of NZ_JBSFDF010000029.1, from coordinate 50,440 downwards.
CGGCGGGATGTGCGTAGCCCTCGCGGCCTCCTGAGCCGGGAACCGCCCGACTCCCCGGAAAACCCACGCGTCCCGGGGCTCCGAAGGGGACCCGCCGCCCGGCGGGTCCCCTTCGGCATGCGCCCCGCCGCCGGGACGCGGCTGTGCGGGAGCCTGGGAGGGGTGGCCGGTTTTCGTGCTTTTCGCCAAGGCTGATGGTCCGTCCGTTTGGGAGAGACTGCCGGTCAGAGGGCCCCGGCCGCCGCGTTCGAGGGCGGGCTCCGGGCCCTCTCGCACAGTGGAGAACCAACGGGGAGGACGGCACGATGAGTGCACAGGAGCAGTACGACGAGATCGGTGAGGCCTACGAGGGCTTCAAGGCCCTTCCGCTGGAGCAGTGGGCGATCGTGCCCGGGTTCCTGGCCCTGGTCGGGGACGTGACGGGCAAGTCGGTGCTCGACGTGGCCTCCGGCACCGGCTTCTACAGCCGGGAGCTCAAGCGGCGCGGCGCGTCCGAGGTGCTCGGGATCGACATCTCCGGCGAGCTGGTCTCCGTGGCCCGGGCGATCGAGGAGCGCGATCCCCTGGGCATTCGGTACGAGGTGGGCGACGCGGCCGAGCTGCGGTCCTTCGAGGAGCCCTTCGACGTCGGGCTGGCCGTCCAGCTCCTCAACTACGCCTCGGACATCGCCACCACGGAGCGGATGTGCCGCAACATCCACCGGAGCCTGAAGCCCGGCGCCGAGCTCTTCCTGATCAACCAGTCGCCCGACTACCGGTTCGACGGGCCGACGCCGGAGAAGTACGGCTTCCGTACCGAACTCACCGGTGAGGAGGTCGAGACCGGGTTCACGGTGCGCACCACGGCGCTGCTCGACCCGCCGGTCTCCTTCGTCGCGAACTTCCCGCGCCGCGAGGTCTACGAGGCCGCCCTGAAGGCGGCCGGATTCAGCGGGCTCACCTGGATCCCGGTGACGGTGTCGGAGGCCGGGGTGCGGGAGTTCGGTGCGGAGCACTGGGCGAACCTCGCCGACAACCCCCCGTTGGAGATGCTGCGCTGCGTCGCCTGACGGCGCGGCCTGCGCGGTGAGGCGTGACGCGGTGACGCGGTGACGCGGTGACGCGGTGACGCGGTGACGGCCCGGCCCCGGTGGTTTCCGGGGCCGGGCCGTCGGTGGTGCACCGCGCACCGGCTCAGGCGAACAGGTCGGCCAGGAGCTCGGGTCCCAGGGGGATCGGGGCGGGGCGGTACGCGGGGGGCCGGGTGCCGTGGAGCTCGCGGACCAGGAAGTCCCAGCAGCGCTTGCGCACGTAGGCCAGGTGGTCGATGAAGGTGTGGTCGGCGCCGGGGACGAGGAGCAGTTCGAAGTCCTTGCCGGCCGCGACGAGGCGGTCCGCGAGCCGCAGGGTGTGGGCCGGGTGGACCTGGTCGTCCATCTCCCCGTGCACGAGGAGCAGCCGGCCCGCGAGCCGGTCCGCGAGGTCCAGGCTGGACGTACGGGCCCAGGCCCGCGGGTCGTCCGCGCCGTCGTAGGACTCCACGAAGCCGAGGTTGAAGCAGCGGGCGTCGTGCGAGCCGGACATGGCCACTCCCGCGGTGAAGACCTCCGGGTGGTCGAGCATCGCCCGGGCCGCGGCGAACCCGCCTCCGGAGTGGCCGAAGGCGCCCACCCGGTCCAGGTCCATCCACGGCCGGGTGGCGGCCAGTTGGCGCAGCGCCGCCACGTGGTCGTCGAGCCCGCCAGCGTCGGACAGCCGGCCCTGCGAGGCGTCGTGGAAGGCCTTGCCGCGGCCCGGGGTGCCGCGCCCGTCCACGGCGATCACCACGAATCCGAGGGCCGCGAGGGGTTCGGCGTCGAGGCCGAGGCCGCCGGGGTCGAAGCCCGGGGCGACGCGGTTGACCTGCGGGCCGGGGTAGAGGGTGTCGATGACCGGGTAGCGCCGGGCGGGGTCGAAGTCCCGCGGCCGGTAGAGGACTCCGTAGATGTCGCTCCCGCCGTCGGCCGCCTTGACGCGGAACCGTTCCGGCGCGGTCCAGCCGGTCGCGGTGAGCCTGCTGATGTCGGCGCGCTCCAGCTCGGCCAGGACCCGGCCGGTCCAGTCGAGGACGCGGGTGACGGGCGGGGTGTCGACGGTGGACGCGGAGTCGAGGAAGTAGTCCTGGGCGGGGGACGTGATGACGGTGTGGTCCTGGTCGTCCGGGGTGATCCGGGTGAAGCCCGTACCGTCGAAGGAGGCGCTGCACACCGTACGCCGGTACGGATCCTCCTCGACCAGGCCGGAGGCGGTGAAGTACACCGTCCGCGCGGCCTCGTCCACGTGCAGGATCTGCCGGACCTCCCACGGACCGGAGGTGACCTGTCCGAGCAGGGCGCCGGTGTGCAGGTCGTAGCGGTACAGGTGGCCGTGGCCGTCGCGCTGCGAGTACCAGAGCACCTCGTCGGCCAGGACCCGGACGATCGGCGCCTCGAACGCCCAGGGGTTGGGCTCCACGCGGGTGGGGCCGCTCTCGGCGAGCACCGTGGTGACCTCCCCGGTGGCCGGGTCGAGCCGGTGCAGGGTGAGGGTGCGCAGGTCGCGGGGGCGGGCCAGGTAGTGGACGGCCGAGCCGTCCTGGGCCCACCACGCCCACCGGGCCGTGATCGGGGAGAGCTGCGGCATGAGCAGCGGCTCGGCCTGCGCGCGGACCACGGCGCCCCGGGCGAGGTCCAGTACGACGAGTTCGGCGCGCGGGACGTGCTCGTCGCCCGGGTAGGCGTAGCGCTGGGCGCGGGTGAGGGGCGGGCCGCCGTCGGCGGGGGCGGCCTGCACCAGGTGGGTGAGGCGGACTTCGCGCTCGTCGGTGCGGTGCGCCAGCACCTTCGTCCCGTCGGGCGACCAGGCCACGGCGGGCGGCAGGTGCGGGAGGCCTATCTTTCCGAGCAGCGTGGCGTTGGCCGTGCAGTCGGGGCCGGCGCCGTAGGCGTGGCCGGGTGCGCCGTCGGTGGTCAGGGCCCAGGTGCGGCCGTCGGACAGCGAGCGCGCCCACAGGTCGTGGCCCTGGCGGTACACGGCGGTCTTCCCGTCGGGTGAGGTCACCTCCAGCGGGCTGCCGGGCGGGGCGGACCGGGCCTCGGCCCGCTCGCAGGTGTAGCCGTCGCCGTCCGGTGCGCAGCGCCAGTGCTCGCCGAAGGCGTCGAACTCCACGGCGCCGCCCGCCGGTTCGATCGCCGCGAACGGCAGCGCCTCGGGATCGACCGCCTCCCCGGAGGCGGCGGCCAGGGCGGCGGCGAGCCGGGGGTGGTCGAAGGCCGGCTCACGGGTGCCGGCCGCCGGGTCGACCAGGACGAACCGCCGGCCGGCGCCCGTGTGCACCGCGTACCAGAACCGGGCACCGGCGCCGGCGCCGGTCCACTGGGGCCTGACCTTGTCGCCGGTGACGAGCTCGCCGGGGCGCACGGGGCGGTGCAGGAGCCGCTCCGCGGCCTGGTACTGCTCGGTGGTGCTCATTGCGGTGCTCCCTTGACGGTGCGGGTGGCGGTGCGGGTGGCGGTGCGGGTTCGGACGGGGTGGTGGGCCGGCGCCGATCCGGTGGTGGGCCGGCGGTGGTGCGGTGGTGGTGCGGTGGTGGGCCGGCGCCGGTCCAGTGGTGGTGCTGCGGTGGGCCGGCGCCGGTGCGGCGGTGGGCACGCGGCTCAGAGGCTGCGGGCCGTGATGTCGCCGTAGGAGGTGGTCGCGCGGATGTCCAGCCGGGCGGCCGCGTCCCCGGTGTTCTTCAGCGCGTTGTGGATCCGGCCGTAGGAGGTGCCCGCGTCCAGGGAGGCGGAGACGCCGGCGGCGGCGCCGACCGAGATCCCGCCGGACTCGGTGCGCAGCACGACCGTGCCCTGCACGGCCTCGGCGATGGTGATGTCGCCCCGCTGGGTGCTGATGTCCGCGGGGCCGTCCAGGCGGCCGACCGCGATGTCGCCGTCCTGCACGGTGAGGCGGGCGCTCGCGGTCTCGTCGAGCTTGACCGAGGCCTGCGCGCCCTCGAAGGCGATGTCGCCGAGCCGTCCGACGCCCCGGAGTTCGGCGGCGGCCGCCTTCGCCTCGACGCGGGAGCCGGCGGGAAGCTGGACGGTGACCTCGATGGATCCGGCGCCGCCGAGGATCCGGTTCTTCGGCTCGGGGACCTCGATGCGCAGGACCCCGTCGGCGTAGGCGACGGTCGTCTGCTCCGCCGTCTTCACGTCGCGGCCCTTGGAGGCGTCCGCGGGCAGGACCTCGACCGTGGTGTCGGCCCGGTCGGCGGCGATGAGGCGGATGCGGCCGGCGGGGATGTCGAGGACGGCGGCGATCGGGGCGGTGGTGGCGAACTTCTGCATGGTTTCTCTCCTGCGTTTCCGTGGTGGTGCCGGTTGTTTCCGACAACGGAAAAGCTACGTTGCATTCCAATACCCCGCAACAGACTCGTTGCACAGAACTTCCATCACTGCAGGTCAGAGACCGCATTTCGTTGCAATGATGATGAATTCAATGCAACGGAGCCTATCCATCCGTTGCAATGAGCTGCGAGTGAAAGCTATGCTGGGGATCATCACGGACCTACGGAGGGAGATCACGGTGCCGGGAGGCAGACTCACCCAGCAGGAGCGCCAGCAGATCGCGCTGGGGCTGGCCGACGGCCTGGCCTACGCGGAGATCGCCCGGCGGCTGGACCGGCCGACCTCGACGGTCACCCGCGAGGTGATGCGCAACGGCGGCCCCGCCTCCTACCGCTCCGACCTGGCCCACCGCGCCACCGAACGCCGCGCCCACCGGAGCCGGCAGGCCGCACCGCGGGGTCCGGCCTCCCCGCAGGCCGACGGGCGCGATGCGGAGGCCGTGCGCGCGTACGAGGAGACGTTCGCCGGCATCTTCATGCAGTCGGGCCTGTCCCGGATGACGGCCCGCGTCCTCGCCGCGCTCTACACGACGGACGCGGGCAGTCTCACCGCCGCCGAACTCGTCCGGCGCCTCCAGGTCAGCCCGGCGACCGTCTCCAAGGCCATCACCTTCCTCGAAGGCCAGTCCCTGGTCCGGCGCGAGCCCGGCGAGGGCCGCCGCGAGCGCTACGTCGTCGACGACGACGTCTGGTACCAGGGCATGATCGCCAGCGCCCGCGCCCACACCCTGCTCGTGGAGACGGCCCGCCAGGGCGTCGGCGTCCTCGGCCCGGGCACCCCGGCCGCCACCCGCCTCGAGAACATCGCGCGCTTCGTCGACTTCGTGAGCGAGGGCATAACCCGCGCCGCGGAACAGGCCCGCGAGGTCCTCCACACGAAGCCCGCCCCCCGGCCCCCGGAGGACACCGACTGAGGTCACGCGGGCCCCTTTGTTCCTCCCCTGCACGGCGCGTGGGTCGTTCCTTACACAGGTGGGCGGCCTCTGCAGAACTCTGGCCAGGCTCTGAAATCGCGGTGTGTTGAACCGGCGCCCCGGCCCGAAGAAGCTGTGAAGCACGGTCCGGTCAGCTGTCCGCCGGGATCGAGACCAAGGGAGTGAGCATGTCTCAGCTCGGCTCGCGCAAAGACCGGGTGGACCGGCCGGACCGGCCGGACGACACCGGGCGGCGCGGGGCCGGCCGCCGGGTGGCGGCCGGTGTCCGGGGCCCGGTGCGGCTCCCGCCCGGTGGCGGGCCCGGTACGGACCCGCCGTTCGCCCTGCTCGGTGCGCGGCTCCCGCACGCCCGGCTGGTCACGCCCTGGGGGCCCGTCATGACGACGACGGCCATGCTCCGCCCGGGCCGCGGGCTCCTGTTGGACCTCCTCGGCAGCCCGGCCCTGCGCCGTGTGGCCCGCCCCTGGGCGGACCGGGTCGTCTTCGTCACCGCCCGTCCCGAACCCGGCGCACCGCCGGGTCCCCTGCACGGCGCCGGCGCGGTCCTCGTACGGCCGGACGGCCACATCGTGTGGACCGCACCGGACCGGACCGCACCGGGCACGACCGGGGCCGCGAGCCGGACCGGGGACGGTCTGCCGCGGGCCATGCTGCGGTGGTTCGGCGCCGGGCGGGACGCGCCGCCCCCGGCCCCGGGCGCCATCCGCGGCTGAGCGCGGCGAAGCGGGGCCGGAGCTCTGCCCGGGGGCCGGCGGGCGGGGCGCGCACCGCTCACCGGAACGCGCCCGGACGCTCCGGGAAGGGTGACGCCGCACCCGTACCGCCGTGCACGGAGCAGTGATCCGGCAGGCACCGACGAGACGGGGCGATCCCGTCACCAGGAGGCGAGCGGACCCCTTCCCACCCGAAAACACCGTCCACCCCTCATAGAAGGCGGTACAGAACATGACAGTGCAGAGCACGAGCACCTGGCTCGAACGTCTGCCCGATCTCCCGGCCCTGCGCGCCGCGGACACCGGGGCGCGCATACGGATCATCGAGCAGTACATCTGCCAGGAACTCACCGAGACCCTCGACATCCCGCCCGCCTACCGGATCAACGTCCGGCGGCCGCTGCGCAGCCAGGGCGTGGACTCGATCATGGCCATCCAGCTCAAGCGGAAGCTGGAGACGGCGCTGGGCGTCACGGTGAAGGCGCCGGACCTGCTCCGCGACGACAGCGTGGCCGAGGTCGCCGCCCTGCTGTCCGCGCTGATGCCGGACCGCCGGGAGTCCCAGGCCCAGTTCGCCGCGACCGCCGGCGCGGGCCGATGAGTCACGCCTCCGGGACGGCCCGGATCACCCCACCCGATCAGGACATGCACCTGTGGGTGTGCCATCCGGACCTGACGGAGGAGAACCAGGGCGCCCTGGTCACGGACGAGCTCGACGCGAAGGAGCACAAACGGGCGGCCGCGTTCATCAGGCCGAACGACCGGCTGACCTACCTGTCGGCCCACATCGCGCTGCGCCGTCTGCTCTCCGCCTACACCGGCATCGCCCCGGGCCTGCTGAAGTTCGGGCGCGACGCCTGCCCCTGCTGCGACCGCCCCCACGGCCGGCCGGTGCTCCTCGACTCGCCGGTGCCGCTGCACTTCTCCCTGTCGCACAGTCACGGGGTGGTCCTCATCGGGATCGCGACCTCGACCGTGGGCATCGACGTGCAGCGGGTGCCGTCGCTGGAGACGACCGACCTGTGCTCCCCCGATCTGCACCCAATGGAGCAGAAGGAGCTGGCCGCCATCGACAAGGCGACGGACCGGCAACTGGCCTTCGGCCGGCTCTGGACGCGCAAGGAGGCCTACTTCAAGGGCCTGGGCACCGGGCTCGGGCGGGAGCTGTCCGCCGACTACCTGGGCACGGACGAGGGTCCGGAGGCGCCCGAGCGTCCCGAGGGCTGGATCGTCCAGAACCTGCCGAGCTGCCCCGCCCACGTGGCGGCGTCGGCCCTGCTCACCGACGGACCGCACGAGATCACCGCGCGCTTCGTGACGATGGAGATGCTGACCGCCGCCGACGCCCTGGAGCTGATCGCCGCGGAACCGTCGATGTGCTCGGACTACGAACCGTCTGCCGACCGGTAGACGCGATGAACCGGACAACGGGGAGGAACCAGCGCCGTGGTGACGACACAGACGACACAGACGACACGGACGACACAGCAGGCCGACGGGTCCGGCACACCGCCCGACCGGCTCGGTGAACTGGCCCGCATCAAGGAGGAGACCCGGGAGGGCGCCGGCCCGGCGGCCACCGAGCGCCAGCACGCCAAGGGCAAACTGACCGCGCGCGAGCGCATCGCCCTGCTCCTCGACAAGGGGAGCTTCACCGAGGTCGAGGGCCTGCGCAGGCACCGGGCCACCGGCTTCGGCCTGGAGGACAAGCGCCCCTACACCGATGGCGTGGTCACCGGCTGGGGCGAGGTCGACGGCCGCACCGTGTTCGTGTACGCCCACGACTTCCGGATCTTCGGCGGGGCGCTCGGCGAGGCCCACGCCCAGAAGATCCACAAGGTCATGGACATGGCCCTGGCCGCCGGGGCCCCGCTGGTCTCGCTCAACGACGGGGCGGGCGCCCGGATCCAGGAGGGCGTCTCCGCGCTCGCCGGGTACGGCGGCATCTTCCAGCGCAACACCAAGGCCTCGGGCGTGATCCCGCAGATCAGCGTGATGCTCGGGCCGTGCGCCGGCGGGGCCGCGTACTCGCCGGCGCTCACCGACTTCGTCTTCGCCGTCCGCGACATCTCGCAGATGTTCATCACGGGTCCCGACGTGGTGCAGGCGGTCACCGGGGAGCAGGTCACGCAGAACGGCCTGGGCGGCGCCGACGTCCACGCCGGGGTCTCGGGCGTGGCCCACTTCGTCTACGACGACGAGGAGACCTGCCTCGCCGAGGTGCGCTACCTGCTCTCCCTGCTCCCCTCCAACAACCGCGAGCTGCCGCCGGACGTGCACAGCGAGGACAGCGCCGACCGGCACTGCGACGCGCTGCTCGACACGGTCCCGGCCGACGGGAACCGCTCGTACGACATCCGCGAGGTGATCGCGGAGATCACCGACGACGGCGAGTACATGGAGGTCCACGCCGGCTGGGCGCCGAACCTCGTCGTGGCGCTGGCCCGGCTCGGCGGGCAGGTGGTGGGGATCGTCGCGAACCAGCCCGCGGCCATGGCCGGCGTCCTGGACATCAAGGCGAGCGAGAAGGGCGCGCGGTTCGTGCAGTTCTGCGACGCCTTCAACATCCCGCTGGTCACCCTCGTCGACGTGCCGGGGTTCCTGCCCGGGGTCGACCAGGAGCACCAGGGCATCATCCGGCGCGGCGCGAAGCTCCTGTACGCGTACTGCAACGCGACGGTGCCGCGGATCTCCGTGGTCCTGCGCAAGGCGTACGGAGGCGCGTACATCGTGATGGACTCCCGCTCGATCGGGGTGGACGTCGCGCTGGCCTGGCCGACCAACGAGATCGCCGTGATGGGCGCCGAGGGGGCCGCCAACGTGGTCTTCCGGCGGGAGATCGCCGCCGCCGACGATCCCGAGGCCATGCGCCTGCAGAAGATCGACGAGTACCGGACCGAGCTGGTGCACCCCTATTACGCGGCCGAGCGCGGTCTCGTCGACGACGTGATCGACCCGCGCGAGACCCGCTCGGCGCTGATCCGCTGCCTGTCGATGCTGCGTACGAAGGACGCCGCACTGCCCCGCCGCAAGCACGGCAACCCGCCCCAGTGAGGAGGACCCGGAGATGACCGAGGTACAGGTACGAGACGCCGCGCGCGAGAAGCACCACCCGTTCCTGGTGCGCGTGGAGAAGGGCAGCGCGAGCCCGGAGGAGGTCGCCGCGCTGACCGCGGTCCTGCTGGCCAGGGCCGCGGAGGCGGGGCCCGCGGCGGACCCGGCCCCGCTGCGGCGGCCGGCGGCCCGCTGGCGCCGGCCCGAGCGGGTCGGCGGCTTCGACGGCCCCCGCACGTGGCAGGCCCGTACGCACGGGCCGAACGCGTGAGGGGTCTGCGCATCCGTATCCACCGGTTCGCCTACGAGGTCGTGCGCAGCAGTGGCGGACCGCCCGCGGTGGGGACGGAGGGCTGAGCCGGGGCGGTCCGCGCGAGGGGGTCCGCAGGGAGGACCGCCCTCGCGCGCAGACCGGGCAGGGCTCCGCGCGCACCGAGTTCGAGCCGGCCGCCCGAGGCGGCGAGCAGGGCGGCCGCGATCGTCAGCCCGAGGCCGCTCCCCCGGCCGCCGCGGCCCGAACGGCCGCGCCAGAAGGGTTCGCAGGCGTGGGCGATCTCCTCGCGCGTCATTCCCGGCCCCTCGTCGCAGACGTCGACGGCCACCTCTCCGGGGGCGTCCCGGCCCACCGACACCCGTACGGTCGCGCCCGGCGGGGAGACCTTGAGCGCGTTGTCGAGCAGGACGTCGAGGGTCTGCTCCAGCGTGCCCCGCTGCTGGAGGAGGGCCGCCCGTTCCCCGATGACCTCCAGGTGCGTGCCGCCGGCCCGGGCCGCGGCGGACCAGGCCTCCACGCGCAGGGCGGCGACGGCCAGGGCGTCCGCGGTCTCGGCGCGTACCGCGGCGTGCTCGACCGCGCCCCAGGCCAGTACCTGTTCCAGGACCTCGGAGAGCCGTGCCACCTCGCGCAGGATGGCGGCGACCTCCCGGGCCGGGCCGGGATCGGCCGCGCCCTGGAAGCGGTCCTGGAGGAGTTCGAGGCGCAGTCGTACGGAGGACAGCGGGCCGCGCATCTGGTGGGCGGCGGCCACCGCGACCGAGGGCTGCTCCGGCGCCCACGCGGGGGGCTCGTTCAGCGCGTGGGCGGCGCTCGCGGCGTTAACGCCGTTAACGGCGTCAACGCCGTTCATGATGCCTGCGGCTGCGGGACCGTCAGCCGGTAGCCGACGCCGCGGGCCGCCTCGATCCAGTCGTTGCTGCCGAGCTTGCCGCGCAGGGAGCCCACGTGGACGTCCAGCGTGCGGGTGGAACCGAACCAGTTCTCGTCCCAGACCCGCGCCATGATGTCCTGGCGTTCCATGACCGTGCCCGGCTCCTCCATCAGCATGGCCAGCAGCTCGAACTCCTTGCGGGTGATGCGTACTTCCGTGCCGTCCAGGTACACCTTGCGGGCGCGCCGGTCCAGGCTGAGCGGGCCCGCCCGCAGGAGGTGATCCCGCTCCTGCTCCTGCTCGTGCTCGCGCACCTGGTCGTGCACGTGGTCGCGTACGTGTACGGGGCCGGCCCCGGGCGCCGGTCCGTTCGCGGCGGCTTCGCCGTCGTGCCAGGGGCAGTCGCCGGAGCGCCGGAAGACGGCCTGGATGCGCGCCATCAGTTCGTAGCGGCCGAAGGGCTTGGCCACGAAGTCGTCGGCGCCCATGTGCAGGGCCATCACGCGGTCGAGTTCCTCGGCCCGGCCGCTCAGCGCGATGACGGGGACGCAGGAGCGCTCCCGGATCCGCCGGCAGACCTCGTGGCCGGCGAGGTCGGGCAGGCCGAGGTCGAGCAGGACCAGGGCGGCGTCGTCCAGCTGCTCCAGGGCCGCGGCCCCGGTGCCGGCGATGCACGTGGCATAGCCGTGCACGGTCAGCGCCTGCTCCAGAGCCTCGGCGATTCCGTCGTCGTCCTCGACGATCAGTACGGTCCTCATCGGTGCCTCCCGGTCCGGTCCGCTGCCCGCGAGTGGACCCCACTTCGGGACAGTACCGCCGCCGCAACGCCTGGGACGGGGCGCGAGAGCGGGCCGAGAGCGGGGCGCTAGCGGGCCTCCACCTGGGCCTACGCCCGCCGGGTGCGGCGGCGCCGTCCGGTCACGGGCCGACGTCCGCGGCGGGGACCGCCCGGGCCGCGCGCAGCGGCATGAAGCGGCGGGCCGCCTCCTCGGCCTCGGCCAGGGAGGCGAAGCCCCGGTCGCGGGCCGCCGCTTCCAGGGCCGCGGGGCTGCCGCAGCCCCAGGTCTCCCGCAGGTGTGCGCGGACCTCGCGCACCGGGATCCGGCGGACGCCGCCCGCCGCCGGGCCTCCCTCCGCGCCTCCCGCCGAGGCCGTCGCGACGGCCGCCGCGGCGGCCTCGCTCAGCCGGTCAGCGGCGGCGACCGCGCTCGTGCTCGCCGCCCACACCGCGTCCGCCCGGCGCAGCTCCGCGGGCACGCCGTGGAAGGGGGCGTCGCCCGGGGCGCTGCGGAAGGAGCGGACGAGCAGGGTGAGCAGCCGCTGCCAGGGGGTTCCGGAGCGGCGCTCGCCCGGGGTCAGCCAGTGCTCCCACGCCTGGGCGGGGAGCAGGTCGGCGGTGATGCCCGCCCGGGCGGCGGACTCCAGCGCGCAGGTCTCCAGCTCCGACTCCCCCACCGGCAGCAGGTGCCCGGCGATCCGGCGCAGGGCGAAACCCCGGTAGCGGGCGGGGAAATCGGGGGCGTAGAGCTGCTGGAAGCGCAGGACGTCGACCTCGCGGACGGCCGGGTGGCGGCGCGCTCCCGGGGTGGGCCGGAACGTGCCGCGCCACTGCGCGCGGCGGCTCGTGGGCGCGAGGAACCAGGCGGGTACGAGCAGCGGTTCCGGCGGGGAGGACGCGGTGGCCCCCGGGGCTTCCTGGGCCAGCCAGGACAGCGCGAGCAGGGCGTCGACGCGTTGCAGGTCGGTGGTGGAGCGGGTCCGCCGGGCGTACGCGTGCAGGGCGGTCGCGGCCGCTCCGGTCTGCGGCGCGTGCTCGCGGGCGAGCCGGATCAGCCCGGGCCAGCAGCGCTCGGCGCAGTGCACCGAGCCGGCGAGGTCGAGGAGGGTGTCGCCGGTGGCGGCGTCCAGGAGCCGGTCGGTGACGGCGTTGGCCACCGTCCAGCGCAGGGTGACCAGCGCGAGGGTGGGGTGCGCGTGGGTGCGCGTGGGCCGGTGCGCGGCGACCTCGGCGTCGCCGTCCAGGGTCCCCTGGACGAACATGCCGAAGACGAGGCCGATCCCGCGCATGCCGTACGGCCACAGTTCCGCGGCGCGCAGGGCGCCGAACCCGGCTGCGCCGACGACCCGGGTGTCCGCGGCGAGCAGGTCGAGGATCTCCTCGTGGGACACCGGGGTGCCGTGGCTCTGGACGCCGTCGAGGAGGACGACGGTGTCCCCGGGGCCGGTGCCGAGCGCGAGCAGATCGCCGTGGCGGGCCGGCGGGTGGAGGACCGCCCCGGGGTGCGCGGCGCGGGCCTCACCGGCGTCGAGGCAGGCTCCGAGGAACACGTGGGTGGTCAACGGCGCTCCCCGGAAAGGCCTGCGGGGCCGGAGCCGGCGGCGGGGCCGGTGAGACCCGCGGCGACGACCTTGACGACCCGGAAGTCGGTTTCGGTGCTGAGGTCCACGGCCACCGGCCGGTGGCTGGTCACCGCGGTGACCAGGCCGGCGAGCCAGCGCATCTCGTCGGTGTCCTCGGCGAACTCGGCGGCGTGGGCGGAGGCTTCCCGCCAGTCGAGGAGCCGCCCCGCGCCCGCCCCGGCGGGGCGGGCACCGCGCGGCGGCCTCGCGCGGACCCGGGACGCCGCGGCCGGGCCGTCGCCCACCAGGGCGCGCAGCCGGTCGCGGGCGGCGCCGGTCAGCGCGCGGCCCAGCGCGATGCCGGGGTCGCTGTGCACGCCGACGGCGGTGACGGGCACGGGGAAGGACTTCGACCACAGGCCCACGGAGAAGCAGGGCAGCGCCCAGCGGTTGGCCCGGCGGGTGAGGGCGACCCGGACCCCGGCGGCGGAGAGGCGGGCGAGGACCTCGGCGCAGAGCGGGTCGTCGACGCCGGCCGGGTCGACGGGGGCGGTGGTGTCGAAGCCCGCCGCGAGCCGGGCCGGGGCGCCGGAAGCCGCCGCGCGGGAAGCCGCGGCAGGGGGACCCGGAGCCGGGGCGCAGTCCTGTTCGATCACCTTGTAGAGCGCGTGGACCACGGTCTCCTCGTAGCTGTTGCCGCCGGCCAGCGCGCCGCCCGTGCTGCGCAGCAGCGGGGGCCGCCACTCGGTGCCGGCCTCGTCGTCCGCGGCGACGCAGGCCCGGGGGGCGGGTACGGGGGCTCCGGTGACCAGGTCGGTGCCGATGACCCAGTCGAGGGGGGTGTGTTCGCTGAGCAGGCTGCCGGGGTCCAGGGGCAGGGCCCGTACGTCGTAGGGCAGGGCGAGTTCGCGCGCGGGCGTGCGCAGCACTTCGGCGGGCGGGCAGGCGTACTCGGCGTGCCAGAGCTCCACGGACTCCATGACGGCGGAGATCCGGGCGAGCAGCGGGGTGGCTCCGCGGCCGTGGGCGACGGGACGGGTCCGGGCGGCGGGCCGGACCGCGGCGACGACCGGGACGCCGAGGGTGTCGAGGCCGGTGACGTCGGCGACCCGGGTGATCCCGAAGGAGTCGCGGAGTTCGCCGAGGCGGGCCCAGGTCTCCTCGGGATGGCGGACCCGGTGTGTCCCCGCGAAGTGCACCTTCTTCACGCGTCGTCCTCCCCTGCCCCGTCCCGGAGGCCGTCGGTCGCCGTGTTCCCGGCTCCTGTCCACCAGCGTGCGCGGGCGACGGCCAGCCGAACGGCAAGGGAGCGGCAGAAGTTCGGCACGGCTGGTGAAAACCCCTGCCGCGGGGCCCGCGGGGAGGCCGGAGAGGCCCGTACGGGAGCGGATTCCATCGGCGCTCTAGCGGCATGTGCCGACAATGCACCGGTTATGCCGTGCACGGAGCAGGAGGGGAGCCGCCGATGACACAGCGAGAGCGCGGCCGACAGGTGACGGTCGTCGAGCGGATGACCACGACCGGGGATCCCTCCTCGTTCGAGCGGGCACTCGTCGGCTACGCGCGCCACCGGGAATCCGCCAAGGGGTTCGAGGCGCTCGTGACGGCCGCGTGCCCGGACCGCCCCGGCACGTACGTCCACCTCGACCAGTGGAGCACCCTGGACCGGCTGCTCCAGGCCTCGCACGAGGCCGGGCACGAGGACGGGCCGTCGCCGCTGCGGCATCCCGGGCTCGGTCCGCACACCGTCTCCACCAGCGAACTGATGGTCACCGTCGGACGGATGACCGTCGGGGGCGAGCTCTCGGAGGCCGCCCACGTCGTGCTGGTCCGGGCCGTGCTCGACGGCCCGCCGAAGCAGTTCGAGCTCGACTTCGGCGCCCTGGTCGCGCAGTGCGTGCCGGTCAGCGGTTTCGGCGGCAGCGATCTGCTCCGCTCGGCCGCCGATCCCCGGTCCTACCTGGGCGTGCTGTGGTGGCTGGACGCCGAGGCCTGTGCGCGGGTGCGCGCCGGCGCCGGCTACCGCGGCCGGCTGGCCGGTCTGGCCGCCGCGGCCGAGGTCCACGAGGAGTCGACCCGGGTGCTGCGGGTGGCGTGAGCCGCCCGCCCGTCCCGCTCCCGCTTCCCGGCCCCTTCCCCGGCGGGATCCGGCCCGCTCCCGTGCCCTACGGGATCCAGCCCGCCTCCTCGGCGATGCGGATGGCGTCGATCCGGTTGCGTGCGTTGAGCTTGTCCACGATGGCCGTCAGGTAGTTGCGCACCGTGCCCTCGCTCAGGAAGAGCTGCTCGGCGATCTCGCCGGCGTCGGCGCCCCGGGCGGCCAGCCGGAGCACCTGCGTCTCGCGCGGGGATATCGGATTGTCCAGGGCCTCCCAGGCGCTCAGGGCGAGATCGGGGTCGATCACCCGCTGCCCGTTGGCCACGGCCCGTACCGCCTGGGCGAGCCGGGCCGGCGGTGAGTCCTTCAGCAGGAACCCCGAGACGCGGGCGGCCATCGCCCGGCGCAGGGTGCCGGGTCTGCCGAGGCTGGTGAGGATCAGCGTGCGGCAGGCGGGCAGCCGTTCGCGCAGTTCGGCGGCGGCGGTCAGGCCGTCCATCCCGGGCAGGTCGATGTCGATGATCGCGACGTCGGGGCGCGATTCGAGCGCGGAGGCCACGATGAGGTCACCCCGGTCCACGGAGGCGACCACCTGGAAGTCAGGCTCCAGTTCGAGCAGGGCGATGAGTGCGCCGCGGACCATGTGGACGTCCTCGGCAAGCAGCAGCGACAGCATGGTTGTTCCCCCGTATACCCCTCGTGCCGGTCGGCTCGCGCCGGTTTCAGCCGGCTCGACGTTCCAGCGATGCGACGGACGCCGTGTCTGCGTCCCCGCCGTACCCGTGTCCCTGTGGCCCGACGGTGTCCGGGGGGTCGGGGGCGACCGGCCTCAGCGGCGCCCTCGCCGTCACCCGGAACCGGCTGCGCGGTTCGACGCCCGCGGTCAGGGTCCCGCCGATCGCGGTGAGCCGCGTGGCCAGGTTGCCCAGCCCGCTGCCCCGGTCCACGGGGTCCGCGAGCCCGACGGCCACCACCCCGTCGTTCTCCATCACCAGTTCCACCATCTCCCCGTCGACGACCGCGGCCCTGATGGTGCAGGACTGCACCTTGCTGTGCCGGAGGATGTTGGTCACGCCCTCGCGCAGGGCGGTCGCCAGCACGGTGTCCACCAGCGGGTGCAGCCGTCCGCAGTCGATGTCGACGTCCGCCTCCACGCCGGCCGAGGCCATCACGTCGGCCACGGACACGGCCTCCGCCGCCAGCGACATGTCGCGGTACCCGCGGGCCACCGCCCGTACGTCGACGAGTGCCTGGCGGGACACCCCGAGCACGGAGACCACCTCTTCGCGGGCCCGCTCGGGGTTGTTGACGACGAGCCGCTGGACCAGCTCGCACTTCAGCGAGATGGCCGAGAGGCTGTAGCCGAGCAGGTCGTGCAGGTCCCGGGCGAACCTCAGCCGTTCCTGGATGACGGCCATCCGGGCCATCTCCGCGCGGGTCTGGTGCACTTCGTGGACCAGGTCGGTCAGCCGGGTGAGGCCGTAGATCACCAGTCCGGTCAGCGCGGTGGAGATGGCCGCGTACGCGAGGTCCAGCACGGTCACGCCCTGACCCACCGCCCACCACAGCACCACGCCCGAGATGGCCGCGAAGGAGGGCCAGGCGATCCTGGGCGGTGCGAGCAGCAGGACCGAGGCGCTCAGGGGTCCCGCCACGCTGCCCCACAGCACGTTCAGCCAGACCAGGGGCAGGAAGGTGAGGAACAACTGCACGCCCAGGGCGGCGCACTTGCGTCCGGTGGACCAGTGCCGGGCCTTGGGCGAGGTGAGGACCAGCTGGAGACCGTAGAGGAGCAGGACCGCCGCCGCGCAGACGAGGAGTTCGCGCCGCCGGTCGCGCAGCGCGTATTCGACATTCAGCAGGGTGACGATTGCGTACCCGGACAGGACGGTGACCACGATGCCCTGCGCGAGGCGCGGGGCGAGTACGTCGGTGACCCGCCGCTTGTCCGGATTCTTGGTTTCCGCTTGGTCGGTCCCCTGAGCTAGGTCGTTGTCCGCAGTCCGGAAACGGCCCGTCATATGCTCACTCCTCGGTAGGAAAACGAGAGGATCCGAGTCCGCACTATATGCCGCGCCTGCCGAAGATACAGGGCCATCCGGAAGGCCATCCGGAAGCCCATCGGGAGGGCCATCCGGGGGGCCGTCCGCACGGGCGTCTACAAGGGCAGCGGGAGCTCGTTGAGTTCATGGAATGCGGTGGGCGCATTCAGCTGGCCGAGACGCACCGGTACCTCGAAAAGGCGTCCCGGGGCGAACCTGGCGTAAAACGGGCGCAGTCCGGGCACCAGTGTCTTCACCACGGGTATCCCCACGTCGGGCCGGGTCTGGTCGAGGACCAGCAGCTCCATCCCGTGCGACTCCAGCAGGGTCCGCAGGTGCGTGACGTCGTCGAGGAGGTCGGCGTTGCGTCCGGCGTACCGCCACGACGCGGGGGTCCGCGCGCGGTGCGCCGGGTCCGCGAAGAGCTGGGGCTGGCCCGGCAGGTCCGTACCGGAACCGCCGGGGGCGGGCAGCATCTGCACCATCTCGGTGACCGCCCTGCGCAGCGCGAGCCGCGGGTCGAGGTGGGCTCCGAAGCCGTAGACGAACTCCTCCGCGGGGCCGTCGGTGCGCCGGGACACGGCCGCCACGACCGGGATCCCGAGGTCGGAGGTGAGGTCGAGGGCCCACACCTGGTGGCCGGCCCGGCCGAGGGCCGACCGGGTGGCCGCCAGCCAGGGCTCGTCGAAGGAGTCCAGGTCGAGGCCGGGCAGGCGCAGCCGGTTGTACCACCACAGCGCCACGGCGTCCCGCTCGACGAGTTCGAGCACGCCCTGGACCACGGCGTCCTCGAGGCTGCCGCCCGCGGCGTTGCCGTTGGAGTCGGACCACAGGCCGTCCCGGGAGGCGCCGGCGCCGCTGTCGAAGTACAGGGTGGAGGTGGGCAGCAGCCGGTGGGCGCCCGCGCTGAGCGACCACACGGGCGTCCACTCGGTCTCGGCGGCGGGGTCGAAGGGCCGGCTGACCCGGTGGAAGGGCGGCTGCAGGGCGTTCCAGCGCTGCCGGCCGGCGTACTGGCGCTCGTCGAACAGCTGGTAGGTGTTGGGGTGGACGGCGGCGGAGCCCAGCCCGGACAGGGAGTCCCGGATGATCAGCTCGTCGCCCTGGCGGGCGGCGCTGTACCGTTCCGCCGCCTCGCACAGCGCGCTCGCCCGGGCCTCGGTGGCGGTCGCCCCCTTGCCTCCGCTGCGGGCCCTCAGGACCTGGTGGACCCCGGCCAGCGAGTGCCCGCGCAGGGCGAGGTTGTGACCGGAGTCGTAGGCGTGCAGTCCGTCGGGCAGTCCCGCGACGGGGCGGACGTTCGTGACGATGCCGGTGACCGGGCTGATCAGGTGGCGGTTCTCGATGAGGATGCCCTCGGCGCAGACGGCCCGGTCGTTGCTGCCGGTGCCCTCGGCCTTCTGGCGGGAGGTCAGGGCGAGGGGCCGCGCGGTGCGCGCCGCGACCAGTGAGGGGTCCCCGCAGTCGGGGCACTGCGGCCGGCGCAGCACGGTGTGGTGGGCGGTGCTCAGGTTGAGGCTGTCCAGGACGCACACGGCGCGCTGCTCCGGGTAGCGCAGTCCCGCGAGCCACTTCGACAGTTCCAGGACGGCGCACTGCAGACCCAGGGACCGTACGGCCGACAGGGTCGGGGCGGGTCTGGGCGCCGGTCCGTCCAGGCCCAGGGCGCGCTGTACGGGGAGTTCCCCGGCGCGGTGCTCGGAGAGCCGGTGGGCCAGGCAGGTCCAGCAGGGCCCGTCGGCTCCGGCGGCTCCGGCAGCTCCGGCGGCTCCGGCGGCTCCGGCGGTGGCCGGCGAGAAGAACGGGCCGGTCCAGGGATCGGCGCCGAACGGTCTCGCCAGCAGCCAGGACCGGCCCTGGCGGCGCAGCCGCGCGGAGACGGCCCGCAGCCCGGGGTCCAGGTAGTCGGCGCACACCACCAGGGCCAGCGGGGTGTCGGCGTGCTCGTCCACGGCGTTGAGCCCGGAGGCGGCGCAGGCGGCTCGGGCCGCGTCGGCGTCGACCCCGCCGACCGGGATCACCGCGACGGGCGCCGTGGTGACCTCGGTCGTCGCCTCGTAGCCGTCGAGGCCCGCCCGGTCCCAGTAGGCCTGGGCCAGGGCGGTGTCCCCGCCGGCCGGGGCGGCGCCGGCGGTGTCGGCTCCGCCGTGTCGGTACCCGACCAGATTGGCCTGCGCGAGGCTCCGTAACGCCCGTCCCACCTCGGCGACCGGCATGGTCCGCGAGGCGGCCCTGAGTAACGCGTCCAGGGTGTGGCTGCCGTCGAGCAGCGGGACGAGGCTCTCTATCCCGGCTCCGCGCAGGACGGTCACTCCCTGGTCGGAGAGGACGAAGGCGGCCTCGCCCGGGACCGCTTCGGCCCGCACGTGGCGCTTGAAGGCGACGAAGGGGCCCGCCTGGCCCTCCGGCGGGGGCGTCATGCCGCGACCTGGAGGTCGGCCTGGTCGGTGATGTTGCCGCCGGTGCAGATGCTGCACCGCAGGCAGCTGGACACCGAACCGGTGACGGCGCTCAGGTCGTCGATGGCGAGGGTCGCGCCGGACGTCCAGTCGACTCCCTGGGCCTGGAGTCCGAACTCCAGCAGGACGCCTGCCGGGTCGGCGTCGAAGCGCTGTCCGAGCTTGGGTTCCAGAGCGGTACGGGCGGCGAGTTCCGCGAAACGGAAAAGTTCCTGGGCCACGTTCATGACTTCCCCCTGAGACCAACGGTGCTGCACTGGTGTCTGCCTGGGACGAGAGTCTGGAGGGGGACCTCACAGGACCGGCAGTGCCACGTTCACCGGACCCGTATGACATTTTCATGATTCACCTCGTGCGCACCTCACTGGGCCGCCGAGGGCCTTGGCTGCGAGTCTGTTCGCCTGGCTCCGACAGGGGTCGTCGCACACCGTCCGGCATCCGTGGCCCGATGAGGGAGAGCGCACAGATGGAGATCAAAGTACTCGGGTCGCTCACTGCCCAGGAGCGCGGCGTCTCGGTCGTTCCGACCGCCACCAAGCCCCGGCAACTGCTGGCCCTGCTCGCCCTGCACGCCGGCCGGGTCGTCACCGTGCCGACGCTGATGGAGGAGATCTGGGGCGAGGACATCCCCCGCAGCGCCACCACGACGCTGCAGACGTACATCCTCCAGCTGCGCCGCAAGATCGGCGGCGCCCTGGAGCGGGATCCGGGGCTCGACGCCAAGGAGGTCCTGGTCACCCGGTTCGGCGGCTACCTCCTCCAGGTGCCGCCCGGTCAGGTCGACGCCCACGAGTTCGAGCGGCTCGCGGGGCAGGGCCGGGCCGCCTACGACATCGGCGACTACCGTGCCGCGTCCGATCTGCTCGGCCGCTCGCTCGCGCTGTGGCAGGGCCCGGCGCTGGTCGACGTACGCGCGGGGTCGATCCTCGAGCTGGAGGTGCTCCAGCTCAACGAGGAGCGCACGGCCGCCCTGGAGCGGCGCATCGAGGCCGACATCCGGCTCGGCCGCTGCGCCGAGGTGATCCCCGAACTGCGGGTGCTGGCGGCCCGCCACCCCCTCCACGAGGGTTTCTGCGGGCAGCTGATGCGCGCGCTGCACCGCTCGGGCGGGGGCTGGCGCGCCCTGGAGGCCTACCAGAAGCTGCGGGCCTCGCTCGTACGGGAGCTGGGGCTGGAGCCGTCCGCTCCGCTCCAGCAGTTGCACCAGGCCGTGCTCTCCGGCGATCTGGCCCGGACCGATCCGGCCGGCTCGACGATCCCCCGGCGGCTCCAGCCGATCGCGGCGGCCGAGTAGCTCACGCCGGGAGCGGGGTCCGAGTGGCTCACGCCGGGAGCGGGGTCCGCAGGCCGTCGAGCCAGCTCTGCCACGCGGCGGCGCGCAGCGGGGTGCCGGCCGGGAGGGAGCCGCCCGTCCAGGCCGTGACGGGGCGCAGGCCGTGGAGGGCGTTGGCCACCCAGACCTCCCGCCCGGCCAGCGCGGACAGCCTGCGCCGGGCGGGCCGTACGGTCACGCCCGTGCGGGCTGCCCGCTCCAGCAGCAGTGCGGCGGTGACCCCGGGGAGAACGGGGAGTTCGGCGGGCGGATGGCACAGGACGTCGTCCTCCCACCACAGGAGCGAGGAGTTCGCCGCTTCGAGCACCACCCCGTCCGCGGTGACCAGGAGCGCCTCGTCGGCCCGCGCGGCCGCGGCCCTGGAGCGGACCTCCGCCAGGGCGCCCAGGTCCGGCCCCTTGTGACGGGGCGTCCGGCGCGGGTCGCGGACGGCGAGCCCCCAGACCCTGGCCGTCGTGGAGAGGGCCGGCGCGGTGCGCAGCCGGTACAGCAGCCGGTGGCCGCCGGGCAGGACGGTGTCCGGGGGCGCGTCGGCGGAGGCGGTTTCCAGCTCGACGCGCGGGAACCAGTGGCCGTCGCCCCGGGGCAGCAGGGCGGCCATCGCGGTCCAGAAGGCGTCGAGGAGCGCGTCGGGCACGCCGGCGGCCGCGGCGCAGGTCGCGGTGAAGCGGCGGCGGTGCCGGGCCAGGGCGCGGACCCGGCCGTCGGCGACCAGCCAGGAGTCCGCGGCGAGGAGGGTGCCCGGGGTTTCCGTGGCGGGTACCTCGCGCAGGGCCCCGTACGGGGTGAGCGCGAAGAGCCGGTCGGCGGCGCGGCCGGGCGCGGCCGCTCGGGCCGGCTGCCCGGTCGGCCCGGTCGGCCCGGTCAACGGGACACCGCGGGCTCGGTGGACGCGGACGCCGCCGCCACCCCGTCGCGGCCGGGGAAGCCCCTGCCGAGGAGGCGCAGCAGCGGGGTGGTCTTGGTGATGGTCTCCTCGTACTCGTCCGCGGGGTCGGAGAGCGCGACGATGGCGCCGCCGACTCCGTAGCGGATGCCCTCGTCGGTCACGACGGCGGTGCGGATGACGATGCTGAGGTCGGCGCCGCCGCACAGGGAGAAGTAGCCGATCGCTCCGGAGTACACGCCGCGCGGGCCCTCCTCCAGTTCGTCGATGATCTGCATGGTGCGGATCTTGGGGGCGCCCGTCATGGATCCGCCCGGGAACGCGGTGCGCACGCACTCCACGGCGCTCACCCCGGGGCGCAGGGTGGCCCGTACGGTGCTGACGAGCTGGTGCACCGTCGCGAAGGTCTCCACGTCGAACAGTGTGGGCACGTGGACCGAGCCGACCTCCGCGCACCGGCCGAGGTCGTTGCGGACCAGGTCGACGATCATCAGGTTCTCGGAGCGGTCCTTCTCGTTGGTCCGCAGGTCCTCGATCAGCGCCTCGTCCTCCCGCGCGGTGGCTCCGCGCGGCCGGGTGCCCTTGATCGGCTTGGACTCGGCCAGCCCCTCGGCGGTGACGCGCAGGAACCGCTCCGGCGAGGTGCTGAGGACGGCCAGGTCGTCGAAGAGGAGCAGCGAGGCGAACGGCGCCGGGCTGGTGCGGCGCAGGAAGCGGTACCCCTCCCAGGGGTCCACCTTCGCCTCGCTGTGCAGTTCGTTGGTGAGGCAGACCTCGTAGGTCTCGCCGGCGGCGATGTCCTCCTGGCTGCGCCGGATCCGGTCCAGGTAGGCGTCGCGGTCGTGGCGCAGGCTCAGGTCGCCGGCGTCCAGGGGCTGCGCGGGCACGTCGGCTTCGGCCGCCTTGCCGGCGAGGGCGCGCAGCCGCTCGCCGGTGGTACGCAGCCACGCGCGCGCGGAGGCTTCGAGGGCGAGCGCCTCGGCGTCCCCCTCCGCATCGGCATCCGCATCGGCATCCGCATCGGCGCCGGCTCCGGCTCCGGGTTCCGCGGGGGCCAGGGCGAGCAGGTGCGTGGTGCCGGTCAGGTGGTCGAAGGCCAGGGCGCGGGCGGCGAACACCATCGTGGCGTCGGGCTGCTTCGAGCGGTGCACGACGGGGCCCGCGCCGCACTGCGCCTTGAGTTCGTAGCCGAGGTAGCCGACCCAGCCGAGGGCGAAGTTGCAGGGGTTCTCGGCCCGGTCGGGCAGGTCCGTCCGCAGGGATTTCAGGTCCTCGTCGATCCAGTCGAAGAAGGGGCGCCGCTCGACCTGCGCGCTGCGCACGCCGTCCCGCTCGGACACGACGGTGACCGTACCGGCCGCGACGTCGGCCGTGGCCACGCGGGCCAGGTCGCCCGAGGCGTCCCCCATGATCGAGAAGCGGCCGGTGGCGCCGTCGCTGCGGCTGCTGTCGAGCCAGAAGGCGTGGTTCCCGCCGCGCAGCAGTTCGTCGAAGACGATCTCGGGGTCCCACGCGGTGGGCAGCCGCTCGGTGAGGACGCGCAGGTGCCGGCGCGGGGCGGGCCGGGCGGGCGCGGCCGCGGGCGCGGCCGGGGCGAGGGGCCGCGCGGCGGGGTGCTGCTGCTGCCAGCGGGCGGTGAGTTCGCGGAAGTTGCGCATCATCAGCAGTCCGTGCTCGCTGCTGATGGATTCCGGGTGGAACTGCACGCCCCACAGCGGGCGTTCGCGGTGGCGCAGTCCCATGAGGATGCCGCCCGGCGCCCAGGCGGTGGCCTCGAAGACGTCCTCGGGGAGGTCTTCCACGGTGAGGGAGTGGTAGCGCACGACGTCGAAGGGCGAGGGGAGCCCGGCGAAGAGGTCCGTGCCGGAGTGCTCCACGGGGGAGACCCGTCCGTGCCGGGGCTCGGGGGCCCGCCGTACGGAGCCGCCGCCGAGGTGGGCTATGCCCTGGTGGCCGAGGCACACGCCGAGGACCGGGCGGTCCGCCGCGCGGACGATCTCCGTGCAGATGCCGAAGTCCTCGGGGCGCTCGGGAGTGCCGGGTCCGGGGGACAGGACGACGTTGTCGAACCCCTCCAGATGGCTGGTTCTCCACCCCGGCTCGTCGTTGCGGATGACGACGGGTTCG
The DNA here is from genome assembly GCF_053593795.1 of Streptomyces sp. NPDC002104. Classification (NCBI taxonomy): domain Bacteria; kingdom Bacillati; phylum Actinomycetota; class Actinomycetes; order Kitasatosporales; family Streptomycetaceae; genus Streptomyces; species Streptomyces sp. NPDC002104. Next base: position 26,921 of record NZ_JBSFDF010000029.1, on the reverse strand, counting down.
CGCCCGTTGGCCTCCGCCAGCAGGTGGAACAGATTGAAGGTGAAGGAGTCGTAATTATCCACCAGGAGCGTGCGCATGCTCACCTCACGAGGTCATGGAGGGACGGATTCGACAGCCGGATCCGATAGAAAGATCTGATGACTGAATTCCGGACGGACTACGCAGCCCGGGAAAGATCGCCTCGATGGCCTCACGGATAAACCGGCGCCGCGCGGCAGGCACTACAGCCGGTCAATTGGACCCGACCCTGAGCTCCCGATTCCCCATCAGGGAAATCGGGGAATGATTGATCTCCCCGTTCAACACGGGCAGACCCTACAGGGAGTCCCTGTTCAGTCAAACATTTCCGCACCGCAGAACGGCCCCCGCAAGGCAACCCGGGAGTAGGAATTCGTAATTCCGCAAGAGTGCTGTCGCGCTTTTCATATGACGCTTGACAGTCCCTGAGGGGTCGTTTCTATTATGCGGAACTGCCGAGCCAGTCAGGGCGAATCGGCAGCACAACGGGGCAGTGCGACGGGGAGATGTTTGTTCGTGATCAGCGATTTCGGGGGCCCCGGGCCCGGGACGGCAGATCCTCGGGCGCACGACGGTAGCTGGGTCGACGAGCTGCTCCTGCACTCCGGCCACGACGGAACCGAGCCCGCCGTGCACATCGGTGAACGGCTGGATCGCGACGGTCTGCGCCGTGAGGTCGGGGCCCGCCACGCGGAGCTCGCGGAGGCCGGACTGCGCCGCGGCGGTTCGGTCGCGCTCCAGCTGCCGCCCTCGCTGGCGCTGCTCACCCATCTGCTGGCCGCCTGGCGGACCGGGGCCCAGGTGATCCTCCTCGACCACCGGCTGACCGCCCACGAGAGCGATCTGGCGCTGCGCCGGACGGCCCCTCAGTTCCTGGTCCGGCCTGCCGGACCGGTGCGCCTCGGCGTCCTGCGCGGCTTCCACGCGGTCGACGCGGTGGCCGAGCCGTACCCCGGGGGCCGCCCGGCCGCGAGCGGGCACGCGCTCGTGCAGCTCAGCTCCGGTTCCACCGGCCCCTCCAAGGTGATCGGGCGCACGGCCGCGGACCTCGTCGCCGAGGTCCACCGCTACACCCTGATCCCCGGCATGCCCCGCCGGGGGGACCGCATCGTGGTACTCAACTCCCTCATCCACGCGATGGGGTTGATGGCGGGGATCCTGCACAGCCTGCACGCGGGGGTCGAGATCGTGCTGCCGGAGCGGATGAGCGCCGACGGCATCCTCGCCGCCGTGGCCGCGCGGACCGCGCCGACCGTGATCACGGGCGTGCCGTTCCACGCCCAGCTGCTGGCCTCGGTGTCCGCTCCCCCGGCGCTGCCGCACCTCGTACGGGCCATCTCCGCGGGCGAGCCGGTACGGCCCGGGGTCGCCGAGGCCTTCGCCGCGCGGTACGGCGTACCGCTGGGCGAGGTGTACGGGATGACGGAGACGGGCGTCCTCGCGGCCGACCTGTCCGGGGCCTCCCGGCCGGCCACGGGGCGCACGGCGCCGGGCATCGAGGCGAAGGTGGTGGACGGCGAGCTCCTCGTACGGCGGCCCGTCAGCCCGTACCTCGGCCCGGCCGGTCCGGACCGCTGGGCGGACGGCTGGCTGCGCACCCGCGACGCCGGGACGCTGGACCCGGAGACCGGGCTGCTGGCCATCGTGGGCCGGCTGGACTCCCAGGTGTCGGTGGGCGGGCTCAAGGTCGATCTCACCGAGGTCGAGTGGACCCTGTCCGAACTGCCCGGCGTGCGCGAGGCGGTGGTGGTCCACGACGGGGCCATCGAGGCCTACGCGGTCCTCGCCGAGGGGGTCGCGGCGCGGGCCGTGGAAACCCTGCTCGCCGAACGGGTGGCCGCCTTCAAGCTCCCGCGCCGCATCCACGTCCTGACGGCCCTGCCCCGGACGACCACCGGCAAGCCGGTGCGCGACCCGTCCGCGCTGCGGGCCGCGGCGGAGCCGGCCGCCGCCGTGGAACGGGTGTGAGCCTGGTGGAGCGGAGCGGGGCTTCAGCCGTCCACGCGGGTGACCGACACCGCGGCGCCCTCGGTTCCCGGGCCGCCGGCCACGCACAGGACGTACCCCTCGGGGCCTTCGGGGACGGCGCTGGTCAGGCCCGATCCGGGGAAGATCTCCCGCAGGGTCACCGGCTGCCCGGCGGGCTCCGGCGGCAGGCCGGAGGCGGGCAGCGGCACCGGCCGCAGCCGGCCGCCGCCCGCCAGCCCGGTGCCGAGCACCTTGCCCAGTGCCTCCTTGTGGGTCCAGACCCACAGCAGGGCGCGGGCCCGCAGGGCGGGTGCGTGGGCCTCGATCCAGCGGACGTCCTCCTCGCCGAACCAGCGCCGGGCCAGGGCCACCGCCGGGAGTTCGCGGGCCGGCTCCACGTCCACGCCCACCTCCCCGCCGGTGCAGACCGCGACCGCGGTCAGGCCGCGGGTGTGGCTCACGCTCACGTTCACCCGTACCGGCGCCGGCGGCCGCTGCCCGTGGTCCGGGGCGCCGGGCCGTGACACCACGTACGGCCGCCCGCCCGGTTCCCGGGCCACGGCCAGGCCCTCGGGCCCGACGCCCAGCACCGCCGCCGCGGCCCGCCGCAGCAGCGCGTGCGCGTGCTTGCGCTGGTCACCGACCGGGACCGCGAGCCACACCTCCACCCGGGACACCGACACCGACACCCCCACTCGTCCCCGGTGCCCAGACACGCCCTGAACACACATACGAACACTGATACAAGGAGCCAGTTCATGAGCACCCCTGTGCGCGCCTTCGTAGTGAACACCCTCGAAACCATGAACCTCGACACGACCGGGGTCACGGACGCCACCCCCATCGGCGACGACGGCCTGGAGCTGGAGTCGCTCACCACCGCCGAGCTCGTCATGCAGGTCGAGGAGGAGTACGGGGTCAAGTTCTCCGACGAGGACGTCGAGGGCCTGCAGACCCTGACCATCGGCGAGTTCGTCGCCCAGGTCGAGCAGCGCCGGACCCAGGTCACGGCCCAGGCTGGCTCGGCGTGAGCGGCCGGTCCCCCGCCCCCGGCCGCCCGGAGGTGATCGCCCTGCTGGCCCAGCACGACGAGTGCGCCCCGGGCGACGTGGGCGAGCGGATCGATTCCCTGCAGCTGGCCTGGCTGGTGCACGTGGTCGAGGAGCGGTACGGCATCCGGATCGACCGCGACGAGGAGCTGGAGGCCATGGACACGGTCGACGGCGCCGTCGCGGTGCTGGCGGGCGTCCTGGCCGCGTCCGCGGCGGGCGGGAGCGGTTCATGACCGGGGCGGCCGAGGCGGCGGCGGGCCGGACGGGAGACGCGGCGGCGGGAGACGCGGCGGTGGGCCGGGCGGCGCACCGCACGGTCGTCATCACCGGGCTCGGCGTCACCAGCGCCTTCGGCCGCGGCGAGGAGGCCCTCGGCCGGGGACTGGCCGCCTCCCGGGCGGCGTTCGGCCCCGTCGGACGCTTCGCCACGGACCGGTACCGCGCGGGCGTCGCCGCCGTACTGCCGGGCTCGCCCGACCTGGACGAGGAGCTGCGCCGGGTCGTGGACGAGGCCTGCGAGCAGGCCGGGCTGTATCCGGCCGAGCGCGCCCAGGCTCCGCTGCTGCTGGGCCGGCACGCCGACCCGGCGGTGGCCCGCGGGCCGCTGGCCGTCCAGGGCAAGTCCGCGATCTCGGACACCGCGGCCGCACTGGCCCGGGCCTGCGGCCTGCTGGGCGCGGCCCGGACCTACACCAACGCCTGCGTGGCCGCCAGTACGGCGCTCTCCGAGGCGGCCGTACGGATCCGCACCGGCCGCGAGGACCGCGTGGTCGTCGCGGCGGGCTATCTGGTGGACGAGGACAACTTCGCGCTGTTCTCCGCCGGCCGGGCGCTCTCCCCGGACGGGGCCCTGCGCTCCTTCAGCGCCGGCCGCAAGGGCCTCCTGCTCGGTGACGGCGTCGGCGCGGTGGTCCTGGAATCCGCCGGGGCCGCCGCCGCGCGCGGTGCGCGGCCCCTGGCCGTGCTGTCCGGCTGGGGCCTGGCGGGCGACGCCCACCACGTGTGCCGGCCGCACCCCGCGGGCCTGGGCATGGCCCGGGCCATCGGCGCCGCGCTGGAGCGGGCCGGACTCGCGCCCGCGGACATCGGCTACGTCAACGCCCACGGCACCGGCACGCCCGCCAACGACTCCTCGGAGAGCGCCGCCCTGCGGCTCGCCCTCGGGGAGGCCGTCGACGCCATCCCGGTGAGCTCCACGAAGTCCCTGCACGGGCACTCCCTGGAGGCCTCCGGAATGCTCGAACTCGCCGTCACCCTGCTGGTCCTGCGCAGCGGGGAACTGCCCGTGAACGCGAACCACTCGGGCCCCGACGACGAGTGCCGTCTGGACCTGGTCCTCGGCTCGCCCCGCCGGGTCTCCCCCCGGCACGTCCTCAGCCTGAACGCCGCCTTCGGCGGGGCCAACACCGCATTGGTGGTGAGCGCGCCATGACCCTGTCCCCCGCCTCTTCCCCCGCCCTTTCCCCCGCCCTTTCCGGCGAGTCCGCGGCGGCCGTGGAGGTCCTCGCCGAGGGCGTCTGGCCCGCCCCGGGCGATCCCGCGCTGCCCGTGCCGCTCGCCGGTTTCGCCGTCTCCTCCTTCAGCCCGATGGCCTCGGCCGCCGCCGACCGCTGCCTGGAGCAGGTGTACGGGGCTCCGGGCGCGGCCGAGACCGGCGGCGAACGGGCCGGGCGCACGGCGATCGTGCTGGCCTCCCGGGGCGGTGACCTGGAGACCCACACGGCGACCGCGGCCGCCGTGGACGCGGGCCGGCCCGCCGCTCCCCTCCTCTTCTTCCAGTCCGTGCCCAACGCCGTGGTCGGCCACATAGCCAAGCGCTGGGGGCTCGCCGGTCCGGTGATCTGCTTCAGCCCCGACGCGGCGACCGCCGATCCGCTGGGCGAGGCCCTGGACGTCACCCGTTTCCTGGTCGACGGGGGCGACGCCGAGGAGGCGCTGCTGCTGCTCGTGGAGCAGGCCGGCCCGGACGGGGCGCCCGCGAGCGCCCTCGCCCTGCTCGTACGGCCCGCGCCGGATGCCGTGCCGGACACCGTGCCGGACACCGCGTCGTTCGCCCGGGAGGCGTCGTGAGGAGCGGCCTGCGGGAGCAGTACGACGTCTGGGTCACCGGGATCGGGCTGGTCACCCCGCTGGGGATCGGCGTACCGGCCTTCGTGGACGGGCTCGCGGCCGGGCGCTCCGGGCTGCGCCGGCTGGAGGGCGAGGTGTGGGCCGCGACCGGCGCCGACGTGGCCGGGGTGGCCCCGGAGATCTCCGCGCTGGACCTGCTGCCGCGCGCCGAGGCCCGGTCGGTCGACCGGTTCGTGCTCATGGCGCTGGCCGCCGCCGACGAGGCCCTCGGCGACGCCAAGCTGACGGTGGGCCAGGACGTGGCCGCGGACCGGGTGGCGGTCGTGGTCTCCACGGGCGCCGGCGGGCTCGCCACCTACGAGGAACAGGCCGTGGGCCGCGCCTCCCGGGGCCGGGCCGCGGTCAGCCCGTACCTCCTTCCCGGCATGCTGCCCAACATGGCGGCGGCCCGCATCGCGATGCGCCACGGCGTGCGCGGGCTCAGCAGCTCCATCGCCACGGCCTGCGCGGCGGGGGCGATGTCGGTGGCCGAGGGGCTGCGGCTGATCCGCGAGGGCACCGCGGACGTGGTGATCTGCGGGGGCACCGACACCGCGCTCGCCCCCTCCGTGGCCACGTCCTTCGGCAACGCCCGCGCGCTGGCCCGCGCCGGGACGGGTGATCCGGCGGCGGCGAGCCGCCCGTTCGATCTGGACCGGAGCGGGTTCGTGCTGGCCGAGGGCGCCGGGGTGCTCGTCCTGGAGCGCGCCGCCCACGCCCGCGCCCGCTCGGCGCACGCCTACGGGCGGGTGCTGGGCTGGGGCGCGACCAGCGACGCCCACCACCCGACCTCGCCCCGCCCCGACGGCGAGGGCGCCGCGGACGCCATGCGGCGCGCGCTGGCGGACGCGGGACTGTCGCCCCGGGACATCGGCTACGTCAACGCCCACGGCACCGCCACCAAGGCGGGTGACGTGGCCGAGGCGCGGGCCGTCCGCTCGGTGTTCGGCGAGGACGGGCCGCCGGTCAGCTCGGTGAAGGGCGCCATCGGCCATCTCCTGGGCGCGGCGGGCGCGGTGGAGGCGGCGGCGACCGTACTCGCCCTGCACCACCGGAGCCTCCCGGCGACGGCCAACCTCGACCGGCCGGACCCGCAGTGCGCGCTCGACCACGTCCGCGGGGCGCCCCGCGCGACGGCCGCCGAGGCCGCGGTGTCCAACTCCTTCGCCTTCGGCGGCCACAACGTGAGCCTCGTGCTCGGCCGCGCCCCGGCGGCGGTCTGACCCGCCCGCGACCACCCCGGCACCACGGCACCACCGACCCGCTCCCCCCACCCGCTCCCTCCCGAAGGACGAGGACACCGTGACCAGTTCCGCCTCCCAGGCACCCGGACCGGCAGCCCCCGGCGAGCCCTCCGCCGACCTGCTGCGCCAGTTCTGGTGGCTGCACGACGCCCGCTGGTACCAGGGGGTCGCGCGGCGGTTCGGCCAGGACGCGGCGAACGAGGTCAACGCGGAGGCGATGCAGTTCGTCACCCGGCGGATCGCCTCCGCCTACGCGCGGGAGGAGGGGCTGGCCCCGGGCCTCTCCGCCGCCGAGCTGGCGGGCGCGCTGACCGGCATCTCGGAGCTGATGACCGGGGACGCCGTGGAGGCCTCCAACAAGGTCACCGGCGAGGACTCCTTCGAGACGGCGGTGACCCGCAACTTCGCCCTGGAGATGCTCGCGCGCGCCGGAACGCTGGAGGGCTACGCGTGCCCGTGCCCGCAGATGCGGGCGGGCTGGTTCGAGGGGCTGAAGACGGAGGTCAGCGACCACCGGGTGGAGTGCCTGCGCACCGGCGGCTCCGCCTGCCGCTTCCGTACGAGCACGACCACGAGCACGACCACGACCACCGCCACTACCGCCAGTGCCACCGCCACCGCCACCGCCACCGCCACCAGCAGCACCGCCCCCGGGAAGGAGACCCCGTGACCACGCCCGACCCCGGCGCCCCCGCCGCGTACGTCACCAGCGCCATCGAGCAGTTCGCCGCCCGCGGCGAGCGCATCGCGCTGATCCACGGCGAACGGTCCATGACCTTCGCCGCGCTGCTCTCGCTGGCCTACCGGACGGCCCGGGTCCTGCGGGACGCGGGCCTGGGCCGCGGGGACCGCCTCGTCCTGCTGGCCGCCAACCCGATCGAGATGTCGGCGGTGGGCCTGGCCGCGCACCTGCTCGGCATCAGCTACACCCCGGTGTACGCGGCCGGCGGCGAGCAGGTCGCCGCGCACATCCTGCGCGACGCCGCGCCCGCGGCCGTCATCCTCGCCTGCGCCGGGCCGATCCTGCCGGGGCACCGGATGGCCGAACTCGCCCGCGCCGCCGGGGTGAAGCGGCTGTTCGCCCTCGGCCCCGTCGCGGACCCGGACGTGACCGACCTGCTCGCCGAGGCCGCCGCCCGGTCGCAGGCCCCCCTGCCGGTGGAGGCACGGGAGGACGATGTCGCCCGGGTCCTGTACACGGGCGGAACCACCGGCCTGCCCAAGGGGGTCGTGTACACCTTCGGCGCGCTGACCGCGGCGGCCGGCGCCTGGGCGGGCGCGGCCCCGCCGCCGGGGCTGCGGTTCCTGGCCATGACCCCGATGGCGCACGCCGCGGGCGCGATCGCCTGCGGCCTGCTGCGCCACCACGTGAGCGTGGAGCTGTTCGACGAGTTCGACGCGGAGGCGCTGCTGGTGCGGATCGCCGAGGCCTCCGCGGAGGGCCGGCCGGTGACCACGTACCTCTACCCGCCGTACCTGTACCGGCTGCTGGACCACCCCGCCCTGGCGGAGACCGACCTGTCCGGGCTCGCGGCCGTCAGCTACGGCAGTGCGCCCGTGACCCCGCACCGGCTCGCCCAGGCGGTCCGCAGCCTCGGCCCGCGGCTGCGGCAGAGCTACGCCCTGACCGAGGCCATCGCGATCACCTCGCTGGGTCCCGAGGACCACGCGGCGGCCGCCGCGTCGCGGCCCGAACTGTTCGGCTCGGTGGGCCGTGCGGTGCCCGGGGTGTCCCTGCGCGTCACGGACGCCGACGGCCGCACGCTGGGGCCCCGTACGGAGGGCGCGGTCGAGGTGTCCGGGCCCACCGTGATGGCGGGCTACTGGCAGCGGCCCGACCTGAGCGGCGAGGTGCTGCGGGACGGCTGGCTGAGCACCGGCGACCTCGGGGTGATCGACGAGGACGGCTACCTGTACCTGACCGGGCGGGCCAAGGACCTGGTCATCGTCGACGGCACCAACTGCTATCCGCAGGCCGTCGAGAACGTGCTGACGGCCCATCCGGACATCCGGCGCGCCGCCGTCATCGGGGTGCCCGACCCGCGCACGGGCGAGGCCCTGGTCGCCGTCTGCGTTCCCCGGGAGGACCCGTGGGAGGACCCGTGGGAAGGGGGCCGGCCCGGCCTCGTGGAGGAACTGTCCGCCGCGGTGCGCGGCGCCCTGGGCGCGGCGCACGTGCCCGGACGGTTCGAGTTCGTCACGGACATCCCCACGGCCTCGTACGGAAAGCCGGACAAGGCGGCGCTGCGCGCCCGTTTCTCGCCCCTGGCCCCGCTGAACCTGACAAGCCTGACGCCCGCCGGGAGCAACGGATGACCATCGAAGCCAAACCGTGGACCCGCCCCGCGTCGCCGCGGGGACTGGAGGGCTGGCTCGACTCCCTCCGCGACCTGCTGATCATCCCGCCGGAGCTGCGCGACGAGTGGGTGGAGCGGGACGCCGCGCTCGAACTGCTCCAGTGCGGGCCGGAGATCCTCGACGAGCTGCTGCGCCGCGGGCTGCCGCACGGCGGGACGCCGGGGGCGGAGCGCTTCGACCGCTTCGACCTGGTGAACCTCGCGCTCTACTCCGGCTCGGGAACCTCCGTACCGGAGAAGACGATGCGCTACGCCCTGCGCTGGATGCATGCCGATCCCGAGTCCCTGTTCCGGCCGCGGCGCTGGAACTACTCCGTCGAGCTGACCCCGCCGGCCGCCCACGGCGAGGGGGAGCCGGAGCGCACCGACTGGAACCTGGCCACGCCCCACCCGGAGCTGAGCGGCGGCTGGACGGAGTCCCTGTCGATCGGGCCCGAGGGGGCGGCGACGCTCGGGGAGAAGGACATCACCGCGAGCGGCACCGCCGGGCTGACCGCCTCCGGGGTGCTGGTGACCTCCGGGGAGCGGCGGGAGATCGTCTCGGAGAAGCTGCGCGCGATCGTGACCTCGTACGGCCCGGACCGGTTCCGCTGGGGCCGGATGCCGGAGGAGCTCCAGTGGCGCAAGGACGAGGTGCTCGCGCAGGGCTACGCCCCCTGCATCTCGGTCTGCCTGGAGCTGGCCGAGCGGTGCCGGGAGGCCGGCTTCGAGGCCCGTACCCGGCGCGGCTGGATCATGGGGATGCTCGACCTCGCCCATTCCTGGCTGGAGGTCGTGGACGAGGACGGCCTGGTCAAGAACATGGACCCGGCCTTCGTCATCCTGGCCGACCACCACGCCGAGACCCCGCACCCGGACATCGCGCAGGCCTTCACCGGTTCGCTGCTGAACCGGCTGCTGCCCACGGAACACCATGCGGACGAACCGGTGAACGGGTACCGCCGCGGCGGCGCGTTCGCCCATCCGCGCCACCAGACCGACATCCAGCTCTCGGCGGAGCAGCCCGCTCCGCGCGAGGGCGCCGTCGCCGGCAACGGCTCCGGCAACTGAGAGAGGAAAAGGATCCGATGAGCACGCCCGTGCTGCAGGCCGACGCGCAGTTGCAGTCCATACTCGACCGGCTCGTGTCGATGTCCGAGCGCGACCACTACGACCCGTACACGATGTTCGACTGGCCGGAGACGCTGCCCGAGGACCAGTACTGGATGACTCCGGAGCTGCTGTCCATCCACGGGACCAAGGTGGCCGAGTCGTTCACCGAGGAGCAGAAGTGGGCGATCAGCAAGTGGGAGAGCGTCAACTTCTACAGCCTGAACGTCGACGGCATCCGTGAGCTGATCACCGAGATCATCGCGCGGATCCACACGAAGGACTTCGCCCTCTCCTCGGAGTACTTCCACCACATGATCGGCGAGGAGAACGCCCACATGTGGTTCTTCGCCCGGTTCTGCCTGCTGTACGGCGGCAAGGTCTACCCGGACAAGGGCGTCCAGCTGGAGATGAAGTCCGAGGGCGAGTCGGCCCACTTCCTGGTCTTCGCGCGGCTGCTGCTCTTCGAAGAGGTCGTGGACTTCTTCAACAAGCGGATGGGCGACGACGAGCGGCTGCACCCCACGATCCGCAAGATCAACGCCATCCACCACCAGGACGAGTCCCGGCACGTGGCCTTCGGCCGGCAGATCGTCTCGCACCTGCACCGCCAGCTGCGCGAGAAGCTGAGCACGCAGGAGCTGGCCGAGCTGGAGCTGTACCTCAAGCGGTACCTGCGCAAGTCGGTGGACGGTCTGGTGAACCCGGCGGCCTTCCGGGACGCGGGCATCGCGAACCCGTACCAGGTGCGCAACGAGGTGCTGGCCGACCCGGCCTTCCACGAGCTGGAGCGCAAGATGCTCAAGCGCTCGATGAGCTTCCTCGTGAACGAGGGCATCTTCACCGACGACGTCCTGCCGCGCTCATGAGCACCGCGACCGGCGTCGACGCCGTGATCCAGTACCTGCTGACCAAGCGGCCCGAGCTGACGTCGATCGATCCGGACCTCGACCTGGTCGAGAACCGCATCCTCGACTCCCTCGGCTTCGTCAACTTCCTCTACGTGCTGGAAGAACAGACCGGCGAAGAGATCTTGATGGAGCACGTGACCCCGTCTGATTTTCGTACGATCAACTCGATTCGAAAGAGGTTCTTCCATGAGTAGTCAGGAGGCGGGGCGCGCCCCTTCGACGCGCGGCGGTCTCGCCACCCTCGGGCCGGGTGCGCTGAGGCTGCGGGCCACGCTGGAGGGCGTGTTCACCGGCTGGGCGGCCGAGGTCGGCGCCGACGCGGTGCAGTACCCGCCGCTGATGCGGGTCGAGGACCTGCACCGGCTGGACTACTTCCAGAACTTCCCGCAGCTGGCGATCCTGGGAGCGGCCCTCACGGAGGAGGCCGCTCCGCAGTACGCGACGGGCGGCTCGCGCGAGCCGTCGCTGCCGGCCGGGCACCTCACGGAGGCCTCGTACGCGCTGCCCTCGGCGGCCTGCTACAACGTCTACCTCGATCTGACGGGCCGCACGCTGGGCGACGGTCCCCACAAGGTGACCACCGTCGCCACCTGCTTCCGCCGCGAGACGCACTACGACGCGCTGCGCCGGCTGCTGGGCTTCAGCATGCGCGAGATCGTGTGCGTCGGCACCCGGGACGAGGTCCTGGCCCACCTGGAGCTGTTCCGGAAGAAGATCACGGGCTACCTGTCGGAGCTCGGGCTGCCGGTCGAGATCGAGGCGGCCACGGACCCCTTCTTCGACGCGAGCGCGGGACGCGCGCTGATGGCCCAGCTCTTCCCGGTGAAGGAGGAGTTCGTCTTCGACGGCTCGCTGGCCATCGGCTCGCTCAACTTCCACCGCAACTTCTTCGGCGAGCGCTGCGAGATCCGCACCGCGGACGGCGAGCCCGCCTTCACCGGGTGCGTGGCCTTCGGCCTGGAGCGCTGGATCAGCGCCCTCACCTCGCACTTCGGACTGACCGAGGACGAGCTGGCCGACCGGGTACTGGCGGCCGGCCGGCCGTGAACCGGAGCGGATCGGAGGGCACGGCGGCCACCGCCGCCCCGGCGGTTCGGGTCGCGGCCGGGGGGCGGGACTTCCCGGCGGGGCGGGCCTTCCCGGCGGGGCAGTTGGCCGCGGGCCCGGGTGTCGTACGCGCCTGGTGGGCCGACGGGCGCACGCTGCCGGCCGGCGCGGTGGCGGAGCTGGCGGCCACCGGGCTGGCCCCGCACGAGCGCACCCGGTACGACGCCGTCTCCGATCCGCTGGGCCGGGCCGAGTTCGTCCTGGCCCGGTCCGTGCTGCGCGGGGTCCTGGGGCGGATGCTCGGGCGGCCGCCCGCCCGGGTGGGCCTCGCCGTGGACCGGGCGGGGCGGCCCTGGGTGACGGGCGCTCCGGGGGTCGACGTGAGCATCGCGCACGCCGCGGGTGTGGTCGTCGTCGCCGTGGGCAGCGGGCTCGCGCCCCGGACCCGTATCGGTGTGGACGTCGAGGAGGTGCGTACGGTCCCCCGGGCCGGCGAACTGGCCCGGCGGCTGTTCTCCCCCGCCGAACGCGCCCGCCTCGGCCAGGCCTCCGGCCGGGCCGGGGACCTGCTGTGGCTGGACCTCTGGACCCGGCGGGAGGCGTACGTGAAGGCCGTGGGCACCGGGGTCCGTGCGCTGGCCGGGGTCCCGGACCAGGACGTCGGCCACCGCTGGCACCCGCTGCGGCTGCCGCGGGGGTTCACCGGGGGCCTGGTGGTCGTGGATCCCGGCTGACCGGCCCCCGTTCCCCGCTCCCTCCTTCTCTTTCCCATCCCACCGTTCGAGTCGTACTTTTCGAGGAGCAGTTCCATGACTGAGAACACCGCCGCACAGCTCGCCGTCACCGTGGTGGGCGGCCCCACCACGGTCATCGACCTGGGCGGGCTGCGGTTCGTGACGGACCCGACCTTCGACGCCGCCGGTTCCTCCTACGAGCTGGGCCCGGTCGCCCTGCACAAGATCGCGGACCCGGCGCTCGACCCCGGCCGGCTGGGCCCGGTCGCGGCCGTCCTGCTGTCGCACGACCAGCACCCCGACAACCTCGACGGAGCCGGGCGCGCCTTCCTCAAGGAGGTCGCCCTGGTGCTCACCACCGAGCAGTCCGCGGAGCGCGTCGGCGGTACCGGGCTGGCGCCGTGGGCCGAGCACGTACTGGAGCGCCCGGACGGCGGCCGCCTCGTGGTCACCGCGGTCCCGGCGCAGCACGGTCCGGCCGGTACCGAGCCGATGCTCGGAGCCGTCACCGGCTTCCTGCTGAGCGGCGAGGGGCTGCCGACGGTCTACGTCAGCGGCGACAACGTCTCCCTGGAGCCGGTGCGGGCCCTCGCGGAGCGCCTCGGCGGGGCCGGCGTCGACCTGGCGGTGCTGCACGTGGGCGCGGCGCAGCTCGCCCCGTTCGGCCCGACGCTGCTCTCGCTGACCTCGGAGCAGGCGGTGGAGGTGGCGCAGCTGCTGGGTGCCCGCAAGGTGCTCGCCGTGCACCAGGACGGCTGGCAGCACTTCACGGAGGGTCAGGACGCCGTCGGCGCCGCCTTCGAGAAGGCGGGCGCGGCCGGGCTCCTGGTGGTTCCCGAGGCGGGCAGCAGCTTCGCGCTCTGACCCTCGGGCCGTGGAAGGGTCGGTGCCCCGGGCCGCGCGTGCGGCCCGGGGCACCGGCCCGTTCGTTCGCGGGGTGCTCCGTCGCTCAGGCGCCCATCGCGTGGTGGCCGCCGTCGACGTGGACGATCTCGCCCGTGGTCGCCGGGAACCAGTCGGAGAGCAGCGCGGCGCAGGCCCGTGCCGTGGACTCCGTGTCGGTGACGTTCCAGCCCAGGGGTGCCTGCGCCGCCCAGTCGTCCTGGGTGCGGGCCAGGCCCGGGATGGCCTTCCCGGCGGTGGTCCGCAGGGGGCCGGCCGCCACCAGGTTGGACCTGATGCCGAGCGGGCCGGCTTCCCGGGCGAGGTAGCGGTTGGCGGACTCCAGGGAGGCCTTGGCCACGCCCATCCAGTCGTAGCCCGGCCAGGCCTTCGTGGCGTCGAAGGTCAGTCCGACCACCGAGCCGCCGCGGCCCATGAGCGGGAGCAGCGCCTTGGCGAGGGAGACGTAGGAGTAGGCGGAGGTGTGGACGGCGGTGGCCACGTCCTCCCAGGGGGCGGTGAGGAATCCGCCGAGGCAGCTCGGCGGGGCGAAGGCGATGGAGTGCAGGACTCCGTCGACGCCGCCGAGCTGCTCGCCGACCAGGTCCGGGAGGCGGTCGAGGTGGTCCCGGTCGGTCACGTCCAGTTCGACGACGGGCGGCTTCTCGGGGAGCCGCCGGGAGACCAGTTCGACCAGGGACATCCGGCCGTAGCCGGTGAGGAGGATCCGGGCGCCCTGTTCCTGGGCGATCCGGGCGGCCGCGAAGGCGATGGACCGCTCGGTGATCACCCCGGTGACGACGATCCGCTTGCCGGCGAGGAGGCCGCCGGTGGCGGGGGGTGCGGTGGGTTCGGGAAGGACGGTGGTCATGTGATCAGTGCCCCATTCCCAGGCCGCCGTCCACGGGCACGACCGCGCCCGTGACGTAGCCGGCCCGCTCCCCCGTGAGCCAGGCCACCGTGTCGGCCACGTCCTCGGGCCGGCCCGCCCGGCCGGCCGGGATCTCCGCCAGGTGGCTGCTCTTGCGGGCTCCGGACAGGGCGGCCGTCATGTCCGTCTCGATCAGGCCGGGCGCCACCACGTTCACGGTGATGCCGGAGGTGGCGACCTCGCGGGCGAGCGAGCGCGCCATGCCGACCATGCCGGCCTTGCTGGCGGCGTAGTTGACCTGGCCCGGGTTGCCGCGCAGTCCGGCGACGGAGGACACGAAGACGATCCGCCCCCACCGGCCGCGCAGCATTTTGGGCAGGGCCCGCCGGGCACAGCGCCAGCCGCCGGTGAGATTGGTGTCGAGGACCCGGGAGAACTGCTCCTCCTGCATCCGCAGCATGGGCCGGTCCTCGGTGATCCCGGCATTGGACACGAGAATCTCCACCGGGCCGAGCTCCGCCTCGACCGCGGTGAATGCGGAGTCGATCTGTTCCGCGTCCGAGACATCGCAGGGAACGGCCAGGAATTTCCCGTCCGGTGGTCCGCTGCGGTAGGTGACGGCAACCCGGTCACCACGTCCGAGGAATTCCTCGGCAATGGCGAGCCCGATTCCCCTGTTTCCTCCCGTGACCAGCACCGTGCGTGGCAACGAAACTCTCCGTTCCTCTCGTTTTCTCTTGCGCGGCCGGCGCGGTGATCAGCCCTGAATGGTGGTGCTCTGGAATTCCTTCATGTAGTACGTGTTGCCGACGCGGACCGCCGTCCAGGAGACGATGATGCGCTGGCCGATCGGCACCTGCTCCGGGTCGGTGTAGGTGTCACCGGGCTTGAGCAGCCCGCCGAGCCCGTCGATCACGGCCGTGGTGCTGGACAGGCAGCGCACGCTGAGCGGCTTGCCGATCATCCGGGTGCCCGCGAGGGGACCGGCGAAGGCGCCCTGGTAGAAGGACTGGATCGCGGTCCGGCTGGTGAGGTAGGCGCCGTTGCTCGGAATCATGTGCCCGTCCGTCGTGAACTGGGCGGCGACTCCGGCCGCGTCACCGTTGTTCCACGCGGCGAAGAGCCGGTGCGGGACGTCGGTGATGGCGGTCTGCGTCGGCGAACACACCGGACCGAACAGGGAATCCTGCGCGGGTTCTTCGACGGCGTTCGCCGCGGTGGCCACTCCGGCGAGCAGCATCAGGGAAACAGCAGGAATCGCAATGCGACGGGCAAGACTCACGGAATCTCCATTGACTGGCGATCGGACCTTCTTGGCCAGTCTAGGGACGCTCGGGATGTCTGAAAAGTTTTCCCTCGGCGCGATCAGGAATTCAAATGACGCAGAATGCGGATCGTCCGGAATTCACCTTTCCGTTTCCGTTTCCCGTTCCCGTCACCGCTCCTGTTCCCGTTCCTGTTCCTGTTCCCGTTCGGCCGTCTCCGTCTTCTCCACGCGCACCGGCACCCCGTTGAAGACGGCCGTCCCGGAGAGCGGGTCGACGACCGAGCTGTCGGTGAGCGCGTTCATGCTCACGCCCGGCTGGGTGGCCGCGTGCGTGAGCCGGCTGCCCCGGCGCCCGTGCCCCCAGCCGTACGGGAGGCTCAGTACGCCCTCGCGCAGCCGGTCGGTGGGCTCCGCCGGCACCACGACCTCACCGGCCCGGCCGCGGACCGTGACCAGGTCTCCGGCGGTGACGCCCAGGCGCTCCGCGTCCCCCGTGCTGATCTCCAGGGCGCAGCGGTTGGTTCCGCCGGACAGGGTCGCGATGTTGTGCGACCAGCTGTTGACGGACTTCAGCTGGCGGCGGGAGATGAGTACGAACCCGCCGGCGTCCAGTTCCCGCAGCCGCGCGTCGAGCCGGGGCAGGTCCGCGGTGATGGCGGGCGGGCACAGTTCCACCAGGCCGGAGGCGGTCATGACGACCTCCTCGCGGCGGGGCCGCAGCGGCCCGAGGTCGATGCCGTTCGGGGTCGCCTTGAGCAGGGCCAGGTTCAGGCCGTCGGGGCGTCTGCCGAAGAGGTCGCCGGCGGGGCCCAGCCGGAGCATGAGGTCGAGCCGGCGTTCCAGGGCGTTGTCCCCGGTCAGTTCCCGCTTGAGCGCGGCCGGTTCTCGCCCGTGCAGGGGCGCCCCCGGGCGGCCGGAGGCGGCCCTGAGGGTCAGGTCGGTCAGTGCCTCGTCCACGCTGTCGGGGTCGCCGTCCACGCTCTTGCCCGAGGCGATGAGGACCAGCCGGGCGAGGATCTCCGCCTCGCTGGGGCGGCCGGGCGCCAGGGGCCGTACGGGCGGGGAGAAGCGGGCGTTGCGGCGGACGGAGCGGCCGGCCAGGACCACGTCGTAGTGCGGGGATTCCAGGGCGCTGGGCGGCGGCAGGATGACGGAGGCGTGGCGGGTGGTCTCGTTCAGGTAGGGGTCGACGCAGACCATGAAGTCCAGGCCGGGCAGGGCCCGGTCCAGCCGTTCGCCCTGCGGCGAGGCGAGCACCAGGTTCCCGGCGATGCACAGCAGGGCCCGTACCTGCCCTTCACCCGGGGTCTCGATCTCGTCCGCGAGGGTCGCAGTGGGAAGTTCGCCGTTGGCCTCGGGCAGTGCGCGCACTCTGCTGTGCCAGCGTCCGGTGCGGAAGGGCTCGGCGGGGCGGCGGGTGGCGTGCGGGGCCTCACCGAAGAGGACTCCGCCGGGGCGGTCGAAGTTCCCGGTGATGATGTTGACCACGTCCACCAGCCAGCTGGTGAGGGTGCCGAACTCAGTGGTGCAGGTGCCCAGTCGTCCGTACACGGCGGCGGTGGGCGCGGCGGCCAGCTCGCGCGCGAGCGTACGGATGGTCCCGGCGGGGACCCCGCAGGCGTCCGCGACGTCCTCGGCGGCGAACCCCTTCACCTGGACGGCCAGCTCGTCGAAGCCGGCGAAGCCGGGGCCGGGGTCCTTCGCCAGGCCCTCGTCGAACAGGGTGTGCGCGATGCCGAGCAGCAGCAGGGCGTCGGTGCCCGGGCGGATCGGGACGTGCGCGTCGGCGAGGTCCGCGGTGCGGGTGCGGCGCGGGTCGACGACGACGAGGCGGCCGCCGCGCGCCTTCAGCGCCTTGAGGCGGCCCGGCAGGTCGGCGACGGTCCACAGGCTGCCGTTGGACTCCATGGGGTTGGCGCCCAGGACCAGCAGGTGGTCGGTGCGGTCGATGTCCGGCAGCGGGAAGGCGAGCGGGTCCCCGTACATCCAGCCGCAGGCCACGCTCTTGGGCATGGTGTCGAGGGTGGTGGAGGAGTAGATGTTGCGCGTGCCGAGGCGTTCGCGCAGCACCAGCATGTAGAGCGGCAGGGCCAGCGTGTGGATGACCGGGTTGCCCATGTAGAGGGCGACGGCGTCCTTGCCGTGCCGTTCGCTCACCCCGCGCAGTCCGCGCTCGACGGCGGCGAAGGCCTCGGCCCAGCCCACTTCCTCGAAGCCGCCGTCGGGGCGGCGCACCAGCGGGGCGGTCAGCCGGTCGGGGTCGCTGTCGAAGCGGCCCAGGGAGGCGCCCTTCGGGCAGAGGTAGCCCTTGCTGAAGACGTCGTCGCGGTTCCCCTTGACCCGGGTGACGACCTCGTCCGACAGGGTGATGCTCAGCCCGCAGGTCGCCTCGCACAACGGGCACACCCGTGTCGCCGTCCGCTCCAACACCGGTCGCCCCCACACCACTTGATCAACTGCGCGCAGTGTAGCCACGGGGGTCCGGGCTGTCCCGCGTTCTATCGCCCGTGACGGCCGACGGCCCGGCGCGGTGCGGCGGGGCACCGCCTACTGCAACCCCCGGCCGGTCCCGCGCCGTCCGCCCCGGATGCGCCGCGCGCCATGGGCGACTTCTGGACCAGGCTCCACCAGGCCGTCGGCCGACGCGGGCCTCACGGCCGGTGCGCGGGGGTGCTGGGGGGTGCTGGGGGGTGCTTCGCGCCGGGCATCCGGAGCAGTGCCCGCGCGGCGAACGCGCCCGTACACGTCCACGTCGTGCCGGTGTGGTCTCGTTCTTGTCCGTCGACGGTCGTACCGGCCGGCTCGGCGTTCCGCGGGATCGACATCGGGCAGAAGGCGGGCAGGTTCTTTGGGATCCGGACGGTTCACCCTCCCCAGCCTCTCCGCCCTGACCGCCGTCTGCGTGCTGGCGGCCGTGCCGGGCGCCGCTCCCGCGACGGCCGCGGCCTCCGCGGAGGCGTACTGGACGGCCGGGCGCATGGCGGCGGCCGTGCCCGTCGACTCCGTGCGGAGCCGGGCCGCGGCCACCGCCCGGGCGCCCGCCGGCACTCCGGCCGGCGTCCACTTCGACGGCATGCCGATGGTGGGCACCTTCTTCTACCGGCAGGCCGGGATCGGTACCGCCGACACCTCGTGCACCGGCAGCGTCGTCCGCAGCGCGGGCCGGAGCATGGTGCTCACGGCGGCGCACTGCGCGGCCGGCATGCGGCACCCGGCGAGCCAGGCGGTGTTCGTGCCCCGCTACCGCCACGGAAGGACGGCCGCCGCCCAGCCGTTCGGCGTCTTCCCGGTCCGGGCCAAGGGCGTGTACACGGACCCCCGCTACCGGTCGAACGGCAACGCCGCCGTCTCCGACCTGGACTTCGCCTTCGTCCTGGTCGGACCGAACGCGAAGGGACGCGTCGAGAACCTCACCGGGGCCCTGACCTTCACGCCCGTCAGCACGTACGAGCACCAGGTCACCGTGGTCGGCTACCCGTCCGCCTCCCGCGTGAACAAGGAGCACCAGGCCGTCCGGTGCGAGGTGCCCACCACCCGGCTGAGCGGTTTCCGGCAGCTGCGGATGGTGTGCGAGGGCTTCTACGGAGGTGTGTCCGGCGGCCCCTGGATCAAGGACTACGACGCGGCGCACCGCACCGGCAAGGTCATCGGCAACACCGGTGGCTACCACGGCGGCGGCAACGACTCCTGGGTGACGTACGCCCCCGCCTACGGCAGGGACGCCCGGGACCTGTACGAGGACGCCGACGCCGGGCGCGACCCCGGCTCCCTCTCCCGGCCGCCCTACGAGGGTTCCCCCGACAGCCACCCGCTGCCCGGCTCGGGCGAGCTGTGGACCCATGCGAAGGCCATGGCCTCCGGAGACTTCACCGGCAGCGGCCGCAGCAGCCTCCTGGTGGTGTGGACGGACGGCGAGGTGACCCTCTTCCCGGGGGACGGCCGGGGCGGCTTCCTCCCGGAGCGCCGGCTCCTGGCACCGAACGCGGGCTGGAAGGACGTCGCCACCGTCACCGCGGGCGATTTCACCGGCTCGGACCGGTTCGACCTGCTGGTCCGCCGGACCAACGGCCGGATGACCCTGTACGGCGACGTCGGCTCCCGGGGGCTGGGCCGCGGCACCGCGATGGCCCCCGCCGGATCCGTCTGGAAGCACGCCGCCCAGATCACCGCCGGCCGGTTCAACGCCGCCCACTACGTCACCGACCTCGTGGTCCGCTGGTCGGACGGCGAGGTCTCCCTGCACACCGCCGTGGGCGCCGGCACCTTCGGCCGGGAGCACCGGCTGGTGGGCCCCGGGCCGGCCTGGAAGGGCGCCGCCCTGCTCGCCGCCGGGCAGTTCTCCGGCCACCACAAGTGGGACCTGCTGGTCCGCCGGTCCAACGGCGCGCTGGCGAGCCACCCGGGCATCACCCCCCGCGGGCTCGGCGGCGAACGGCGCCTGCGCGCCCCGAACCGCACCTGGACCCACAGCGCCCTCATGACGGCCGGCCGGTACACCGGCGACGGCCTCACCGACGACCTCGTCGTCCGCTGGAGCGACGGCGAGACCACCCTGTACGAGGACACCCGCGCGAACGGCCTCGCCGCCGAGCGGCTGCTCGTCCCGCCACGGGCCCCGTAGCCTGCTCACCAGTGCCGGACCGCCGGGTCAGTGCGGGGTGCGGGGTGCGTTCAGGCCCGTGACGACCATGTGCGTCAGGAGGGCGTAGCTCTCGTCCAGGCCTTCGGGCAGGGCGAAGGCGCCTGCGGTTTCGAGGGAGACGAAACCGTGGGCGGTGGCGCGCAGGCAGCGGGCCGCGTGCACGGCCGCGGAATCCTCCAGGCCGTAGGCCCGCAGGGTGGCGAAGAGGATGGTGATCAGGCGTTCCCCGGCTTCGGCGGTCCGCGGCTCCGGGCTCTGCAGCAGGGCCGCGTACCGGTGGGGCCGGCGCAGGGCGTAGCCGCGCCAGGCCGTCATGAAGGCGCGGATCGCCTCGTCGGCGGAGCGGCCGATGACGGCGACCCCGATCTCGTCCGCCATCTCGTTCATGATCCGCGCCGACAGCAGGTCACGGAGCTCGGCGAGGTTGCGCACGTGCTTGTAGAGGGAGGGCGTCGCCACGCCCGCCCGGCCGGCCACCGCCGACAGGGTCAGGCCCGCCGGGCCCTCCGCGTCGACGAGGCCCAGCGCCACGTCGACCACCGCGTCGGCGGAGAGCGAGGCCCTAGGCGGCCTGGGCACGGGCGGTCTCCTTGAGGAAGGACACGATGGCCGCGGCGGTCTCGGCGGGGAACTGCGCGTGGGCGTAGTGGCCCGCGCCCTCGATCATCACGAGGCGGCCGCGCCCCGCGGGCAGTGCGGCGACGACGGCCGCGCCCTCGGCGGCCGGGTCGGCCCAGTCGCAGTCGAGGGTGCCCTCGACGATCAGCGCGGGGCACCGGACGTCGCCGAGCCGGGCGCCCGCGTCGGTGGGGGCGGACATTCCCATCCTGGCGACGACGGCCATCCGGCCGGGCCGGGCCAGGTCGGCGTCGAGTGCGGCGAGGTGGGCGGCGTGGCCGGCCGGGCGGGCACCCGGGTAGGCGTGGTCGAGGTAGCGCTTCCACACGCCGCGGCTGCGCAGGATGCCGGCGCCGAGCAGCAGGAGCATGCCCGTGCGGTAGCGGGCGTGGGAGCCGAGGGCTCCGAAGTCGATCTTCTGGGCCTTGGTGAACGGGCTGATCTCGACGATGGCGCCGACCAGTTCGGGTTCCTGCGCCGCCGCGATGGTGGCGGCGCCGCCGGCGAAGGAGTGGCCGACGACGACGGCCGGTCCGCCCAGGTGCCGGATCAGGGCGAGCAGGTCGCCCGCGACGTCGGTACGGGTGTACGAGGCCCAGCCGGTGCTCGATTCCCCGTGTCCGCGCAGGTCGGTCGAGGCGACGCGGTACCCGGCGGCGACGAGCAGGGCCGCGGTCTCGCGGTAGGCCCCGCGGCTGTCGCCCATGCCGTGGGCGAGCACGACCAGCGGGCCCTCGCCCGTGACCTCGTAGGCGAGGCGTCCACCGTCCGTGCTCAGAAACTCCGTCATGACCCGTCCCCCGGAAGTAGCAGCTAATGCCTGTCACTCACAAGCTAATGCCATTAGCCGCGAAGGTCAACTACTTCGGGTCGCGGTGGAACAGGGACTTGGACCAGAGGTAGCCGAGCACGGCCAGCCCCAGGCACCAGGCGACGGCGATCCACCCGCTGTTGCCGATCCCGGTACCGAGCAGCAGCCCGCGCAGGGTCTCGATGGCCGGGGTGAAGGGCTGGTACTCGGCGACCGGCTGGAACCAGCCCGGCATCGCGTCGACCGGGACGAACGCGCTGGAGAGCAGCGGCAGGATCATCAGCGGCATCGCGTTGTTGCTGGCGGCCTCGGCGTTCGGGCTGGTCAGGCCCATGCCGACCGCGATCCAGGTGAGCGCCAGGGAGACGAGCGCCAGCAGACCCAGCGCCAGCAGCCATTCCACGGCGGTGGCGTCGACGGACCGGAAGCCGATGGCCACCGCGACGGCCCCGACGAGCACCACGCTCATCACGCACTGGATCACGCTGCCGATGACGTGCCCGATGAGCACCGACCCGCGGTGGATCGCCATCGTGCGGAAGCGGGCGATGATCCCTTCGTTCATATCGGTGGAGACCGACACCGCGCTGCCGATCGTGGTGCCGCCGATGGTCAGCATCAGGATGCCGGGCACGAGGTAGGCGAGGTACTCGCTCCGGCCCCCGCCGCCGTCCCCGAGGCCGGCGCTCATCACGTCTCCGAAGATGTAGACGAAGAGCAGGAGCAGCATGACCGGGGTGAGCAGCAGGTTCAGCGTCAGGGACGGGTAGCGCCGGGCGTGGAGCAGGTTGCGGCGCAGCATCGTGGCCGAGTCGCGGACGGCGAGGGAGAGAGAGCTCATCGGACGTCTTCCTTGGTCTGGTGGGTGGAGGCGGTCAGGGCGAAGAACACGTCGTCGAGGTCGGGGGTGTGCACGGTCAGTTCGTCCGCCTCGACGCCGGCCGAGTCCAGCCGGTCGAGGAGCAGGCGCAGGGCGCGCTGGCTGCCGTCGCTGGGGATCTGCAGGGCCAGCGCCTCCTCGTCCCGGGTGACCTCACCGAGCGCGTCGGCGGCCGACCGGTAGGCGGCCGGGTCGGAGAACCTCAGTCGTACGTGGCCTCCGGGGATCAGCCGCTTGAGTTCCTCGGCGGTGCCCTCGGCGGCGATCCTGCCGTCGTTCAGCACCGCGATCCGGTCGGCGAGTTCGTCGGCCTCCTCCAGGTACTGGGTGGTGAGGAAGACGGTCACCCCGCCGGTGACGAGTTCGCGGATGATCTGCCACATGGTGTGGCGGGAGCGGGGGTCGAGGCCGGTGGTCGGCTCGTCGAGGAAGATGATCCGCGGATCGCCGACCAGGGTCATGGCGATGTCGAGCCGGCGCTTCATGCCGCCGGAGTAGGTGGAGGCCGGCTTCTTCGCCGCTTCGGTGAGGTCGAAGCGGTCCAGCAGTTCGGCGGTGACCCGTCGCCCCTCCCGCTTGGACAGGTGGTGCAGGTCCGCCATGAGGAGCATGTTCTCCTCACCGGTGATCAGCCCGTCCACCGCGGAGAACTGCCCCGTGACACCGATCGCCGCCCGCACCCCGCCCGGGGAGGCCGCGATGTCGTGGCCCGCGACCCGGGCCTGTCCGCCGTCGGCGGCGATGAGCGTGGACAGGATCTTCACGACGGTGGTCTTGCCGGCGCCGTTGGGTCCGAGCAGGGCGAACACCGAACCGGCCGGGATGCTCAGGTCGATGCCGTCGAGGACGGTCTTGTCCCCGTAGGCCTTGCGCAGACCGACCGCGGAGACGGCGGCCGGAGACGCGTGACCGTCCGGTCGACGTGATGTGGGCATGACAGAAGAAGGCATGGAGCCCTCCATTCGAAGGCTGAAGCGACGGGGGATGGAGAAGAAGAAGAAGGGCTGCGCGAGCGAGGGGACGGCCACGAGGAGGGTCGGGCCCCTCCGTGGAGGGTCAGGCCCCGGCGGCGAGCGCGCGGCGGACGTCGATGTTGCCGTACTTCGTCCGGGCGCGGACCTTGACGGTGTCCGCGTTCCCGTCCGGGCTCCCGGACGCGGTCAGGGTGTTGCGGACCTGGCCGGAGCCGGAGCTGACGTCGAGCCAGGCGGCCGTGCCCTCGCGGACGCCGACCTCGATGGCCCCGTAGGAGGTCTCCAGTTCCACGGTGCCGCGGACGACTTCGCCCACCCGCAGGGTGCCGTGGGCGGTCTTGGCGGTGACCGAGTCCTCGGCACGCCGGATCTCGATGTCACCGTTGGCGCCGCTCACCCGCAGCTCGGCGGCCGCGGCTCCGACGGTCGTGGTGCCGTGCGAGTTCTTCAGGACGGCGGGGCCGCCGACGAAGCCGAGGCGCACGCTGCCGGAGCTGGTGGTGATCTCGGTCGCGCCCTCGGCCCGGTCCACGGTGATCGAGCCGTGCGAGGCGGTCAGCCTGAGCGGGCCGGTCGTGTCGAGGCGCACGTCGCCGGACGAGGTCTTCACCCGGACCTCGCCGAGCCGTCCCTCGCCGAGCACCTGGGTCCAGGCGCCGGCCGTGTCCACGTGCGAGCCCGTGGGCAGGTCGACCGTCACGTCGACGATGCCGGGCTTGCCGAACGGGTTGGACTTGGGCGTCCGGACCGTCAGCACACCGCTGTGGTACGCGACCTCGGTCTGCTCGGCGGCCCGTACGTCCTTGTCGCGCTTGGGGTCCCGGGGCCGCACCGCGACGACGGTGTCGAGGCGGTCGCCCGCGGTGAACTGGATGGAGCCGGCCTCCACGTGCGCGGTGACCGAGATCGCTTCGGAGGTGTCGAAAGTAGGCATGGCTGTCCCGTCCTCTTGGGTCTTCTGGGCGTCCCCGCTGGTGGGACGTGGTGGGGGTGAAGTGATGCGGTGCGGTGATGTGCGGTGCTGGAGCCGGGCCCGGTCAGCTCACCCAGCCGGTGAAGCTCTGCCCCACGCTCTGGGACTTCTCCGCCGGGCGCGGCCTGGCTCCGCCGTCCACCGCGGCCGATACGGCGCGCACCAGCCATGCGTTGACCGAGAGTCCTTCGCGGCTCGCGGCCTCCTCGGCGCGGGCCTTGAGGTGGGCCGGCAGGCGCAGGTTGACGCGGGCGGTGCCGCCCTCGTCGCCTTCGGCGGATGCGTGCGGTGCGAGCGGTTCGGCGGTGGCGGGCTCCACGGGGGCGTGGTTCTCGCCGGCCGGCAGCGTCACCACGAACTCGGGATCGAGCCCCCGCAGCCGTACGTCGACCGAGCCGGGGGCGAGTTCGCGGGTGATCTCGTCCATCGCGGCGGAGAGCACGTTGAGCAGGGTCAGGCGGGTCGCCGACTCCAGGGGAGCGGTGAGCCTCTCGGCCAGCTTGCGGGCTTCGTCGCCGCCGGCCTCGGCGGCGACGGCGAGCTCCTGGCGGAGTGTGGAGACGTAGGGCGTGAGGTCCATGTCCCCAGCATGGCACAGGGATGGCGCCATGTCGAGCCAATGTGGCGCCACTGTGCTGCACAGTGATGTCGCGACATATAAAAATGCTGGTCAGAGCAGTGACACCATGGTGCGCCAGAGTGACGCCAGGGCGACATCACCCGGAAGTCCTTCGGAGCCGGCCGGTCAGGCGGGCAGTTCCCGCAGCAGGCGGTGCGGCCCGCGGGGACGTCCGCGCCGCGCTGCCCCCGGCGGATGTTCAGCAGGTCGGCGCACGTCTGCCGGTCCGGTGTCCCGGCGGCCGTCGAAGGCGGCGATCGCCGCTGACCGCGGCCGGGACGGCCGTGGGCCTCGTCCTGAGCTGCGTGGGCACCATCGCCGCGCGGTGCGGCCGGCCCCTCCGGCGTTCGAGGAGCTCGGGTCAGGCCGTGGACGCCGTCCGGCGGGCGTAGTGACGGGCCGCCTTCGCGCGGTTGCCGCAGCCGGTGCTCGTGCACCAGCGCCGGGTGCCGTTGCGGCTGACGTCGTGGAAGCGCAGCCCGCACGTCGGGTTGGCACAACTGCGCACCCGGTCCGCCGCGGTGTTGAGCAGCCGGAGGTAGTCCGCCGCCGCGAGGTACCCGAACAGGCGGCCCGAGTCGGGCGCCTCCAGCCGTTCCACGGGCCCGGCGGCCGTGAGCAGCCGGCGGATCCGGCCCGCGTCGAGCAGCCGGTTGAAGGCGTCGAGCGCCCCCGGCCCCGCATCGGAGCGCCCGACCACACCGGCCAGCGCGGAGCGGGCGGCCCGGGCGGCCGTCAGGGTGGTCCGGTCGGCGCGCAGTTCGCCGCCGGCGTACGCGGCGGCCACCCGGGACCCGGCCAGCCAGCACGCGAGGCCGGCGGTGGAGTCCAGCAGGTCGTAGCGGCCGTACCGGTCGTGCCAGTGGGTGTTGAGGAGGTCCAGGCTGAGCGGCTCACCGGTCAGCGGACGCGGATCGGGCACGCTCGCCCCCATCGCCGCCCTCGTCGCCGCGCCCATCCCCATGCCCATGCCCGTCCCCGTCCCCGTCCCGATCGTCGCCCCCGCGCGGTCCGCGCGGTCCGCGCGCTCCGCGCTCATCCCCGCGGCCCGGTGTGCACGGGCTCGGGCGCGGCCGCGAAGGCGCAGTACGGCGAGGAGCCCTCGGCCCGGTACAGCTCCACGGCCTGCGGCGCCGCGAGGATCCCCGGCAGGATCAGCTGCCACAGCCGGGTCAGGTGCCCGCGCAGCGGCCCGCAGGAACGGCCCGGGCGGTGCTCCTCCCCGCGCAGGCACACGTCCATCCCGATCAGTGAGTACACGAGCTGCGCGGCCGTCCCCCAGGGGTCGGCCGCACCGGCGAGGGCGTCGGCCAGCTCCTCGCGGACGGCGTCGGTCCAGGAGACGCTGCCGTCGGGGTAGTGCACGAACTCCCGGGTCAGCCGGGCGCCCGCCCGTACGACGGGATCGTGCCCGAGCCGCCCGGCGACCGCGTGCGTCATGTCGACGGCGGTCTGCAGGGGCCGCATCCCGCGGTGCGGTACGGCGCCCAGCGCGCCGACGATCGTCTGCCGGGCCTCGGTGCGCACCGCTCTGACCAGGTCGTCCTTGGCGGGGAAGTGGTACATCAGGGCGCCCTTCGTCACTCCCGCGGCGGTGCAGATCACCGCGAGCGAGGCCCCTTCGTACCCGTAGAGGTCAATGGCCTTGGCGGCGCCGTCGATCAGAGCCCTGCGCGTCCGCTCGGCTCGCTCCTGCTGCGCCATGGGCGCTCCTCGTGCGTAGGGGATGGAGAGCACGGATGGTGCGGTCGGGGCGGGCCCGCCCTGGCCCGAACTGCCAGCCGGCGAAGATCCCCACGGCCTGCTGGTCGCTGTCGACGGCCGTGAGGGTGTGCTCGAAGGGTGCCAGCCGGGT